>DDRC01000021.1:5359-16230 GCA_002342985.1 Flavobacteriales bacterium UBA2426
ATGCCGTCATCGCCTGCCGGGCGCTACTATGCCGACCAGTTGCTGAGATCAGGTGGGTCACCGGCCCTGCATTATGGCGAGGCACAAGGCGGAGAGAGCAGAAAGGATTTCGTCCACAAAATGCGCGTCGCCCTGAAAGAGCTGCGCGAATCCAGGGCCTGCTTGAAGATCATTCTCAGGGCACGCCTGCATCCCGAGCCCGAGGTCATTGATCGTGCTTTGGCTGAATGCACGGAATTAATCGCGATCTTCAGTTCCAGCGTTCGCACCGCCGAACGGAACATGGGAAAGAACTGGGACCCGAAGCCATGAGGACCCCGTTGCAGCGTTCACCAGTTCTTCGTTCTGGTATTCCATGTTCCATGTTCTCCATTCCATGTTCCATGTTCTTCATTCCGTGTTCCATGTTCTTCATTCCGTGTTCCATGTTCCTCCTTCCATGTTCCATGTTCTTCCTTCCTTCGCTCTGAGCCATGCAGTATGACCCTGTCAAGCGCCGCCTGGGCATCGTCTTCAACCGGACGCCCGCGCTGCGCATGCTCTTCTACCGCCTGCTCGACCTGCTGCTGCTGCGCTGCTGGCACATCCAGCGCGAGCTGCGGGCATGGATCGCCCAAAGGCAGGCCAGCGGCAAGCCCGTGGAAGCCATCTACGACGCCGGCGCGGGCTTCGGCCAGTACAGCTACTGGCTCAGCGGCCTGCTGCCCCAGGCGCGCATCACCGCCATCGATGTGAAGGACGAGCAGGTGGCGGATTGCAACGCCTTCTTCCAGAGGATCGGAAGGCCGCAGGTGATGTTCGAAGTCGGCGATGTGACCAGGTTCACCAAGCCGAACGCCTTCGACCTGGTGGTGTGCGTGGATGTGATGGAGCACATCCTGGAGGACGAGGCCGCGCTGCGCTGCTACAGCACCTCCTTGAAGGAGGGCGGCATGCTCATCATCAGCACCCCCAGCGACCAGGGCGGCAGCGATGTGCACGAGGAGGGTGAAGGCTCCTTCATCGAGGAGCATGTGCGCGACGGCTACAACATCGACGACATCCGGGCGAAGTGCCTGCGCAATGGCTTCAGCCAAGTGGAACCGCGATACAGCTACGGCGCTCCGGGCAAGATCAGCTGGAAGCTGAGCATGAAGTGGCCGCTGCTGATGCTGCAAGCGAGCAAGGCCTTCTTCATCGTGCTGCCGTTCTACTACCTGCTGGCCTACCCCATCGCCTTCGTCCTCAACATGGCGGATGTGCGCATGACGCACAGCACGGGGACGGGGCTGATCGTGAAGGCGTGGAAGTAGTCAGGCAATTGGGCAATCAGATGATCAGAAAATGCCACTTACGCTTGTCCTCCGTGCTTTGATCATCTGATCATCTCATTCACTGATCATCTGATCAATGAACCTCCCCCTCCTCTTCGCCCGCCGTTACCTGCTGGCCAAGCGCAGCACCAACGCGATCAATGTGATCACGTGGATCAGCATCGTGGTGATCGCGGTGGTCACCGGCGCCATGGTGGTGGTGATGAGCGCCATGAACGGCATCGCCGAGCTGGTGGACAGGATCTACTCGCCCTTCGACCTCGATATCACCATCACGCCCGCCCAAGGCAAGACGCTCGCGCGCGACTCCATCGACCTGGGCGCCCTGCTCGCGCGCGCCGATGTGGAGCAGGCCAGCTTCACCATCGAGGAGAACGTGCTGCTGCGCTGCGGCGACCAGCAGGCCGTGGCCACCCTGAAGGGCGTGGAGCCGCAATACCTGGGCATGGCCGGCATGGAGCGCTACATCTTCACCGGCGACGCCGCGCTGGAGGGCGCCACCGGGCCCGCCGCCATCCTGGGCCTCGGGCTCAAGGCCGACCTCGGCGTGCCACTGGACGATGGCGTGTTCCAGCCGCTGGAGATCAGCGCGCCCATCCGGGGCCGCAAGCTGAGCAAGTACAAGCAGGCGGCCTTCGAGCAAGCAGCTGTGGCCATGAGCGGCTCCTTCAGCATGAACATGGAATACGACAGCAAGTACGCCGTAGTGCCGCTGGACCTGGCGGCCGAGCTGCTCCACTACGACAGCGCGGCCAGCGCCCTGGAGCTGAAGCTGAAGCCCAAGGCCGACATGGACCGCGCGGCGCGTGAGATCGCCACAACGCTGGGCCCGCGCTATACCGTGAAGACGCGCTACCAGAAGAACGCGCTGATGTACCAGACCAACGCCACCGAGAAGCTCGTGGCCTTCGTGGTGCTCGCCTTCATCGGCCTCATCGGCGCCTTCAACGTGATCGCCTCGCTCACCATGATGATGATTGAGAAGAAAGAGGACATGCGCACGCTGATGAGCATGGGCGCCACGGCGCGCATGGTGCGCCGCATCTTCCTGCACGAAGGGCTGCTGATCGTGCTGGCGGGCGCGGGCATCGGCCTGGCGCTGGGCGTGGGCATCGTGCTGGCGCAGCAACGCTTCGCCCTCGTGGAGATGGCCGAGGCCATCACTGACTCCTTCCCGGTGAAGCTCGTGGGCACCGACCTGCTGCTGATCACCGCAACCGTGCTCGCCATCGGCCTGCTGGCCACCTGGGTGCCGCTGCGCGCGCTGAGCCGCAGGTTCCTCTACGCCACGGCGGCGAGGGCGTAGGTCGCCTTCACCTCATCCAGGATCTGCTCGATAACAACCGGGTCCTTCTCCGTGCACAACCGCAAGCGCACCTCCTTCACGTTGGGCAGTCCTTTCAGGTAGTTGCCGTAGTGCCGGCGCATCTCCACCACGCCTTCCCACGCGCCCTTCCACGCGAGTGATGCGCGCAGGTGCTGGCGCGCGGCCTCCACGCGATCGGTGATCGTGGGCGGGGCCTGGTGCGTGCCGGTGGCGATGTAGTGCTTGATCTCGTTGAAGATCCAAGGGTGCCCGATGCTCGCGCGGCCGATCATCACGCCGTCCACGCCGTAACGGCCACGGTAATCCACCGCCTTCTCCGGCGAGTCAATGTCGCCGTTGCCGAAGATGGGGATGCGCATGCGCGGGTTGTTCTTCACCGCTCCGATCAGGGTCCAATCCGCCGGGCCCTTGTACAGCTGCGCGCGCGTGCGGCCATGGATGCTCAGCGCGGCAATGCCCACGTCCTGCAGGCGCTCGGCCACTTCGATGATGTTCTTGCTCTTCTCGTCCCAGCCCAGGCGCGTCTTCACCGTCACGGGCAGCTTTACGGCCTTCACCACCTTCTCGGTGAGGCGCACCATCTTGTCCACATCGAGCAGCAGGCAGGCGCCGGCACCCTTGCTCACCACCTTGTGCACGGGGCAGCCATAATTGATGTCGATGAGGTCGGGCTTGGCCGCCTCGGCGATGCGCGCGGCCTCTTCCATCGCGTCCTCGCTGCCGCCGAAGAGCTGGATGCCGATGGGCCTCTCGGCTTCGAAGATGTCGAGCTTCTTGAGGCCCTTGGCGGCCTGGCGGATCAGCCCCTCGCTGCTGATGAACTCAGTGAACATCAGGTCGGCCCCATGCTGCTTGCACAGCGCGCGGAAGGGCGGGTCGCTCACGTCCTCCATGGGCGCGAGGAGCAGCGGGAACTCCGGCAGTGTGATGGGGCCGATGCGGACCATGGGCGGCTCAAAAGTACGGAAGCCCCGCAGGGCGGGGCTTCCGTGCATCGGCAATGCAGGGGGCGCTCAGCGTCCCTGCGATGTGCTGTAGTTGATCTTCAGCGCGTTGCTCTTGCGGAGCTCCTGCTTCACATCGGTAACGATCTTCATGTAGGTCTCCTTGTCCACCTTCAGGGAGCGCGTGATCTTCGGGCGCAGCACCTCGTCGCGGCGCTCGTTGCCAGCCTTCACCCAAGGGTCGATCTCGTCCAGCCTGGCATACTGGTCGTTGAGCTGCAGCAAGGGCTCTGTGCCGAGCTCCTTGCTCGTGGGCGGTCCGATGTAGAGGTAATCCACCAAGGCCTTGTCCTCGAGCTTTGTGGTCTCCGTGGCCTCGGGCAGCGTGATCTTCACCTTCAGGTCCACTTCGCGCATCACGGTGGTGACCATGAAGAAGAAGAGGAGCATGAAGATGATGTCAGGCAGCGAGGCCGTGCTGATGGCCGGGGTGGCGCCCTTCTTTTCCTTGAAGCGTGACATCGGATCAGGCGGGTTTCTTGGTGACGTCCACCGGCTCGGCCTCGGAGATGCGCTGCGGATAGACCATGCGGATGGCCTTGATGAGCTCCTTGTCCTCGTCCTTCTTCTCGTCGAGTTCGGTGAACTTGCGTCCGAACTTCTCCTTGCAGAGCTCGTCGCGCAGCTCGCGGATGCCGGCTTCCAGCTCGTTCTGCACCTTCACGTACATGTCGTAGCTGGTCTTGGAGCCCGTCTGCAAGGAGATCACGGCTGAACCCGGCAGCTCATTGTACTCGCCCAGCAGGCGCACGGCACTGAGCTTGCCCTCGTACTTCTCCAGCAGGTCCCGGTAGGTCTGCTTGTCCTTCTCGTCGGTGGCGGCCGCGATGCCCGCCTTGTACTCGGCGATCCGCTGCTGGCACTCGGCAGCGGTGACGCGCGATTTCTCAGGCAGGTTCTCCAGGTTGGCGGGATTCACCATGAACTCCTTGGCCCCGGCGCGCAGGTCCTTGATGTCCATCAGCTCCCCTTCCACCAGCAGCATGTCCGCATCGTTGATCAGTACCACGTAGACATTGCGGTCCTTCACCTTGTCCGCCTCCTGCTGGTCCTCCACGATGGGGGGCAGCAGGCGCAGGATGCCAGCGTCGGTATCCATGGTGGTCGTCACCAGGAAGAAGATCAGCAGCAGGAAGGCGATGTCGGCCATGGAGCCGGCATTGATCTCGCCCGGGCCTTGCTTGGCGCGTTTCCTCAGCATGGTGGCTTACTTGAAGAGGCGGGTGACCTCACCGTAGACGATGGCAATGATGGCTCCGAAGAGTGCGACGTACATGAGGATGAGGCCGGCACCGATCCACTTGGAGGCGCCCTCGGAGATGTTCCACTCCGGACGCACGCCGCCATCGCTGATCAGGTAGGCCACCACCAGCACCACCACGAAAGCGCCCATGCCCATGAACGATTTCTTGTTCAGGCCCATCAGCGAGAACGCCAGTGTGGAGACGGCCGCGATGCCGAAGGCGAAGTAGGTGACCCAGAGGCCGCCATCGATGCCGGTATCGCTGCCGCTGAAGATCATGAGGGTGAAGATCACCCCCAGCGCGATGAGCACCCATTGGGCAACGCGCCCCAGGAGCCCGGATCCCTTGTGGTTCATGGCCGCTTAGTGCTTGCTGAGGTTGTTCTTCACCAGCAGGTCGACCAGGCCGATGGAAGCCTCCTCCATCTGGCCGGTGATGCTGTCGATCTTGCTCTGCAGGTAGTTGTAGAAGATCTGCAGGATGATGGCCACGATGAGGCCGAACACGGTGGTGAGCAGTGCCACCTTGATACCGCCTGCCACGATTGCAGGGCTGATGTTGTTGGCGGCCGCGATCTGGTCGAAGGCGAAGATCATCCCGATCACAGTGCCCAAGAACCCGAGCATGGGAGCCAGGGCGATGAAGAGGCTGATCCAGGGAAGGCCGCGCTCCAGGCGGCCCACCTCCACGCCACCGTAGGCCACGATGCTCTTCTCGGCGATGTCAACGCCCTCATGCGCACGGTCAAGGCCCTGGTAGAAGATGCCGGCGATGGGGCCACGGGTATTGCGGCACACCTCCTTGGCACCATCGATGCCGCCGCTCTTGAGCGCATCCTCCACGCTGCCGAGCAGCTTGTTGGTGTTGGTGGAGGCCATGTTTAGGTAGATGATGCGCTCGATGACGATGGCCAGGCCCAGGATCAGGCATACGAGCACCGGGGCCATCCAGATGGGATCGCCTTCGATGAAGCGCTGCTTGAGCATCTGGTGGGTACCGCTGTCATCGGCAACCGCCTCGGTGGAAGCGGCGGCAGGGGCATCCTGCGCCATGACCGGGGTGCTGAGGAGGCCGAAGCCCAAGAGGGCGATCAGGCAAAGGGACAAGAACTTGCGTGCCATGTGAAGGGTTGCGGTTGTGGTTGTTGTCGGGGGTTGCGTTGCTAGTGGGAGCGGGTCAAAGATGGCGGAGAGAGAGGGATTCGAACCCCCGTTACCCTTTCAGGTAAACGCACTTTCCAGGCGCGCGCCTTAAACCACTCGGCCATCTCTCCTTGTTCTTCAAGGGAAGGGCGGTTCCAAGCCCTTCCGAAGGGCCGCCAAGGTACAAAAAGGACCATCCGGACAAGGGCGGCACGGGAAGCGGCGCGTCACGGGCAGCGAGCGGGCGATGGCCGGCATGTTAAGCCAGCGTCAACTCCCCCGCAATCGGTGCCGCCATTCGCTGCGCGAAGGCCTCCGCTTCCTGATCCCGCCCCAGCAGGAACATGGTTTTGGCCAAGGTCGCCTCCACGGTCATGTCCCCGCAGGGAACGACCCCCAGCTCCACGAAGGCCTGGCTGGTGACGTAGCGGCCCTGCTCCACCCGGCCTCCGATGCACTGGGTGGCATTGAGCAGGTGCAAGCCCCGCTCGCGCGCGTCGCGCAGCGCGGCCAGGAAGGCTCTATCCGTGGGGCCGTTGCCGCTCCCGAAGGTGGTGAGCAGCGCGGCCTTGAGCCCGGGCAGCGCCAGCGCATGCCGCACCCACTCCGCCCGGATGCCCGGGAAGAGGCGGATCACCGCCACTTGATCAACGAGGCGCTCATGCACGGTGAGCCCGCCCGTCCGGTGCGGAAGGATGGCGCCCCGGTCATAGCGGAGGTGCACGCCAGCCTCGGCGAGCGCCGGCCAGTTCGGCGAGCGGAAGGCCTCGAAGCGCTCGGCATGCACCTTTACCGTGCGATTGCCGCGCAGCAGCCGGTACTCGAAGTACACGGCCACCTCGGGCACCACGGGCCAGCCCCGCTCGTCCTTGGCGGCAGCGATCTCGATGGCCGTGATCAGGTTCTCCTTCGCATCGGTGCGGATGGTGCCGATGGGCAGCTGCGAACCGGTGAGGATGACCGGCTTCGCCAGGCCCTCGAGCAGGAAGCTGAGCGCACTCGCCGTATAGGCCATGGTATCGCTGCCGTGGAGCACCACGAAGCCGTCGTACCGGTCGTAGGCCTCGCCGATGATGCGCGCGATGCGCACCCAGTCCGCCGGCTGCATGTCGCTGCTGTCGATGGGCCGCTCGAACGCGACGCTCCCGAGGCGCACGGCGATGCGCTCCAGTTCCGGCACCTGCTCTTCGAGGTGCTCCAGGTCCATCGGGCGCAGCGCCCCCGTGCGCGGGTCGGCCCACATGCCGATGGTGCCGCCGGTGTAGATCAGGAGGACGCTCGCGCTCATCGGCCGAAGAGTTGCCCGGCGTTGGCCGTGGTGATGCGCGCGACCTCCTCCACCGGCCGCCCGACGGCTTCGGCCAGCCTGGCGGCGATGTACGGGATGTAGCTGCTCTCGTTGCGCTTGCCGCGGAAGGGCACCGGTGCCAGGTAGGGCGCATCGGTCTCCAGCACGCAATGGTCAGGGCCCACTTCGCGCATGGTCTCGAACAGGCCGCCCTTCGGATAGGTGATGACCCCGCCGATGCCGAGGTAGAAGCCCTTCAGAGCGATCACGCGCCGGGCCTCTTCGGGGGTGCCGGTGAAGCAGTGGAACACCCCACGGAGTCCCTCGGCGTTCTCCTCCTCCACGATGGCGATCACCTCCTGGAAGCTCTGGCGGCAATGGATCACAATGGGCAGGCCGAGCTCCTTCGCCCATCGCACCTGCTGGCGGAAGGCCTCCTGCTGCTGCACAAGGAAGGTCTTGTCCCAATACAGGTCGATGCCGATCTCGCCCACGGCGCAATAGCGCCCGGTGCGCAGCCGGCGCTCCACCTCCTCAAGGGCTGCCGCATTCTCCGCGCCCACGGAGCAGGGGTGCAGGCCCATCATGGGGAAGCAGCGCCCGGGATGCGCGGCGGCCAGGGCATCCATGGCCGCGATGCTCTCCAGGTCCACGTTCGGCAGATAGAGCCGGGCGACACCGGCTTCCAGCGCCCGCGTTTTGACGCTGCTTACCTGATGGTCGAGGCCGGCCGCGCCGCCTTCATCGACTCCGGCACCAACCATTCGGTGCCACGCCTGCTCGAAGCCCTGGACGCCCTGGGCCTGGCACGTGCGGCGGTGGACTTTGTGATCCCCACCCATGTGCACTTGGACCATGCCGGCGGCGTGGGCCTCTTGATGCGCGAACTGCCCGCGGCCACCTTGATCTGCCACCCGCGCGGCCTGCGCCACATGGTGGATCCGACCCAGCTGTGGGCCAGCGCCACCGCCGTCTACGGCCCGGAAGAGATGGCGCGCAGCTATGGCGAGCTGGTACCCGTGCCGGCCGAGCGGGCCCGCCCGAGCAGCGACGAGCTGGTGCTGGAACTCGCCGGCCGGCCCCTGCGCTTCATCGACACCCCCGGCCACGCCAAGCACCACCACTGCATTTGGGACGCCCGCAGCCGCGGCTGGTTCACGGGCGACACCTTTGGCCTGNNCTCTACGAGCTCCACGGGGCGCGTTGGGGTTGCGGGGTGATACGTGTGCCGGGGGCCAAGCGGCCGCTGCAAAGGTGGCGCCCTGCCGCCAACGCCCGACTTCTCCCCTTCCGCCGCCCATCACCCGGCAACCATCACCTTTGCCGGCGTGAAGGTCCTCCTGCTGCGCTTCTCCTCCATCGGCGACATCGTGCTTACCAGCCCGGTGCTGCGCTGCGTGAAGGAGCAGCTGAAGGATGCCGAGGTCCACTTCGCCACCAAGGCCGCATTCGCGGACCTCGTGCGCTTCAATCCGCATGCGAGCAAGGTGCATGAGCTGGGCGACGACCTCGGCGCGCTCCTCACCAGGCTGAAGCAGGAGCGCTTCGATGCCGTCATCGACCTGCACCACAACCTGCGCACGGCGCGGATCAAGCGTGCGCTGGGCGTGCCGGCCCACAGCTTCCCGAAGCTAAACATGGAAAAGTGGCTGCTGGTGAACCTTCGCTGGGACCGCATGCCGCGCATCCACATCGTGGACCGCTACCTGAGCACCGTGGCGCACCTGGGCGTGAAGAACGACGGGAAGGGGCTGGAGCTGTTCGTCCCTGCCGATCGCAAGGTGCCGCCCGACGCGCTTCCCGCGACGCACCGGACCGGCTACACCGCCCTTGCGATCGGCGCAGCCCACGCCACCAAGCGGCTGCCCCAGCACCGGCTCATCGAGCTTGCGCGCCTCATCGAGGGGCCGATCGTGCTTATCGGCGGCAAGGAGGACCAGCAGGTGGCGCGTGCCATCGGCGATGCCGTGGGTGCGAGGGTCTACGATGCCACCGGCCTGTACGACATCCTCGGCAGCGCCTCGCTGATCGAACAGGCCCGCAGCGTGGTGGCGCACGACAGCGGTGCCATGCACATCGCGGCGGCCTTCCATCGGCCGGTGGCGAGCATCTGGGGCAGCACCGTGCCCCTGTTCGGCATGGGTCCGTACATCCCTCTGCATCCCGACCGGGCGCGCATCAGCGAGGTGGCGGGGCTGGCGTGCCGTCCCTGCAGCAAGATCGGCTTCGATCGCTGCCCGAAGGGCCACTTCCATTGCATGGAGCGGCAGGGCCTCGCCCGCATCGCGCAACTCGCCAAGCCATGAGCTGGGACATATTCATTCAGGACCTGCCGGATGTGCCGACCATCGCCGACGTCCCGGCCGATTTCCGCCCGCGCCCCATCGGCACGCGCGATGCGCTGGTCGCCAAGGTGCGCGAGGCCATCCCATTCGCCGATGCGGTGGATCCGGACTGGCTCTTCGTGAAGGCCGAGGGCATCGACATCAGCATTCAGCTCCACATGGAGGACGCGGTTCAGGTGCGCTACATGGTGGCGCATGTGCACGGCGGCGAGCAGAGCGCGGCCTGCGTTGCGGCCTTGCTGCGGCAACTGGGCCTCCGCGGCCACGACACCGCCACCGGCGAGATCTTCGACACCAGCAGCCTCGACGACCGCCTCTGATCAGCGGCATGCGCCTGGCGCGCCGCCCCGCCCCCTCAGGACGCCGCTGGCGGGATGGGGGGCGGCACCATGTTCTCTACAGGCCTGGTGCTCTTCAGGTAGGTGAAGATGGCGTGGATGTCCTCGTCCTTCAGGTTCACCAGGTTCTGCCAAGGCATGGGCGGCAGCAGCGGGCGCGAACCCTCAAGGCCCTTGTAAAGGCCCTTGGTGATGGACCGCTTGAACTGCTCCTCGGTCCAGTTGCCGATGCCGGTCTCGTCGCTGGTGAGGTTGGCCGAGAACGAGGTGCCCCAAGGGCCGACGGCGGCGGTGAGGTCCATGCTGAATAGCGCCCAGCCCGCCACGTCCTTCGGCACCGGCGGCAGGGTGCTGCCGGCCGGGTGGCCGCTGAGCAGCCGATCGGGATCGAGCTCGGGACCGTTGGGGCCCATGCGCTTGGGCGAATGGCAATCGTGGCAGCCCATGGTCTCCACCAGGTACTTGCCGCGGTCGATGAGTTCGGCCTCGCTGGGGGCCTCAACGGCGGCGGCAGCGGGTTCCGGTGCCGGGGGCGCTTGGTTGCATGCAGCGGCGAGCAGCAGGGCGGGCAATTCGGACCAGGGGAAAGGGTTGCGTAGCATGGGGGTTGTGGGTTTGGATGGGATATTGCTCTGCCGATGGCCCCCGGAGAACGGCCTCCGGCTGATGCGATCGCGCCCTATGACGCACAACCCGCCCGCTTGTTACTCGAAGAGCGCCTTCAGCTCCGTGGCCTCCCCGGGCTTCATCTTGCCGCTGAGGATGAGCCTGAGCTGCCGACGGCGCAGCGCACCGTCGTAGCGCTTCTGCTCCTGCTCGTTGGTGGGCAGGGCCTCCGGCACGTTCACCGGCCTGCCGGCGCTATCCACC
>DDRC01000021.1:16359-25522 GCA_002342985.1 Flavobacteriales bacterium UBA2426
CCGCCACGAAGGTGTAGATCGCGCTGTTGCACATGATCTTCTCGCCGGTCACCTGGTCCTCAACGAACACATCGCTCCAAACCTCCATGCTGCTCCCGAAAGCGCGGCTCACATGGCTGTGGATGGTGACGAAGTCGCCGAGCTTGATGGGACGGTCGAAGCCCACGTGGTTCACCGCCACGGTGACCACCACCCGCTTGCAGTGCCGGTGGGCGCTGATGGCGCAGCTGATGTCGAGCCACTGCAGCAGCCGCCCGCCGAAGAGGTTGCCGAGCGTGTTGGTGTCGTTGGGGAGCACCACATGCGTGGTTTCCGAATAACTGTCGCTGACGGGGCGTGAGGCGCGGTTCATCATGTGCGGCGCGAAGGTAGTCCCCACCCTGCCCCATCACGGGCGCGGCCTCAGTCCAGGGCGTGGAAGAGCACCCGGCCATCATCCGTGCCGAGCAGCAGTTGGCCCTCCCGGATAAGCAACGGTGACCGATGGTGCTGGTCCTTGTTCTCGGGGAACTCCAGCTTCTGCAACGCCTTGCCGTCGGCGCCGACCACCTCCACCGCACCATGCACCGTCGCTCGCATCACAAGGTCCCCGTACTTCGCTTCGGCCTGCTGGTAGAAGCGGTCGAAGGTGGAATTGCCCATGTCGAGGCCCATGGCCTTCACCGCGCGCGGATCGGGCACCCAGCGATGCTGTTGCAGCGAGGGCTCGGGCTTCCCGGTCTTCATGCTGTAGACCACCCGCTTGCCGCTGTGCCCGATGAGCACGGCGTATTCGCCGTTATCGTTGAAGGCGGTGTAATAGGCTGCGGTGCCGCCATCCTCGCTGTAGGGAAGTGCGAAGAGCTTCTTGCCCGTCTCCAGGTCGATGACCTCGGCACCCTTGCTCAGGCCCACCAGAATGCGGTCGCCCTTGGGAGCGATGGCCATGCTCACCACTTCGGCCTTCGCGGTGCGCAGTGTGCGGCTGGGGACTGGCGCCACCACTTGGGCGCAAGCGGCCGATACCGTGGCCGCCGCGGCGGCAGCAAGAAGGAGTCGATGCATCATGGGTCAATCGTGAGAGACCAGGTTGCGCTGGAGCCTGAGCCACTCCATGGCCGCCTGGCGGTCGGGGAACATCTGGATGGGCCGGCCCGGCTTGTGATGCCGCACGAACACGTTGGCGGCGAGCTGGTGGCCGAAGTCGCGCACGATGATCGCGTCGGCGGCTATGTAGCGCGATGACTCCATCGAACTGGCATAAGCCCGGGCCTCATTGCTCATGGCGGTGCCCACCCCTACGGAGACCATCAGCAACGCCTTGCGGCCCTTTCGCTCGGCCTCGATCGCCTCGAACATCCGCTGCACGTCCTCGGGGCCCACGAGGCGATTGTCCTTGAAGTGCGTGTGCACGATATCGTCATCGAGGAAGGTGACGGTGCAGGACTCCAGATCCGTGGCATGCAGGATGGTCATCGGCGGACTGCGGGGTTCAAAGTTAAGGCTGGCCGCAAGGGATCGGCTCAGCGCACCAGCAGCCAGGCCGAACGGCCTTCGGTCCCGCGCACTCGGCCCAGTGCAGCCATGGCTTCGCCGCGTGTGGCGTAGCTGCCGTACGCCACCGGATGCAGCTGCCCGCGCTGCTTGAGGCGTCGCGCAGGGAAGCCCTTCGCCAGCAGTTCGGCCAGGAGCTTATCGGCATTCTCAGGCTGCGCGAAGCAGCCGCCCACGACATGGTAGCGGAGACCCGCTTCGGCAATCGGCGCGGCCTTCACAGCCACCGCCGTCGACTCCGCCGGTGCCTCCTTCGGCCGGCCCAGGTCGACCCGCAACCGGACATCGCGCTCCGCGTCGAGCACCACCTCGTGGATACCGGAGCCGCTTGCGGGAAGCACGAGCGGCTCAGGGCGCTCCACCGGTATGAGGGCTGCGGTCCCCGGAGCACGGTAGGCGGCTGCCGGACCGGAGCGCCACGGAGCGATGCCGCTCCATTGCTGCTGGCCCAGCCCGCTGCTTCGATAGGCCCAGAACGCAGCCGTCCCGAAGAGGATTGCAGCCGCAGCGGCCGCAGCCCATAGCATCGCCGGCCGACGGCGCTCCTCCGGCTCCGCGGGCGCGGCCGGCGGCGGCAAGGGGCGGACCAGCGGCGCCGTCCTGGCCTGCTCCACGGGAACGGCGGCCAGCGGACGCAGGCCCAAGGCGTCCTTCAGGTAGTTCGTGCGCCGGTCGGGCTCGAACTGCAGGTTGTGCTCCGCATCGCGGAAGAAGATACCGATCTGCGGCAGCTCCAATCGGCCTTGCCGCTCCAACGACTGCCGCCAACCGGCCACCTCTGCATCGATGCGCGCGGTCGCCGTATCGAATCCGATACCCTCGCGCTTCGCGAGGTGGTCCGCGAGGAGCCCGTCATTGCGCACCAGATGGCGGTTGAAACTCAGGTCCTTGCCAGGCGGATGGATGAGGCGTCGGGCCTCATCTAGCCGGGCCGGGCGGTAGTGCGTGAGGAAACCGCCCCATTGCGGCACGATCACGCAATCGTGGCAGAAGAGGAGGTCGTGCAGATCGCGCTCGATGCCCATGATTCCGAGGCCAAATCTAGGCAAGGGCCACCCGCCGGCGGGCCTCCTCCAGATCGGCGGGGGTATCCACGCAGAAGGAGGGGTGCACGGTGAGGCCGATGCGCACCTTGTACCCGTTCTCCACCCAGCGCAGCTGCTCCAGCGATTCGGCCAGCTCCAGCGGCGAGGGCGGCAGCTGCACCAAGCGTTCCAGCACTTCGGCTTTATAGCCATAGAGCCCTACGTGCTTCAGGAAGCGGAAGCGGAGGTGGCGCGGGCCCGGACCCGGATTGCGCAGGAATGGGATTGCCGCGCGGCTGAAGTACAGGGCATCGCCGTTCACGTCGGTGGTGATGAGCACCTCCCCGGCATCGTCGAGGTCGCGGTCATCCGTCACCGCTTGTGCAAGCGTGGCGATGCCGCCCGGAGCGCTTCGCAGCGCCTCGCAAAGCTCATCGATCTGCTCAGGGGCGATGAAGGGCTCATCGCCCTGCACGTTCACCACGGCATCGTAGCGGTCGCGCCCCACGCGCAGAAGGGCCTCGTAACAGCGGTCCGTCCCGCTGGGATGCGCGGCCGAGGTCATCACCGCCTCAGCGCCGGCGGCGCGCACATGCTCCAGCACGCGCTCGTCGTCGGTGGCCACCACAACCCGCTCCAGCGCGCGTGACCTCCTCGCTTGCTCCACCACGCGCATCACCATGCTCGTGCCTCCGATGTCCACAAGCGGCTTGCCCGGCAGGCGGGTGCTCGCATGGCGGGCGGGGATGATGCCGAGGAATCGCATGAAACGGCGGCAAGGTACCGATCAGCGCTCGCCCTTGGGGGTGTATGCGTCAAGGCCCAGATTGCCCGCGCACTCCGGGATTCTGGCCATCGCTTCTGCACCTATGGGCGCCACTGACATCAAGCACCGCTATGCGCAACCCTCAAAAGCGCTGCGCTAGTGCTCATGCACGTGAACCTCCAAGGAACCGGCCAGCACGGCCTCCCCACTGGGCTCCCTGCACAGGATCATCAATCGGTCGGATGCCCGCCTCACCTCGGGGGTGAGGTACCACATGCGGATGCTGTCGCCCACCGCCCACCGCGTGGTCCGCGCATGGTAGGGGTAGCCGCCGTGCTCCATCGCCACCATCACTTCCACGGAATCGGCCACTACGGGGCCGGGCCGGAATCGCACCTCCACCCAGGCATGGTCGGTGGTGACGGCCTCTCCGTACACCGCTTGGAGCGCTCCGTTGGCGGCCCGCAGCACTGCGGAAGCCCTGTAGCCGGTGAGGTCGGGCCTGCGGGTGAAGTCTTCCTGCACGCGGTCCACCAGCAGCAGTGCATCCATGCCCTGCAACGGCGCCGTGCGCATCCAGGCCGCCTTGTAGGCGGGCCAGGTCATGCGCGATGTGTGCAGGATGCCGCGCTCGATCTGCCAAGTCTGGAACAGGTTGAGTGCGGTGAGGGCCAGCAGCAGCGGAAGCGCTGCGCGCGCGCGCCACGGCCGCTCCTTCAGCACGGTGAGCACGGCGCCCAACGGGATGGCCATGACCGCGTAGCCCTGCACCAGGGCCCGCTGCCCGAAGCTGTCGGCATACCACCAGCAGCTCCAGCTGCTCACCACGTAGAGGTTCAGCGCGAAGAAGCCGGTGAGCGCCCACCGCCAGGCCGGCAGCGTGCGCCAGACCACCGCCAGCCCGAGGGTGGCCACCAGCATCAGCGGGGTGTACACGTACCAACCCTTGCGGAAGCTGAACAGCGCTTCACGCGTGAAGGGGCGCAGGAACTCGAAGCCCTCGCCGGGATTGTTGTAGCTCATGTAGAGCCAGCGACCGGTCATCCACTTCCAATAGGCCAACTGCGGAAGCGTCACGAGCGCTGCTACCGCAGCCAGGAGCAGCAGATGGCTGCGGCGCTGCCAGAGCCAGGCGCCGTGCGCACGCAGCCGGCCGGCTTCGCCGCAGCCCGCCATCAAGGGCACCACCGCCCACACCGCCTCGGAGGGGCGCGACACCACCATCAGGCCGAGCAGGAAGCCGACCGCCGCCGCATCGCGCGCACGGCCTTGGGCACGCCACCGGATGGTGCGCCACAGCACGCCAGCGCCCAAGGCGAACAGGAAGATGTGGGGCATGCCCAGGCCCGCTGCAGCCTGATGGAACAAGTTGGTGCCGGTGACCAAGAGGGCGAGCGTGGCTGCGGTGACGGCCTCGGTGAAGAACCAGCGCAGCACGCGGCGCAGCGTGAGCAGCCCGACAAGCAGATAGGTGAGCCCGGCGGCGATGAGGGCCGCCTGGTAGGGCCACGAGAAGCCATCGCGCGGGGCGCCCAGCGCAGCCGCCGCTGCATGCCCCGCGGCGAAAAAGGGCGACCACAGCAGGGCCAGCCCCATCGGATATCGGTTCACCCACCGCCCATCCGGCAGCTGCGTCAGCTGGTAGAGGGTGCCGGTGTTGTCGTAGGCCGCATCAGCCGCCTCCACCCAGCCGCGGTCACGGATGCCGGGGTCGCCGTGCAGCAGGGCGGCGGGCAGGTAGAGGTGGTAGCCGAAGGTATCCCAGCTGATGATGTTGCGCGGCGGATGCAGCGCCACGGCTGCGGCCACCAGCACCCACAGCGCGAACGCCACGGCCAGCGAGGGCGTGATGCGCCGCGCAGCGCGTTCCATCACAGCGTGGCGCTCAGCTGCACCTGCACGCTCCGTGGCGCTTCGATGGAGAGCGGACGCAGGGAGTACACTTCGTTCGTGAGGTTGTTCATTATGAGTGCCACGCGCAGCTGTTTGGAGAGGTCCATGCCGAGGCGCGCATCCACGATCCAATCACCGGTGCGGTGCGTCTCCATCCACTCGCGCACTCCTGTGGGCAGCGTGCCGTCATCATCGAGGTCGATGAAGGCCTTGTCGATGTTCTGCACATGGCTGTTGTAGCGCAGGCTGAAGCCCGCGAAGACCTTGCGGTAGCTCAGCTGCATATCGGCGCGGAAGGTGTTCCGGATGCGGAACTTGAGGATGTCGCCGCTGGGATCGAAGCTCGTATTGCGGTAGGTGGCGGCCGGGATGATGATGATGGGCTCGGTGGCTCCGGGCGGAACAGGGCCGGGCACGGGCTGGGCATAGACCTGGTCGGGCGTGGTGCTGATGGGCGTGGTGGCCGTGTAGCCGAGCATGGCCTGGATGCCCAACTTGCCGATGTCGCCCTTGCCGGTGAGCTCCAGCTCGTAGCCGGTGACGCGCGCTCCGCCGGTGTTCACGCTCTTGAAGCCCAACCCGTAGAAGTTGGCCAGCGGATTGAACAGGTCGAAGGCCTCCCATTGACCGAAGGTGAATTCCACATAATCCTGGAAATCCTGCTGGAACCACACGGCATCCAGGTAGCCCATGAAGCCGCCGAGCTTGAAGCCCTGCTTCACGCCCACCTCGGTGTTCCAGCTCTGCTCGGGCCGGATGTCGGCATTGGGGAAGATGCGCAGCTGCCCCACGCTGGTGCTGATGAAGCGCTCGCCGATGGTGGGGAAGCGGAAGCCCTGCCCGTAGCTGGCGCGCACGTAGGTGGCCTTGTGGGCGCGGAAGGTGGCCCCGGCGCGCACCACCGGTTGTCCGGCCTCGGCCTCGTTGACGATGAACTGCTCGTACCGCACACCGGCCGAGAGCGAGAGGCGCTCACCGAAGAGCTTCTTGTCCACCTGGAGGTAGCCGGCCAGGTTGCGGGCCATGTTTCGGTCGCTGCCCTCGCCGTTGCCGCGGTACAGCTCGGCGGTGCTCACCACATCGCGCAGCAGTGCGCCGCCCGTGATGATAGTCTCGCCGAAGAGTTCCACCTTCTGCTGCACCTGGTACTCGGCATGCCAGGTCTCATTGCCATTGCTCTGGCCGTTGTCGTTGTCGAATAGCTGGCGGTGGTAGCGTGTCCGCAGGCTGTGCCGGGTTCCGGCGGCGGAGGTGTAGCCCACATAGGGGTCGAGGTAGTACTGGGTGCCCTGCGTGCGCGTGACGGTGCCGTTCTGCGGGCG
Source organism: Flavobacteriales bacterium UBA2426 (assembly GCA_002342985.1). Classification (GTDB taxonomy): domain Bacteria; phylum Bacteroidota; class Bacteroidia; order Flavobacteriales_F; family PHOS-HE28; genus PHOS-HE28. The sequence continues at coordinate 22,899 of DDRC01000021.1, forward strand.
GTAGAGGCCGCGGTCGGTATCGCCCCAGATGAAGACGCTGGTGCTCTTGCTGCGCATGGCGTTGGCATTGAGCCCGACGGTGAGCCCTTGAACGCGCCTGCTCCGCCAACGGAGCCCCGCATTGAACCGGGCGCGATGGTCGTACCCGCCTGGGCCCAGGCGGTACGGATCGCGCGCTATGCTGTCCGCGGGCTGGGGCTCGGGGCCCACGAAGCCTTGGTCGCCGAAGGCGTTGCCGCCGAGGACGAGGTCGAGCCGGCCGAACTGCTGGGAGTGGAAGAAGTTGGCGCCGCCGAAGAGCGGGCTGTTAGCGTCCCACCACTTGGCCGGCGCATGGCCGGGCGCATCGTAGACGCCAGAGAAGGTGGTGATGCGCGTGCGCGGCTCGCTCCGCGGATAGGCGGTGCGCACATTGATGACGCCGCTGAGGGCCGCACTGCCGTAGAGCACGGAGGATGCGCCCTTGATCACCTCCACCTGCTCCAGGTTCTCCAGCGGGAGGAAGGTCCAGTTGGGCCGGCCGATGTCGCCGCTCAGGATGGGGACATCGTCCACCAGCACCATCACACGGCTGCCTGCACCATAGCTGAAACCGCTGCCCGCGCGGATCTGCGGCTCCTCATCCACGATCACCACGCCCGGCACCTGATCCAGGGCCTGGTCCATGCTGGTGATGTTCTTGTTGAGCACGATCTCCGGGCGCAGCACGCTCAGGCTCTGCGTCACCTCGCCCACACGCTGCTCGAAGCGCCCGGCCGAGACCACCACCATGTCGAGCTGAGCGCTGGCAACGGCCATCTTCACGTCCAGGATGCGCTGCTCTCCGGCCGTAAGCACGAGCGCTTCGGTGCGCGATACGTATCCCACATAGCTGTAGGTGATGCGCGCCTCGCCGGCAGGCAGCTCCAGGCGATAGGCGCCGTTGACATCGGTGGCGACGCCCCTGCCGCTGGCATAGGTGACATTGACCCCGATGAGGGCCTCGCCGGTGGCGGCGTCGGTGACTTTTCCGGTGAGCGCGGCCTCTTGGGCGCACGCGAGCGTTACGGCTGCGGCGCTGAGCGCAGCGGCGATGATTCGCATCATGCGGTGGCGATCTGGTGGCCGCAGTGGCTATGGTGAGGGCCGGCGGTTGTGGCGAATGTAGCCGAAGCCCGTCATGGCGCACCAGCATCGCACCGGCGCCGGACCAACCGCTGCTCCGGCCTGATAAAAGGGCCTTTGGCTTAGGCGAAGCGGATGAGGTTGGGCCGCTGCTTGCTTCCTTCGCATCACCCGCGCACGGCAAGCCTGGCCCATGGAAGACCAAACGCTCATCCACCGCATCGCGCTGAGCATGCTCAAGGGCATCGGTGCGGTGAATGCCCGCAGCCTGGTGGCCTACTGTGGCGGGGTGGACCCCATCTTCATGGACCCCAAGGTGAAGCGCACCCTGGAGAAGGTGCCGGGCATCGGTCCCAAGCTCATTGCCAGCATCACCGACAGGAAGGTGCTGCCGGCAGCGGAAAGGGAGCTGGCCTATGCCCGCAAGCACGGTGTGCGCCTGTTGTTCTACCTCGATGAGGCCTACCCCAAGCGGCTGAAGCAGGCGGAGGATGCGCCAGTGCTCCTCTTCGTGAAAGGGCCTGCCGACCTGGACGCCGCGCGGATGGTCAGCATCGTGGGCACGCGTACGCCCACCGACCAGGGCAAGCGGCTCTGCGCCGAGCTGGTGGAGGGCCTCGCCGATTCCGGGGCCGCCATCGTGAGCGGCCTGGCCTACGGCATCGATATCGTGGCGCACCGCACCGCGCTGAAGCAAGGCATGCCTACGGTAGGCTGCGTGGCGCACGGCCTGCATACGGTCTTCCCCAGCGAGCACCGCCGGGATGCCGAGCGCATGGCCGAATCGGGAGCGCTCGTCACCGAGTTCCCCACCGGCATGAATGCCATGGCCGGCAACTTCCCGGCGCGCAACAGGGTGATCGCCGGGCTGAGCGACTGCACGGTAGTGGTGGAGAGCGGGCCCAAGGGCGGAAGCTTGATCACGGCCGACATCGCCAACAGCTACGACCGGGAGGTCTTCGCGCTGCCGGGCCGGCCCACCGATCCGCGCAGCGAGGGGTGCAACCGCCTCATCCAGCAGAACAAGGCCATGCTGATCACCTCCGCCAAGGATGTGGTCACCCTGATGGAATGGCTGCCGAAGAAGCGCAAGGCCCCTGTGCAGGCGGCCCTCTTCCCCGACCTGCTGCCCGATGAACAGGCCCTCGTGGACATCATCAAAGCCAAGGGCAAGGTGCACATCGACGAGCTCTGCCTCGAGAGCCGCATGGGCCAGGGGAAAGTGGCGGGCATCCTGCTCAACCTCGAGTTCAGCGGCGTGGTACGCGCGTTACCGGGCAAGGCCTATGCGCTCAATTGAGGCGAGCGGGGCCTTTGCTGGGCTGCCGCACGGTTCAAAGTCGCATGGCCGACCGTCATCGGATGAGCCGGCTTTCCGACCCGTTCACCACCTGAAATCCCGCGCCTACCTTCGCGCCCAAATTCCCAAAAACCCATCCATGGCTACCGCCAAGAAAGGCGCTTCCAACGTGCAGAAGCAGGTGGACGCGTTCATGAGCTACGTGAAGGCCAAGAACCCC
>DDRC01000212.1:0-378 GCA_002342985.1 Flavobacteriales bacterium UBA2426
GTTCCTGTACTTCGGTCAGCTGCCAGGGGAACTCTGCACGGACATCAAGCCGCAGTCCTTTGGCTTCACCATGAAGGCGTTGCCGCCTGGGAAGTACCGGTTCAGGCAGATGCCGCACCCCGAGCTTGGAAAGGGCTGGGCACAGGACCCGTATGCGGTGCGGTATGTGGAGGTACGTTAGGCACTATGGGCCGAAGCGTTTGCTCGGCCTGCGGCTGGTGTGGCGGATGTGATAGACGTACACGGTGTTGTTCTCAACGACAAACACCACCCGATAGGGGAACTTATCCACCATCACATGCCGAAAGTCGCCCTTGCGCTTCTGGTGCTTCGGGTTGGTGGCCAATTGGTCCAAGCAGGCTTGCAAAGCATCCGCAA
>DDRC01000212.1:484-1526 GCA_002342985.1 Flavobacteriales bacterium UBA2426
AGGCTTGCAAAGCATCCGCAAAGCGGACTCCCAACCCTTTGTTTCGTGCCTCATACCACAAGAACGCATCAACCGCTTCGGCCTGGGCGGCCGCACGAACGACCACCGAATAGTTCATGCCCGACGGCCCTCGCGGAGCATGCGCATGGCCTCCTCCACGGACAGATAGGTATCCAGCCCCGCCTTGCGACGACGATCGATCTCCTGCAGTTCGGCGAGCTCCTCATCGGTGAACTCATCGCCCGTGCCGAGTTCCTTGTCGAAGATCTGCTTGAGACGTTGAAGGAAACCTGCGTCCTGTACCAAGGCGAGGCGCTCCATCAGGCTGAGCTTGAGGTCGGAGGTGCTCATGGAAGTTCGAGTCGCTCAAAGATACGTTGAGCGCACAAGGAAGGAGAGTCCTTCGCGATTTACAATGTTCGCCTATCGTGGCGACAAGCTGACTCGGAAGACCGGTTCGGAGTGCTCCCTCATTACATCCAGGCTATCCGAAATCCGAATTTTCCATCGTTCCTGCATGACCTGTTCAATGCCGTGATGAGTCTCCTCATCATACTCTGCTTGAAGACCTCTAAACACTTGATGGAGGGAATCCCTGAGCATTTCGAGTCGCATGTTGAAGTCAAGTGGTTTAACCGGATTCTTCAGTGCACGTCTTAGCGCTCGTGCTTCACACTCAGCCAGGTCAAAGTGAAGTTGCTCGTGGCTTAGCAATTGTTCTGAGGCCTGATCTTTCTTGACCCACGAGCGCTCTTTGAGAAAGACAGTTAAGACCTCACACTCGACCTCTTCCCAACTCAAGAATTTGCCGTTCGACCTCACTTGGTAATGAGTGATGGCTGCATGAGGACTAGCGACGTTGGGCTTTGCCATAAAGTCGGACCACTAGAGTTGCCTGCTCTTACTCCAATTAACCTCCAAGGCTGGCCCTAGTAAGCCACCTGCGAGAACCATGAAAAGGCTCGACAGGACTTTCATAGTTAGAGAGCATCAGCACTACTTCCCCTTCATCTCCCCGCCCGTCTGCCGGTTCCGTTCCTCC
>DDRC01000212.1:1667-2954 GCA_002342985.1 Flavobacteriales bacterium UBA2426
GGCGGCGCCACTCGCGTTCCTTGAAGACATCGAAGCGGGTGGGCACCATGCGCGGCGGCCAGTTGTTGTTGTTGAGGTCGCAATCGGCGGTCTCGAGGAAGGGATCGAGGGTGACGGACTTCACCTCCTTGCGCTTCACGAAGACCTTGGTGACCTCGTCGCTGGGCTTCCACAGCTCGGCGGGGATGCGCTCCACCTCGGTGGTGCCGTCGGCGTAGGTCCACTCCAGGATCACCGGCATCACCAGCCCGCCGATGTTCTTCAGCGCGAGCTCGTACAGGTGCAGGTCCTGGCTCAGCAGCGCCTGTTCTTCGGCCGTGAGCCCTGCCTTCCACTTCTCGTAGGCCGCCAGTTCGCGCTCGGTGGCCTTCAGCGGATCGAAGCGGTTGTAGAAGTCGCGCGTGGTGGTGTCACGGTCCACCACGAAATCGAGCCTCGCCTCGATGTTGCGCTGGCGGCTGAGGTCAACAGGTTCGGCGGCCTTGTCCTGACGCTGCAGCTCCTTGGCGGCCACCGGGTCGCGCGGGTCCATGCGCTTGTACTTCATCCCCGTGATGGCGATGTCCACGTGGTCGGTGGTGTAGAACCAGCCGCGCCAGAACCAGTCGAGGTCCACGCCGCTGGCGTCCTCCATGGTGCGGAAGAAGTCGGCCGGCGTGGGGTGCTTGAACTTCCAGCGCTCGCAATAGGTCTTGAAGGCGTGGTCGAAGAGCTCGCGGCCCATCACCGTTTCGCGCAGGATGTTGAGCGCGGTGCAGGGCTTGCCGTAGGCGTTGTTGCCGAACTGCGTGATGCTCTCGCTGTTGGTCATGATGGGCTCGATGCGCGCCTTCTCCTGGCCGGGTGCGGCGTTGGGGTCGCCCTTCATGTAGTCCACGATATTGCGGGGCTTGCCGCGCCAGCTGGGGTAGTCCTTGTCCCACTCCTGTTCGGTGAGGTATTGCACGAAGGTGTTGAGGCCCTCGTCCATCCAGGTCCACTGCCGCTCGTCGGAGTTGATGATCATGGGGAAGAAGTTGTGCCCCACCTCGTGCGTGATCACGCCGATCATGCCATACTTGGTGCGCTCGCTGTAGGTGCCGTCCTTCTCGGGCCGCCCGCCGTTGAAGCAGATCATCGGGTACTCCATGCCGATGCGGTCCGTGTGCACGCTGATGGCCACCGGGTAGGTGTAGTCGATGGTGTACTTGCTGTAGGTCTTGATGGTGTGCGCCACCACCTTGGTGCTGTACTGCTCCCATAGCGGGTTGCCCTCCTTGGGGTAGAAGCTCATGCAGAGCACGTTGT
>DDRC01000212.1:3126-4999 GCA_002342985.1 Flavobacteriales bacterium UBA2426
CCGTCCCAGATGAACTTGCGGCTGCTGGCGAAGGCCACATCGCGCACGTTCTGCGACTTGAAGACCCAGGTCTTCTTCCCGTTGGCCTTGTTCTTCTCGGCCTCGGCGGCCTCGGCGGGCGTCACGATCATCACGGGGCTGTCGGCCTTGCGGGCCTTGGCGAGCCGCTCGCGCTGGGCGGCGGTCAGCACGGCGCTCTCGTTCTGCAGCGTGCCGGTGGCGCCCACGATGTGATCGCTGGGCACGGTGATGCTGAGGGTGTAATCGCCGAAGTCGAGGGTGAACTCGCCCTGGCCGAGGAACTGCTTGTGCATCCAGCCGCTGTAGTCCATGTAGGCGCACATGCGCGGGTAGAACTGCGCGATGGTGTAGAGGTGGTTGTCCTCCTCGGGGAAGTACTCGTAGCCGCTGCGGCCGCCCACCTTGTCGCGGTCGTTGATGGGGAACCACCAGGCCACCTTGAAGTTGTAGACCGCACCGGGCGCCAGGGGCTTGGGCAGGTCGATGCGCATCATGGTCTTGTTGATGGTGTACTTCAGCTTGGCACCAGCCGCATCGGTGACACTGGTGATGCGGAAGCCACCTTCGAAGGGCTGGGTCCAGCGCTCCAGCGTCCTTAGGCTCACGCTGTCGCCGATGGTGCCGGTACGGATGAGGTTGGCGTCGCTGCCGGGCTCGAAGATGTTCTGGTCGAGCTGCAGCCAGAGATACTCGAGCTTGTCGGGACTCTGGTTGTGATAGGTGATCGTCTCGCTGCCCGTGAGCTTCTGGGTGGCATCGTCGATCTCGACCTTGATATCGTAGTCGGCCTTCATCTGCCAATAGGCGTGGCCGGGGGCTCCGCTGGCGGTGCGCTGCTCGTTGGGCGTGGGCAGTTCCTGGTCCAACTGGCGGAACTTGTCGCGGCCGTAGCGGGGGGAGTCCTGGGCGAAGCTCGCTGTGGCGAGGAGCGTGCAAAGGGCGAGGGCGTGCGAACGAAGCATGGTCGCGAAAATACGGGGCTGCGGGCCTCGGGCTGTGAGCTGCGGGCCTCTGGCTACGGGCTACGGGCTGTGGGCTGCGGGCTGTGGGCTGCGGGCTGTTGAACGGGTTAGCGAACTTTCGGAAAACCACACCCGATGAAAGACTTCAAGAAGCTCGACATGTGGCAGCATGGCATGAACCTCATCGATTCCGTGTACGACCTGTACGATGGTCTGCCTTGGCAGGAGGTTTCGGAATACAAGGGGCAGTCGCAGCGGGCCGCCATTTCCATTCCCTCCAACATTGCCGAGGGCAACTCGCGTCGCAGCGAAAAGGACAAGTACCGCTTCATGGAGATCGCCTTGGGTTCGGCGTTCGAACTGGAAACACAAGTGCTCTCGGCCATGAGGCGGAAGTGGTGTCCGATGGCCCAAGCTGAGCGGATCATCACCGACATCGACCGGCAGCAGAAGATGATGATGGGGTTCATGGAGAAGTTGAAGGTGTGAGGGGCTGCGGGCCTCGGGCTGTGGGCCTCGGGCTACGGGCGAACAGCCTCGGGCAATGCGCTTACAACGCAGTGACGCACGAACCAGCCCGTGGCCCGGAGCCCAGAGCCCGCGGCCATCCTCCATCTTTGTGCTGGCATGAAAGCCTCCCTCCTCGTACTCCTGCTCTTCGGCGCGCTCGCGCCCCACGACTTCTTTGTCTCCATCCTCACCATCCGCCATACCCCGGCCACGCAGACGCTCGACCTCACCTGGCGCATCACCGCGCACGACATCGAGCATGCCCTGGAGAACGTGGCCCCGCTGAAGCTCGGGTCCGAACGCGAGCACCCCAAGGCCGACAGCATCCTGAACGCCTACTTCCACCAGCACCTCGTGCTCTTCCAGAACAAGCAGCTCAC
>DDRC01000080.1:0-4703 GCA_002342985.1 Flavobacteriales bacterium UBA2426
TGTACGACGCCAACTGCAACTGCGAAGGCACCTTCCAGGACAGCGACAGCGACGGCGTATGCGATGCGGATGACAACTGCCCCACCGTGCCCGGCCAGATCGGATCGGCCTGCAACGATGGCAATGCCAGCACCATCAACGACCAGCTCGATGGCAACTGCAACTGCGTGGGCACGCCCGTGGGCCCCGGCTGCGACTTCAATGAGGTGGAGCTCGTAGTGGTGAATGATGCCGTGAGCAGCGTGCAATGGGAGGTCCGCGCACAGGGCACCGGTACGCTCATCGCCAACGGCGCGGTGAACCCGCCTGCCGGCACCTACACCCTCGACATCTGCCTGCCCGACGGCTGCTACTACCTGGTGGTGACCGACGACGGCGGCGACGGCATCGCCGGCGGCGGCTACGTGCTGCGCCTGGCCACTGGCGAGCGCCTGATCGACAACACCGGCAACATGACCGTCGGCGTCAGCCAGATCGCCGCTAACGAGGGCTTCTGCCTGCCCTTGGGCGAGGACAAGCTGCTCTGGAGCAGCTGCGACAAGACCGACTGGCGCCAGAACCAGTTCGTGGTGGCCAACCCCAATGCAGCAGTCTCCGCCCAGTTCGGTGCGAGCAACGCCAACAGCGGCTACCAGATGTGGTGGTTCGACCCCAACGGCGGCTACAGCTTCAAGCGCTTCCAGAGCCACAACACCACCAACGGCCTTGCGGCCAACGCCACCCGCGCCTGCCACTTCCAGGTGAACGGCTGGAGCGGTAACCAGCTGCAGCCCAATGTCCTCTACAATGTGAAGGTCCGCGGCCGCGTAGCCGGCACCTACCTCCCTTGGGGGCGTGCCTGCCGCTTCGTGCTCGACCCCCTGCGCGCCCAGTGCCCACTCACCAAGCTCATGGACATCCCCAACAACCAGTACCTGAGCTGCGGACAGAGCCGCAACTGGGGCGCCGGCAACTGGATCGCTGCCCGCCCGGTGAGCCGCCTGAACGCCAACGGTGGAACCCAGAACGCCAACCGCTACCAGTTCCGCTTCCGCCTCCCCGATGAGAGCGTGGTGACCGTCCGCACCGCCACCACCTATCTCCTCCAGCTCAACTGGGGCAACACCCCGCTGCAGCCCGGCAACACCTACCTGGTGGACGTGCGTGCCAGCTTCGATGGTGGCGCCACCTGGTGCACGGACTTTATCCAGCCCAGCGTGGACCCCTGGGGCGAGTTCTGCACCCTCACCATCATCGGCGGCAGCTCCTCCATGAACATGGAGAACGCTTCGGGCGAAGCGGTCGAGAACGTGCGCATGGCCCTCTACCCCAACCCCAACCAGGGCGACCAGCTGATGCTGAGCCTGAGCGCGGTGGCCCAGGGCGTGCAGACGGTGAGCGTGGACATCTTCGATCTGTTCGGCAAGCGCGTGGCGGCCCGCACCATCCCCGTGCAGGACGGCTTCGTGAACACCATGCTGGAACTGAACGGCGAGCTCGCCAACGGCCTCTACATGGTGAGCATCACCGCCGGTGCCGACAGCTACACCGAGCGGCTGGTGATCCAGAAGTAGGCCTCGGCTGAACCGACCCCTTGAGCGCGGCCCCCACCCGAAACGGTGGGGGCCGCTGCATTCGTCGCGGGACGCAACGCCCGCAGCATTCCAAGCGAAGGCGGCGGTGGCGGTAACTGCCACGTCCCAAGACCCATCACGGCACGTACCTTGTTCGTTGTCGACCCTTCAACACTCCACCCATGCGCCGACCCCTACCCTGGCTGCCCACCCTCGGGCTCATCCTTCTCCACACCGCTGGCCATGCCCAGCTCAAGCCCGATTGGACAGCAGCCACCGGTCCCGTGGACTGGATGCGCATCACCAGTGCAGGAGCGCTGGTAGTGGGCACCGCCGAAGGGCTCAAGGGCGTGGATCCCAAGGCCGGAACGGTGGCATGGACCGTGAAGGAGCTCGGCGGTGCGCCAGTGGATGGCTACCGCGAGGTCGAGCGCACGCCTTTCGTGAGCGTGGCTCCCAATGGCCACCCCGAGGCGCTCTTCATCCTGGAGCCCTTCACCGGGCAGGTGGTCTTCAGCAGCGATGCCGCTGGCATCACCAATGTCACCAGTACGCACTTCCTCTACGCCAACGAGGCCATCATCGTGGTGGGGCAGGACGCCGGCCGCAAAGCGGTGATGGCCTGCGTGGACATGGGCACCGGCAAAGTGCGGTGGACCAAGGACGATTCCTTCAGCCGCATCACGGCATGCAACAGCGCCGGGAGCGATGCCATCCTGCTGAGCACGCTCTTCTTCGCCTACAAGCTGGATTCCTCCACTGGCGCGGAGCTCTGGAAAAGAAGTCCCGACCCGGGCTTCGAGAAGATGTCTGGCATGGCCGCATTGCTCGACAAGGGCGGAGCCAACATCAATCTGCCGGGGGTGCACGGGGTCTTCCTCACCACACCCCACGCACCCGAACTCTGCTTCATGGGCATGCAGACCGAACGGCGCAAGGAAACCACCGACGCACAGGGGAAGAAGACCGTGACGGTGACGTACAGCACCTTCATCAACGCCTTCCGCATCAGCGATGGCAGCTACGCCTGGGCCGAGCCCCTGCGGATGCCCCAGCAGCTGGGCACGCTGGTGCCGTTGCAGCATGGGCTGTTGGTGGGTGCCGGTGACAACCGCAGCGTGGACCTGCTCGACTACGCCACCGGCGCGGGGCGATGGGGCAAGGGCGGCAAGGGCATCAACGTGAAGGGCATCCTGGCGGGCGCCGTGGAGGTGGATGAGCACACCTTGCTCACCAGCACGGGAAGCGACGGCGTCGTGACCCTGGTGGACGCCAGCGGCGCGGAGGCCTGGAAGAAGCCTGTACGCTTGGAGGGCGCGGTGCGCCGTGTAGCGTTGCTCGGCTCGGCGGTGCTGATCGCCTCGGAAAGCGAATTGGACATGGTGGAGCTGGGCACCGGGCTGTCACGGCTGGAGAAGCCGCTCCAAGGCGGAGCCGGCCTACTGGCCAATGGCGGCGGCGCCTTCTGGGCCCTCGATGCGCGCAGCGGCCAGTTGCTACGGATCGATCCGGCCGATGGCACGGCGAAGCCCGTTGCCGTGGTACAATTGGGCTTCGAGGGGAAGGAGCGTCCCACGCAATTGGAGTGGACGCCACAGGGCTTGGTGGCGAGCAGCGACCAGAACCTCGCCTTGATCAGTCCGGAGGGTCAGCTCGTGTACCGCCGCTACCATGCCGCGCCGCGCGAAAGCGGCCTGACTCGCGCCCTGAAATACGCCAGCGCTGTGCGCGCGGCCTACTACACCGCCGCCTTCGGCTACACCAGCGCGGCCTTCGGTGCTGCCAGCCAGAGCATCCAGGTGCAGGATGCCGGCAGCGCCGCGGCCAAGGAGGTGACAGGGGCCCTGAGCGATGTGTACGGCGCCGGAGCCACGGCCGCTGCCGGGGCCACGGCGCGCTTCATTCAGGAGGCCAATGCCCGTTTCAAGGCCTCCGCCAGCACCGCCGAAACGCACTACCTGATGAGCGAGGCGGAGAAGGGCAGCTACGTGCTGCGCGCGCTGCGCAAATCGGATGGCGCCGAACTGGGCACCGTACCCTTGGGCCGCGATCGCTCGCCGCGCTACGAGGTGGATGCCTTCACGGGCTCGGTCTACCTGGCCACGGAGAAGGGCGTAACGGTATACCACTAGGCGCGTCAGCACCGGGGCGCAGCAACCGGCCGCCGCTCCATCCAGGGGCGGAACGGTGCTCGATCGCAGGCATTGCGCAGATGTCCGCTGCAGCGTCACGCGGGACCTGGGGTATTGACGAAGAAGCCGAAAACGAGGACCTTCGCGGATCAGCGAATCCCATGATGCTCAGACCTCTCCTTGCTGCAATTGCTGGTTTCACATTGGTCGGCAGCCTGTCCGCCCAGTTCGTCTCCACCACCAACACCGGCCTTGGCCAGCTGGAAAGCCTGGCGGTGGACCCCCAGGGTAACCGGTATGTGTGCGACCGCACGGGCAACCGCCTGCTGAAGCTCGATGCCAACAACACGCCCACGGTGTATTCGGGCTCGGGGCTCAACCTACCCGCCGGACTGGTGAGGATGCCCGGTGGGGAGATCTATGTAACGAACCACCTGGCCGGAACGGTCTCCTTGATACCGCCGGGCGGTGGTCCGGCCACGGTCTATGCCTCGGGCTTCAGTCTGCCCCGTGGGCTCACTGCGGATGCACAGGGGAACCTGTATGTGGGCGAGTACTCTTCCCAGCGCATCCTCAAGGTGGCACCGGGTGGCGCCGTGACCGTCGTCGTTGGCAATCTCGGCATCACCGGGGTATCCGGCCCGAGCAACCGATTGGAGCACCTTGCGATCGAACCCACCGGTAACCTGATCGCCACGATCGGATACAGCTCCCCCGGACGCGTGTATCGCATCGCGCTGCCCTCCGGAACCCCCTCCCTGCTGGCTACCAGCCCCGACCTGGCCGGTTCATTCGCCATCAACGTGAACCAGAGCACCGGCAACATCTACATCACCGGGGTCACCGGCCACCGCATACTGAGCCTTACCCCCCAAGGGGCCCTGAGCATTGTGACCGGCGATGGCACGAACGCCACATTGGATGGCCCGCTGAACCTGGCCCGGTTCTCCGAGCCTTCCGGCATTACCGTGGACCCTGACGGTAACATCTGGATCTGCCAGTTCGGGGGCGCCGTACG
>DDRC01000080.1:4850-6098 GCA_002342985.1 Flavobacteriales bacterium UBA2426
GCTGAGGTACCCACCAATGGCCTTCGTCTGTGGCTGCGCGCCGACCGAGGACTGCTGCGCGACGGCAGCACCGTGACCCAATGGCTGGATCAGAGCGGCAGCGCCAACCACGCCTCCCCCTCCTTCGGGGTGCCTCCGGTGGTGGTGAACAACGAGGTCAATGACCTTCCTGTTGTCCGCTTCAACGGCTTGAACAACGGTCTGGCCACACCGGCCTTCGTCACCTTCCCGAACAAGCGGGGCGCCGTGTTCGCCGTAGCACGGGTGAACGGCCCGAGCTCCACCAGCGGACAGGGCTTCGGTCACATCTGCGGTACCTGGTACAACAGCCCCGGCGTCACTTGGCAGTTCGGCGCCACCACATCGAACTATGCCTATTTCGATGGCGTGGGGACCGTTGGCTTCAGTGTGGCACCGCTACCGCCCAACGCATGGGGCATCGTCACCCTGCACCGCAACGCCGACACCTCCTTCGACTTCTATAAAAGCGGCATATTGGCGACGACCAGCGCGGTCGCCGACAACCAGCCCGCCTCCTTCCCCCAGCACATCGGCTACAGCGGCTATCCCGGCATCTCAGAGGTGCTGAACGGGGATATCGCCGAGATCATCTACTACGACAGGGAGCTCACCGCAGAGGAGCTCGAACAGGTGAACACCTACCTCGCCGACAAGTACTTCTTCAATGGCGATGTGCAGCTTCCCTCCGCGCAGGGTGCCGCGATCTGCAGCAGTGGAACAGCCACGCTCACAGCCACCGGCGGCGATGCCTATCGCTGGTACGACAGCCCCGATGCCACCGTGCCGCTGGCCACCACCGCCTCCTTCACCACGCCGCTGCTCACCAGCACCACCACCTACTACGTGGCCAACTTCAACGGCCAGCTGCAGAGCCAGCGCGTGCCGGTGACGGTGACCGTGCTGGAGCCGGGCGCCGCCTGTGATGATGGAGACCCGAACACATCGAACGATGTGCTCGACAGCAATTGCAATTGCATCGGTCAGCCCATCAATACCATCAGCTTCACCTTCGAGCCCACACCCCTCTGCGCGGACAACACGACCAACTACTCCGTGTTCATGACGGCCACGGGCAGCTACAATTTCCCGGGGAACAACTGGGTGGTGGAGTTGAGCGATGTTGCTGGAAGTTTTGCTTCGCCCACCGTTGTCGCGTTCGCCGGCTTCAATGCGCTCTTCGGCGAATTGGTGTTCCAAGTTCCCTTGAACACTCCTGCGGGGACGGGC
>DDRC01000080.1:6308-6517 GCA_002342985.1 Flavobacteriales bacterium UBA2426
GATGGCGATGGCTTCGGCGATCCGAGCGAGAGCGTGCTCACCTGCGCTGCGCCGCCAGGTTTCGTGGCGAATGATGCGGATGACTGCGCCGGGGAGCCTGGGGTAATCGGAAGCCCATGCGATGATGGCAACTCGAACACGACCAACGATGTGTTGCAGGCCGGCTGTGTTTGCGCCGGAACGCCGAACAACGCCTGCACCACCGACCT
>DDRC01000077.1:0-3767 GCA_002342985.1 Flavobacteriales bacterium UBA2426
CCGGTGGTGAACAACGAGTGCGACTTCGCCACGGGCCTTTACCTGTACACCTACGCCGACTGCCCCGCGAGCGCCACGCCGGGCACCACCACGGCCAGCACGCAGAGCGGCACCAACAGCTGCGCCGGCGGTGCTGCGCATGATGTATGGTACAGCGTCAACTCGGGCAACGGCACGGCCATCTTCGTCAACCTGGGCGATGTCACCGCAGCGGGCATCGGCATCGAGGTCTTCGACGCCTGCGGCGGCACCCCGGTGTACTGCGGCACGGGCGCTGCGCACACCGTGCCCACCGCGCTCTACACCACCTATTCCATCAAGGTCTTCAGCACCGCGCCGGGCGACTTCACCATCTGCACCAGCACGCCGGTGGTGAACAACGAGTGCGACTTCGCCACGGGGCTGAACGTGTTCAACGACGGGGATTGCCCCGCCAACGCCACCACGGGCACCACCACCGCCAGCACCCCGAGCGGGGCGAACGGCTGCAACGGCAGCGCACCGAACGATGTATGGTACCTCTTCTACTCGGGCAACGCGGCGGCGCTGGAGGTGACGCTCGCTGAGCTGGGCGCCACCGGCCTGGGCATCGAGGTCTTCGACGGCTGCCCCGGAACCGCCGTGTACTGCGGCAACGGCAACGCCCACACGGTGGCCGTAACGCCCTACCAGAACTACTACGTGAAGGTGTTCAGCACCGGCGCCGGCGGCTTCTCCATCTGCGTGAACTACCCGCCCCCGGTCTTCGACTGCCTGGGGGTTCTGGGCGGCTCCGCGCTGCCGGGCACGGCCTGCAACGACAACAACGCCTGCACCATCAACGACACCTGGACCGCCGGCTGCAACTGCGTGGGCACGCCCCTGCCCGATGGCGACAACGACGGCATCTGCGATGCGCAGGACAGCTGCCCCCTGGTGCCCGGCATCGTGGGCACCCCGTGCGACGACAATGACCCTTGCACGCTGGACGATGCGCTCGATGCCACCTGCACCTGCGTGGGCACCAGCGCGCCCGACTCCGACGGTGACGGCACCTGCGATGGGCTCGACGCCTGCCCCTACCTGGCGAACCTGAACAACGGCGACCCCTGCGATGACGGCAACCCCGCCACCATCGGCGACGTGGTGAGCGGCTGCGCCTGCAACGGCACCTTGAGCAGCGCCGGCATCACGCTGGCCGACAACTGGCCCCAGGTGAACGGCACTGTGCGCGCCCTGGCGCACGATGCGGTGAACGACATCGTCTACCTCGGCGGCAACTTCACGCGCATCGGCCCCGCGGTGCCCTACGGCGCCCGGGTGAACACCACGGATGGCACCTACGACCCCGCCTTCCCGGCCCCCAATGGTCCTGTGCAGGTGGCCGTGCCCGATGGCGCGGGCGGATGGTACATCGGTGGCCATTTCACCCGCATCGGCGGGGTGGTGCGCAACCGGGTGGCCCGCATCAACGCCGATGGCAGCCTGCACCCCTGGAACCCGAACGCGAACTGGAGCGTGAACGCCATCGTGGTGTCGGGCTCCACGGTCTACCTCGGCGGCGCCTTCTGGAGCGTGGGCGGTCAGCCTCGCTCCATGCTGGCGGCGGTGGATGCCACCACGGGCGTGCCCACCAGCTGGAACCCCGGTGCCACCGGCTCCTCGGTGCTTTCACTCGCCCTCGATGGCACCACCCTGTACGCCGGCGGCTTCATCACCAGCATAGGCGGCCAACCGCGCACCAACGCCGGCGCCGTGAGCACGGTGACCGGTGCCGCCACCGCCTGGAACCCGGCACCGGACAACGCTGTGCTGACGATGCTTCCCACCGGAGGCACGGTGTACGTGGGCGGGCAGTTCACCAGCATCGGCGGTCAAGCCCACACGGCGCTGGCCGCGGTGAGCGCCACTACGGGGACGCCAACGAGCTGGGACCCTGCGATCGCCGGCATGGGCGGCTACGCCTCGGTGAACGCCCTCGCGCTGCACAGCGGCAACCTGCTGGTGGGCGGCCAGTACAGCCAGATCGGCGGCAACTTCAGACAGGGCATCGCCCTGGTGAGCACCATCACCGCCTCCAGCACCGCGTGGAACCCCAACCTCATTGGCGGCGTGCTCGACTTCTCGGTGAGCGGCAATAGCGCCTACCTCGTGGGCCACATCACCGCTGTGGCAGGACAGCCACGCACGAACGCAGCGGAAGTGGACCTCACCACCGGTGCGCTGTCCGCCTGGGATCCTGCGCCCGGCGCGGCTGTGAACGCGGTGTGCCGCAGCGGATCGGCGGTGTACCTCGGCGGCACCTTCATGATCGTCGGCGGCGCGGAGCGCAACAAGCTGGCGGCCATCGATGCCGCCACCGGCCAGCTGCTGCCCTGGAACCCGAACGTGCAGGGCCCGGTGCCCGATGTGTATGACGTGCACCTGAGCGGCGATTCGCTGCTCTATGTGGCCGGCCAGTTCTCCACCGTGGGCGGCGCAGCCCGCCAGCACCTGGCCGCGTTGCGCACCTCCGACGGCACGGCCACCGCATGGGCACCCGCGGCCGGCAACCTGGCCTCGGCCATCGTGCGCACCGGCAATGAGGTGTATGTGGGCGGTGCCTTCACCACCCTGGCCGGTCAGCCCCGTGACCGCATCGCCTGCGTGGATGCCACCACGGGCGTGCCCACCGCATGGAACCCGGGCGCCAACGGCATGGCGCTGGACTTCGCCCTGCATGGCGACACGCTCTTTGCCGCCGGCACCTTCACCACCATCGGCGGCGCGCCGCGCTCACGGCTGGCCGCGCTGAGCCGGAGCGGCGGCGTCACCCTGCCCTGGAGCGCCGATGCGGATGGCACCGTGCGGGACATCCTCCTGCAAGGCGACCGGCTCTATGTGAGCGGTTCGTTCAGCACCATCAACGGCCAGTCGCGCAGCAACCTGGCCCTGCTCGACCGCGTGTCCGCCACGGTATCGCCGTGGACGCCCAACCCCGACAGCCAGATGAACGGCGTTGCCGTGCACAGCTCCGGGGCCTACGCGGGCGGCTCTTTCAACAGCATCGGCGGACAGGCCCGCCAATACCTCGGCTCGGCCGGCCTCTTCGATGGCCTGGGATCCGCGTGGAACCCGCAGCCGGCCGGTGGCGTGGTGGAGGCCCTGCTCGTGAGCGGCGACCGGCTCTTCGCAGGCGGCGGCTTCTCCACCATGGGCGGCCAACCCCGAAGCGGCATCGCGGCCTTCAACCTGCCGCCCGCGCAGCAGGTGGCGCTGCAGCTGCAGGCGCACCTGGAGGGACCCTATGACCCCGGCATCGGGCTGATGAGCGATGCGCTCCGCACCGCGGGCCTCCTCCCGATCACCGAGCCTTACACGGCCCTCGGCGCGGCGCACCTGGGCGGCGGCAGCGAATTCACCACGCCCACCGTGCTGGCCGCAGCCGGCCCCGACGCCATCGTGGACTGGGTGCTGCTCGAACTGCGCCACATCGGCAACAACGCCACCGTGGTGGCCACGCGCAGCGCCCTGCTGCAGCGCGATGGCGACATCGTGGATACGGATGGCCGCTCGCCGGTCGCCTTCGCCGCGCCGCCGGGCGATTACTACGTGGCCGTGCGCCACCGCAACCACCTGGGCTGCATGGCCCTGGATCCGGTCACGCTCTCCGCCGCGCCCACCGCGCTCGACCTGCGCAGCAGCAGCACCGCCACCTACGGCACCGCCGCCCGCAAGTCCATCACCGGCGCCTTCCCCGCACAGGCGCTCTGGGCCGGCGATGTCTCCTTCAACGGCCTGCTGCAGTA
>DDRC01000077.1:3886-16378 GCA_002342985.1 Flavobacteriales bacterium UBA2426
AGGGCAACGACCGCGACCCCATCCTGGTGGCCATCGGCGGCGCCGTGCCCACCAACACCATTGCGGGCTACCGCAGCGAGGACGTGAACCTGGACGGCACCGTGCGCTATGTGGGCGAGGGCAACGACCGCGACCCCGTGCTGGTGAACATCGGCGGCAGCGTGCCCACCAACACCAGGGCCGCACAGCTGCCCTGAGCAGGCACGCCCCATGATCGACGCGCACCGCCCGGCCCTTGTGGTCGGGCGGTGCGCGTTGGGGGGCTGCACTGCCGTCCCCCCGGACGTCCTTTTCACACTCCGTCCCCACGTCTTTTTCACCTGCCTATGCCTGGCACCGCGCGGTTTCCTTTGTCCCAAACCCACCTCCCCGCCATGAAGCACAACAATCCCCTCCTCGGCGCCGCCGCACTCGGTGCACTGCTGCTGGCCCACACCGGCTGCGAGCTGAAGCAGCACGATGAAAAGCCGCCCGGTGAAGCCCCTCCGGCCCTGCTCCAATTGAATGCGGGCTGCGCCAACGGCGACCTGGGCAAGCGCTCGAAGCTCTACAACGACGGCACCTTGAAGAACGCGGCGGACGCCTTCCAGGTCCACTTCAACGCGTGGGTGGACGGCAGCAACAAGGACATCACCGGCACGGCGGTTCCGTTGCTGGTGGACAAGCTGAAGGACCTGCGCGACAACATGACCCCGAAGCCCGTGGCGCTGATGGTGCACTACGGCCTGGACGAGGACCGCTTCGCGCCGGTGTTCCAGTTCATGGAGCTCTCGGCTGATGGCGCCCATGCCGTGCCGGTGGGCGACCAGTACGTGGCGGTGAACGGCGAGCTGGTGCTGCCCGGCGTGGCCGGGCCTTCGGCGAAGGACCTGATGGACAACTACGCGAGCGGCATCCGCATCCGCCGCACCATCGACACCACCTGGTCCAGCGCCATCCTCGCACCCACGGATTACCCCGACCCGCTCGGCGAATGGTTCCGCTTCCCCCTGGAGCTTGACCGGCTGGTGGCGGAGAACGGCGGCGACGACATGGCGCTCGTGCTCACCTGCATCAGCGAGCCGCTGTGCTACTCGGCCGCTGCGGCCTTTGCGCCCGGCCAGGGCGAGGAATACCGCCACCTCATCGCCTGGCACGTGGCACACGGCAACCAGCCGCAGCTCGGCAACGACGACCTGGACGCGCCGCAGCCCGACGACAAGCTCTACCTGCAGCGCGCCGTGGACCTGGGCCACCTGTGCCCGCCGCGCTGCCGTTAAGCCCCGGCGGTGCACGGCCATGCGCCCCGGTGGATAGCTTCGATGCCCGCGCTTCCGCCATGGAACCCCTCACGCTGCTGAAGATCGCCGTGCAGGCCGCTGCGCTGGGCGCCTGGGCACTGCACCGCCGCTGGGCCCCCCCCGCGCTGCGCCCCTTGATGCTCTTCCTGGCGCTGAGCGTGGCGGTGGAGAACGCCGCCCTGCTCCTGGGGCGATACACCGGCAACAACACCTGGCTCTACAAGGCCTGGGTGCCCGCGCTCATCGTGCTGCTCAGCTACTGGCTGTGGCGCAGCATGGCGCGCCGCTGGGCCACGGCGGCGATCGCTGCGGCGCTCGCCGTCTACCTGGGCCTGCTCGGCTGGGAGGCCGCCACGGCGAATGCCGAGCGCATCCTCTTCGCCCGCAGCCTGCTCTTCGGCTATGCCTTCATCAGCGCGCTGTGCGCCGCGGAGCTGCTGCGGCTGGCCACCACCGCCAGCAGCGTGCTGTGGCGGCTGCCGGCCTTCTGGGCGCACCTGGCCTTCTTCGCCTCGCTGGGCCCGGCCATTCCCTACCTCGGCCTGCTCAACCGCCTCTATGCCGCCGACCGCCAGCTGGCCGACGCCCTCTTCGTGATCGTGGACGTGCTCTTCCTGCTGCAGTTCGCGGCACTGGGCGTGGCCGGCCTGCTGCTCCGTCCCGCCCCCATCACCCCCGCCCATGGAGAAGGCTGACATCGCCTGGGCGGTGGTGGTGAGCACCTTGGTGCTGCTGGCCATGGCCGCCTTCGTGGTGCTGCTGCTGGTGCTCAACAGCCAGCGCCGCATGCGCCACCGCACCGAGCTGGCCGAGGCCGAGCGCGTGCGGCAGACCGAGGTGGCGCGCGCCGAGCGCGAGGCGGTGCGCCACACCCTGCGCGACCTGGGGCGCGAGCTGCACGACAACGTGGCGCAGCTGCTCACCGTGGCGCAGCTCGGCCTCAACGGCCTGATGGCCGAGCGCCCCGATGCGCGGATCGCCGCGCTGCGCGATGCGGTGGACCGCGGCGTGGAGGAATTGCGCCGCGTGGCGCACGGGCTCGATGCCGACCTGTGGGCGCGGCGCTCCCTCGCCGATGCCATCGTGGCCGAGGCCGAGCGCATCGAGCGCGTGAGCCGCGTGCGCGCGCACGTGCTGTGCACCGGCCCGCCGCCGGCCCTCGATGGCGACACCAGCACCATCCTCTTCCGCGTGTTCCAGGAGGCGGTGAACAACGCGCTGAAGCACAGCGGCGCCGACACCCTCACCATCACCCTCTACGGCGACACGCCCATCACCCTCTGCATCGCGGACAACGGCCGCGGATTCGACGCCGCCACCACTCCGGGCAACGGCGGCCTGGCGGCCATCCGCCACCGCTGCGCCCTCATCGGCTTCGATGCGTGGTGCGCCAGCACCCCCGGCCGCGGCTGCATCTGGACCCTCACCCAAACCCTGCCCCATGGAACTGCCGATCGCTTTGGTGGATGACCACCACCTGGTGCGCAGCGGGCTCGCCGCTGCCGTGAACGCCTTGGGCGGCTACGCCGTGCACGTGGAGGCCGGCAACGGCCGCGAGCTGATCGCCGAGCTCGAGCGCGGCGCCGCCCCCCGCATCGCCATCGTCGACCTCAACATGCCCGTGATGGACGGCTTCGAGACCATCGCCTGGCTGCGCGCCAACGCCCCCCAGGTGCTGCCCCTGGCGCTCACCTTCGATGCCGCCGAAGAGGCCATGGTGCGCGCCGTGCGCGCCGGCGCCCGCGGCTTCCTGCTGAAGAACGCACGGCCCGAGGTGCTCAAGCGCGCGCTCGACAGCCTGGCGCAGACCGGCTACTACTACTCCGACGACCTGAGCGGGGCGTTGCAGCGGCACCCCGACATGAAGACGCGCGCCGAGCGCGAGCGCGACCGCGTGCTGGAGCAGATCACCCCGCGCGAGATGGAGTTCCTGCTGCTGGTGTGCGACGAGGCCGAATACACCTACGAGCAGATGGCCGAGCGCATGGGCGTGCACCGCCGCACGGTGGACAACTTCCGCATCGGCCTCTTCGAGAAGTTCGGCATCAAGAGCAAGACCGGCCTGGTGCTCTTCGCGCTGCGCTGGGGGCTGCTCGGCAACGGCGACGGGCGGCACCTGTGAAAATTCACAGGGCCCGGCTGTGAAAACAACGCTGTTCGCGGCGGTGCCGGGGGCCTTGCTTCGGCCCTTGAACCATGGCCGCCGCGATCCGCATCCCCGCCTGCTGGGCCTTCGGCCTCGGCGCCGCCGCGCTGATCGCGCTGGCCTCGTGCGGCGCCGACGGTGCGATGCATGAAACACCGCATGCCCTGGGGCTGCCGCAGCTCGATTCGGCGCTCAAGGCCGCACTCCCCGCCCTCTACGATGGGCAGGGGCTCTCGCGCAGCGGGCTCATCCGCGCCACGGCGCGCTTCGCGCAGCACGTGGGCCATGGCCTGCCCGCCGACCCGCGCCCCATCGCCGTGCCGAGCGGCGGCTTCGCCGTGCTGGCCGCGGACCTGCTGGCCGCCTGGGACCGCTGCCCCGATGCCGCGCCCCGCGCCATGGCCGTGCACCATGGGCTGGACAGCGCCGGCGCCTACACCGTGCGGCTGCAGCCGCTGTGCCCCGCCGGGCCCGACCACTGCCTGCGCATCGGCGACGCGGGCCGCCTGCACCCCGATTCCGGGGGCCTCGCGGCCTGGTACGCTCCTGGCGGCCCCGGCCACCGCTACCGCAGCCGCCTGCTGCTGCGCCCGGTGGTCGCCGACAGCGCATGGCGGACCGTCGGCACCGCACCGCACCCGGCCGTGTTCCCCGAGGAAGCGCTGCGCGCGCTGATCGCGGACAACGCGCTGGCCGAAGGAAGGCTGGCGCTGGTGCCCATCGCGGTGCACGATGCCGGGCCGAAAGCTGGCGGCGACGCCACTTCCGACCTGCTGCCCGGCATCGCCTGGGTGCCCGTGGGCGTGCCCCTCAGCGATAGCCTGCATCCCGCAGCGCCCTACCGCCACAAAGCGCTGGGCAAGGGCGCGCCGTGCCCGCCCCTCTGTCCGCCCCTACCGCCATCCGCCACAGGGCACGGCGCGGAGCGGCACTGAGGCCCGTGATCCACGCCACCGCCATGACCCTGTACCAGTTCTGCGCCACGCTCCTGATCGCCGCCATGGCGCTGGCCCTGCTCGCCTACACGCGCGTGCCGTGGCCCCGCCAGCGCGTGTACCGGCTGGCGGGGCTGCTCACCGCGCTATCGCTGGCCGCGGCGGCCGCAGGGCTCATCGCCGCAGGGCTGCAGGTGAACGGCAGCGCGATCTGCAACGCCTTCATCGCCGCCGAAGCGCTGCTGGTGCTGGCGGCGGTGCGCGCGCAGCAGCCCGCGTGGGGGCCGCGCCTCGCCGCGGTGGGCGCTGCGGGCATCGCCGCCCTGGCGATCGACCTGTCGGTGCTGGGCAGCCTGAATCATCCGCTCTCGGTGGGCCTGGCGGTGAACGCCGCGCTGCTGGCCGCCGTGCTCGGCGCACAGCTCTGGCGCCTCGCCACGAGGAGCGTGGCACCGGTGCAGCGCGTGCCCGCCTTCTGGCTCTTCGCCGGCATGCTCCTCCACTTCATCGCGCTGCCGCCGGTGACGGCGCTGGCGCAGCTGGTCGCCCCCGCGGATCCGGCCCTGGCCCGAGCGCTCTGGAGCGTGCCGCTGCTGCTGGGCACCTTGCGCTACCTGCTCGCCGCCTTCGCCTTCCGCCTTGCCTCTGCCAAGCCTGGGGCGTGATCGCGCGGCCGCAGGAGAACGCTGCCGGGGCCACGTCTTTTTCACCTTGTGGCGCATCCGCTGCACGCCTTGCTTCGCCTTGCGTTGGCGCACTGCCAACAGCGATGCCCTGATCGATCCCCTCACCAACACCGCACGGTCCCATGCGCCCCCTCACCGCCCTCCTGGTCCTGCCCGTCGCCCTCCTGATCGGCACCGATTCCATGGCCCAACGCGTGCTGCCCTTTGGCGAAGGCAGCGTCGGCGGCTTGGGCGTGTTCGACCTGGTCGAGCACGAAGGCCGGCTCTATGTGGGCGGGCTCTACACCTCCTTCCTCGGCAATCCACGCCGGAACATCCAGGCGTGGGACGGCACCACCTTCCACGACCTGCCGGGGGCCTTCACCAGCGCTTCCCAGCGGGTGCGTGACCTGGAAGTGTACAACGGCGAGGTCATCGCCACGGGCAACGACGCCGCCTTGGGCCATGTGGGGCGCTGGGACGGTGCCGCCTGGCAGCCCATGGGCGCCGGGCTGGCCGCGCAGGGCCGCGCATTGTGCATCCACAACGGCGAACTCTACGTGGCGGCGAACGATGGCGCGGTGAACCGGTGGGACGGTGCCGCCTGGCAACCGGTGGGTGCGGCCTTCAACGCAGCGGTCGCCTCCCTGCAGTCGCACAACGGGCAGCTGTACGCCGGTGGCGCGTTCGACTTCGATGCCGATTCCACCCAGCAGCTCCGGCGGCTGGCCCGCTGGACGGGAACGGCTTGGGAGGAGGTGGCCACCGGCCTGAACAACGCGGTCTCCGACCTGCTCTCCACCCCGGAGGGCCTGGTGGTCGTCGGCTCATTCACCACCCGCGGTGATGGCGCCTTGCAGCTGCCGCGATGGACCGTGTATGATGGTGCGGACTTCTCCGAACCGACCGCATCCATCCCCAACGTCGTGAGCATCGAGGCTGTTTGCGCGCACCCTGACGGTGGCTACCTGCTCGGAAGTGGCTCCGGCTCTCTTTGGGTGAACGGTGCCGCGGTGCGGAACATCCGGTACAACTCCTTGCGCGCGGCCGTTCCCTTCGGTGGCAAGCTGTTGGTGGGCGGGCTCAACGGCAACTCCTATGCCCCGGTGGGCATCGTGGGCCACTTGACGGACGGCAGCGACCTGGAGCATGTGGATGCGAACCAGATCAAAGCAGCCGCGATCCCCTCCACGTACCTCTTCAACGACGGCTCGGGGCTCCGGCCCGGCTTCGAAGTGCCACAGGGGAGCGGCGTGCACAGCATCTACTCGGCATCCCCCTGGGTCACCGGCTTCCACAGCGGAACCCTCCACAGCGCGGCACCCACCTACGACAATCAGCCGGCGCCCACGGCGGGGCCGCACGCTACGGTGATGGATGCCGACTTCTACGAGCGCTACTACCAGGTGTGGAAGCTGGACCAGGCCACCATCAGCCAGCATGCCCAGCAATGGGATCAGAGTGGCTATGTGATGCCGTACGCCATCGCCACCTGGCCGGGCAACGGCGATGTGAGCAACGGGGAGCCCGCCCAGCTGGCGCCTTACAAGGACCTGGACAACGACGGGCTGTACGAGCCTGCCAGCGGTGAATACCCGCTGATCCGCGGGGACCAGGCCGTGTACTTCATCCTCCACAGCGAGCAGGATGCCGACAGCCTGCACCCGCCCATGCTGCTGGACCTGCATGTGATGCACTACGCCTACAACACGGGCGGCAACACGGACCTGCAACGCACCGTTTTCACCAACTACCGCATCGTGAACCGCGGCAGCCTGGACTTCACCGGTGTGCGCTTCGGCGCCTTCACGGACATGGACCTGGGATTCTACGACGATGACCTGGCCGGCTGCGACTCGCTGCTGGGCCTTTTCTTCACCCATAACGGCGACGGTGACGATCAGACCACATCCAGTGCTGCTGGGTATGGTGCCGACATCCCGGCCCAGGGGGTGCTCTTCCTGAACCAGGCGATGAGCGCGCACAATGCGATCAGCCGCAATGCACCCTTTAACACTCCGCTGGAGGATGCCATCAATGGCACCTGGCAGGGGGCGCCCTTCGCCCAGCCGATCAGTCCCTTGGACTACCCCACGCACTTCGAATACCCCGGTGGTGCCTGGGTGGATCAGCTCAACCTCGCCAGCCCCGACCGCTACGCGGTGGGCTCGGCCGGTCCATTCATGCTCAATGCCGGCGATACCCTGTGCGTGGACCTGGCCTATCCATGGGCACGCGCGGCGAGCGGCGACCCGTTGGAGAGCCTGGAGGCCCTCCGCACCCGGGCGCAGGCGGTGAAGAACTGGTACACCGCGCAGCAATGGACCTGCGGGGAGGTGGAGGACATCATCTCCGGGGTGGCGGAGGCGGCTGATGCGGCCGGCCTGCAGGCCTTCCCGAACCCCGCGCAGCACCGGCTTACGCTGACCCGCACGGCTGGCATGGGGCCTGGCATGCTCTCCCTGTATGCGGCCTCCGGGGCCCAGCTGAGGCTGGTGCGCTGGCCCGCCGGCACCGAGCGCCTGCAGCTGGACGTGCACGACCTGCCGGCGGGCATCTACCACGCCGTGCTCGCCACCGGAAACGCGTTGCATCGCACGCGGGTGATGGTGACGCCGTGAGGCGGCCGCTCCCCTGACCGGGCATCCGCGCCGAACGAACAGCGCCGGAACCTGAGGAAAAGACCTGTCCCCGTTACAACCACCCTCCCACCTTCACTGAAGAACAATAAAAAAACCATCACGCCATGAAGACCTACCCTGTCATTGCGGCAGCGCTGTGCGCCCTGCTGAGCACCGGATGCACCAAGGAGGAGCAGGAGCAACTGGCCGTGGAGGCCGAGCTGTTGCTGCAGTACAACGCCATTGAATTCACCGTGGAGCCCGGCGCCTACGACGGGCAGGTGGAGCTCAACCTCACCTTCAATGGCCAGGAGCTGAACACCCTGCTGAGCAACAACGGCTACACCATGGACCAGCTGCAGGAGTTCACGTTCACGAAGGCCGACCTGCGCATCCTCTCGCCCGACGAGCAGAACTTCGATCCGGTGGACATGGTGGAGATGCGACTGAGCGCATCGGGTGCCGATGCGCGGACCATCGCTTCCCTCAACCCCGTCCCCGATGGCGTGCGCGAGCTGTCCCTTGAGCTGGCGAACGTGAACGCAGCCGGCATCCTGCGCAGCTCCGACGTTGCGCTGAAGATGGTCGCTGAGGTGCATGGCACCTTTGCCGAGCCGGTGCTGATGCGGGCGGACCTGGGCGGCCGAGTGGTGGTGCGGCTCTGAGGCGCCCGCCGAACGATCCATGCCCGCGATGCGGTCCGTGATCCCGATCGCCGCTGCGCTGCTGCTCGCCGCGGCCCCGTGCCGCGCCCAATACGGCCAGGGCATCGCAGGAAGCACCTGGGAAGGGGTCTGGGGCGTCGGCAGCCAGCCGGCGTGCCTGACGCTGAATGCCGACCGGGCCGAGATCGCACTGGTCCGTGCGGGCGTCGACCTGGACAACAGCTTCCTCTTCCTGGGCAGGGAGCAGCTCGGCCTCTTCGGCTTCGGCCGCCGCATCCGCGTGGACACCACGGCGATCGAGCTGGGCGACCTCACCACGGACCGCGAGCGCGCCGTATCGCTCGACCTGCGGGTGATGGGGCCCTCCTTCTCCCTGCGCATCGGCGAGCGCCAGGCCATTGCCTTCACCAACAGCGTGCGCGCGTCCCTCACCGCATTGGACCTGAACGACCTGGCGCGGAAATTCGGCATCGACACCATCGCGCTCAACCCCGGCGAGGCCCGGCGCGTGGACGAGGCCACCGTGCGGTCGAGCGCCATGAGCTGGACCGAGCATGGCCTCACCTACGGGCGCCTCTTCCCGCTGGGCGGGCGCCGGCAGCTGCACACGGGCATCACGGCCAAGTACCTGCTCGGGATCTTCGGCCTGTATGCGGACAACCGGGCCCCGCTGTTGAGCGCGCTCAACGACAGCGTACAGACGGTGACGGAGGTGAGCATGCGCTACGGGCTCGTGCAGCTCACCGAGGCCCCATGGGCCGGCGGATCGGGCGGCTGGGTGCATGGCCACGGATGGGGGCTCGATGCGGGAGCGGTGTATGCGGTGCTGCGCCGGCCCGGCGGCCAGGATGCGGGAGCGCCCGGGCACCATGCCCTCCGCATCGGTGCGGCGGTCACCGATATCGGCCGCATCCGGTTCAACCGGAAGGCCGCCAGCCATGCGATCGCCAACGGGAGCACCACCGTGAGCGCCCTGGAAGGGCTTGACATAGGCGGCATGAACGAGGTGGACACCGCGCTGAGCAGCCTCTTGCTGGGCGACCCGCAGGCCTCCCGGACGGGCCGCGCATTCACGCAGATGCTCCCCACGGCGGTGCACCTGAGCGTGGACTACAGCCCGATCAAGCACCTCGCGCTGCGGATGGAGGCCGTGCGCGGCACCACCGCACCGATCGACGGCCCTTCCGTGCGCGACCAGCTCAGCCTCACGCTGCGCTTCGAGACGCGCAACTTCTGCGCAGCGCTGCCGGTGAGCGCCGATGCCTTCGGCAACTGGGGCATCGGGCTCATGCTGCGTGCGGCCGGTTTCATGATCGGCACGGACCGCATCGGCGGGCTCTTCGGCCTGAACGACCTGCGCGGAGCGGACCTCTACTTCGGCGCCAAGGTGCGGCTGAAGGGCCGCAAGCGTCCGGCCGGGGACTGACCGTGCGCTGCGGCTACCGATGCGCCGGAACCGGCCGGATCGATCGGCTCCGGCGGTGCCCCTCACCCCGGCTGCGCAACGCGGCCAAGGCCGCATGCGCGAAGACGGTGCGGTCGGCGCCGCGGTGCACGAAGCGGTGAGCGCCGGCGCCCGGGGTGAAGCACGCGCGGCCGCGCCAAAGGTCCTCGATGCATTGCGCCTGCGCCTCGCGGTTGAAGCGCCGCCAGCCGATGCGGCCGCGCACCGGCTCCAGCATCCAATCGTAGGCCGCACGGCCATGCGCCGCCTGGGCGGCCAAGGCCTCCGCGGCATAGCGCGGGCCCCAGCGCCGGTACTGCCACACGTGCACGGCTTCGTGCACCAGCAGCGCGCCATCGGTGCGCCCGCCGCGCCGCTTGAGGTAGATCGAATTGCCCAGCGCGAAGGGGCGCGCGCTGAGGCCGAAGAGCCCGGCGCGGCCGTCCACGATGCGGATGCCGGCGGGCGCCAGCGCATCACCGAACACCGTGCGCAGCAGAGCATATTCGGCTGGCGTGAGCGGCCGGTCGGCGGCCTGGGCGCCCACCAGCCGCTGCACCAGAGCCACCAGCTGCCCCGCCGTCACCAGGGCGCCGCCGGCGAGCGCCGCGCATGGATGGAGCAGTCCTCGCCATAGTCCGGCGCGATGACCGAGCAGGCCGCACACGCTCCGCAGCGGCGCGGCGAGCACCGCCGCCAGCAGGTCTGCTCCGCCCTTGATCAACGCACCGCACAATTGCGCAAGGCCCACCGGCAGGCCGCCGGCCCAGCGGCTGCGCCGTTGCAGCGCCCGCTGCCCGGCGTCGCCCAAGGCCTCCACCCGGGCGGCTGCGCACTCGGCCGCATCGTTCAACGCGACGACCACACCGCGTGCGCAACGGCGCAATCCGAGCATCAGCGTGAAGCGCAGGCGCATGCCGCGAAGGTGAGGCCCCGTGGCGTAGGACCCCGTGCCGGTTGGTGCATCAGGGGCCGGGGCGCATCCGCACAAGGTGAAAAAGACGTGGTGCGCACCTGTGCTTTTGCCGTGCGCGGTGGGTGGGCGGAACTCCTTCTTTCGTTTCGTCGAATGCCACCCCCTGCCCCTGTTGCACGGAATGGCCTCATCGCGCATCCGAACAAACCATCAACGGCCCCAGGCTCCACCCATGAACCCCTTGCCGCCCACGAATCGCCTCCTCTCCGCACCACGCGCTGCGCTGCTCGGTCTGCTCTGCTTGATGTCCGGCATGCACGCACAGGCGCAGCCTTCGGGATGGTCGTACATCAGATCGATCGTCATCTCCAACCCCACGGCTTCGTTGGTCGTGGATTACCAGGCGCGACTGGAGATCGATACCCAGTCTCCGATCGGATCGGGCGATATGCAGCCAAGCGGTGCGGATATCCGGTTCGGCAAGGACTGTGAAGGGTTGAATCAGTACAGCTATTGGATCGAATCGGGCATCAACACGCCTTCCACGGTCATCTGGGTCAGGGTCGACAGCATTCCGGCATCGGGTCAGCGCACATTCCATATGTTCTACGGCAACCCCACTGCATCGGCCGTCTCGGCCGTGGCAGGCACATTCGTCGGCCCTCATTCCGCGACCGATAGCGTGAGCAGCGGCGGACCGGGCGGTGTCGCGAATTCACAGCGCGGCTTCCGCTTCGCGCCGACCGAGGACATCCTGGTGACCGGCTTCGGCAAGCGTGAGCCCAATGGCACGACCAGGTACGTTACGCTCTTCGACTTCAATACGACGGCCATCCTGCGACAGATACAGGTAGCGGGGCCGGCGGCACAGTACAGCTATGGCACGATCGGAGAACCCATCTGGCTCACGCAAGGAACCCAATACCTGCTCCAGCTGTACCAAGGCGCGAATGACGGCTACTACTTCGGAGGCTCTTCGCAAATCGGCCAGCATCTGACCTATTACGATATGAGGTACTGCAACAATTGCTCTCAGAACAGTTTCCCCACAGCTGTTCTCACCAACTTCCATTATGGCTATCCGGACCTCTGGTATTTCACGAGAAAACGGGTCACGCCTGCTCCCGTGGTCGCTGTCATGAACGGCTCCATCTGTCCTTGCGCTCCGGGCTACTACAACAACGACGGGGTCTGCACCACCTGCCCGCCGGGCTCGTACTGCCCGGACGGGGTGCAGCAACTCCCCTGCCCGGCCGGTTACTTCAACGCACTTGCCGGGCAGGCTGCTTGCCAGGCCTGCGCCGCTGGCTACTTCAGTGATGATGCAGGGGCCACCAGTTGCCAAGCGTGCGCCGCAGGCTCCTTCAGCGATGCGGTCGCCTCCACCTCCTGCACGGCCTGCGCTGCCGGCTACTATAATCCGGTCACCGCTGCAACGGAATGCCTTGCATGCCCAGCCGGACAGTTCAGTGCCGCAACAGGATCCGTTGCATGCCAGAGCTGCGCAGCCGGCTACTACAATCCCACCACGGCGGCCACGGACTGCCTCGCCTGTCCGCCAGGAGCGTTCAGCGATGCGATCGGTTCGGCATCCTGCACCTTGTGTCCGGCCAACACCTACAACCCATTTGAGGCCCAGACGGAATGTCCCGCTTGTCCCATCGGCCAAACCAGCGGCGAGGGCGCCACGGCGTGCTCACCCAGCCAGGCCTGCACCACCGACCTGGACCTGATCTGGCAGCCCGATGGCGTGAGCCTCATCAGCTGGGAGCTCCGCGAGCAGGGCACCAACGCCTTGGTGCAGGCCGGCGGCGGCATCT
>DDRC01000110.1:0-3552 GCA_002342985.1 Flavobacteriales bacterium UBA2426
GCCCGAAGGTGTAGACCTTGCCCAAGGCGAGCGCGGCCAGCTCCGCCTGCAGCTGCCCGCTCACGGTGAGGCGGCTCTCTGCGCCGAAGAAGTCCTCTTTCCAATTGACGCTGCCGTCCTCGTTCAGCGGCGGGTTCTTCGCGTCCAGGGTGCTCACCCGGAACATCTCGCCGGCGCCTTCGGCATCGCTGGCGGTGATGATGGGGCTGTGGAAGTAGTTGTAGCCCTGCTGGTCGAAGTACTCGTGGATGCCGAAACTCACCTGGTGGCGGATGCGGAAGATGGCGCTGTACGTGTTCGTGCGGAAGCGCAGATGGGCGTTCTCGCGCAGGAACTCCAGGCTGTGCTTCTTGGGCTGGATGGGGTACTTCTCCGCATCGCTGTCGCCCAGCACTTCCACAGCGGTCACCTGCATTTCCACGCGCTGGCCAGTGCCCTTGCTCTCCACGATCACGCCGGTGCATTTCACGGCCGAGCTGGTGGTGAAACGCGCGCGTGTGGCAGCATCCACTTGCTCCTGATCGATCACACACTGCAGGTTGCGGATGGTGCTGCCATCGTTGAGGGCGATGAAGCGGTCGTTGCGGAAGGTGCGTACCCAGCCGGCCACGGTGAGGGTGGTGCCGGTGAGGGCGGTGTCGTCGAGGACGTGCTTGATGGAGTGCATGGATCAGAAGATCAGAGGATCAGGGATCAGACAATGGGAATGCCTGCTTCCGACCGAACTGGCCGCAAAGGAACGAAGGCGGCGCGTCACCGAACGGATCGCTGCTACCGCTGGGCCGTCAGCGCTTGATCACGCGTTCGGCGGCCAGTGCCTCGCCTCCATCGTTCAGGATCAGCAGGATATAGGCACCTTGGGGCAAGGAGGCCAGGGAGATGGGCGTTGGCGCTTCGGCGAGGGACAACGAACCACTGCGCACTGTGCGGCCCTGATCATCGATCACCGTGTACCGAGCACCATCTTCGCTCATGGCAGCCGCGTCGACCCGGATGAGGTCCTCGGTTGGATTGGGGAAGATCCGTATCGTGTTCGAGATACACGAGACGCTGGTCGTTGGGAGCGTGGTGCTCTGGCTGTCCTGGTCGACCTGCAGAAGGCGGTAGTAGAGCACGGCCGCTGGTGTGGGTGCGGGATCATGGTGGGCATAGTCCACCTGTTGATGGCTGTGGCCTGCTGCTGTCACCTGGCCGATATCCGTCCAATGGGAACCATCCGCACTGCGTTGCACCACGAAGTGGGAGCTGTTCGCTTCACTGGCGGTGGCCCACGCCAATTGCACCGTACCATTCGAACAGGTCGCGTCGAGGCGCAATAGCTCCACCGGCAGCGGCACGTTGTTGTGTGTGCCCAGACCGTCGAGGTAGCCGGGCATATAGCGCCATGGGCCGAAGACCTGGCCTGTTATGGCCGTGGCAGGATCGAAGCGCACACGGGCGCGCACTTTGGTGGCGGTGATCCCCGTTCCGCCGCCGGGTTTGTCGATCAGGTTCTTCAGCTCCACGCCGGCCACAGCACCGGGGGTGAAGGTGGCCTGCTCGGCCGTGAGCGCGGTGCTGTTGTTCACAAGGCCATTGCTGCCGGTGCTGAAGGCGGCACCCTGGATCCGGGTCTCCCAGACGAGTTTCGTTCTCGTGCGGCCCAGGAAGGGGCGTGCGAACAACCCGGCCCCGAATTGCGGGATGGGGATGTTCGCTGCAGTGATCGGTGTGGTAAGGTCCGTCTCATAGAGCCTGAAGTGGCCTCGGGCAAGGTTTGAGCTGGTATTGCCGAAGTGGACGACGGCGATGTTCGACGTGTATTGACCGATCAACAGATCGCTGTACCCATCTCCGTTCACATCACCCGCACCAGCCGCGCTATGCGAGCCACTGCCAAAGATGGTCAGGTCCGGCAAGTTGGTGGGCGCCCCGAAAATGGGGCCACCCAATCCCCATTGCCCACCGAAGTAGATCCTGGCCCCCACTGCGCATTCACTGACCACCACATCGCTGTAGCCATCGGCGTTCAGATCGCCCGCGCTGGTCACCGTGGCGCCGTAGAAGCCCCCTCCGCCCAGAAAGGAGCTCCAAGATGGAGCGATCGACACACCAGCGGGACCACCGTGATGGATGTACGCCTGGAAGCCCATTCGCGCCATGATCACATCGCTGTAGCCATCCCCGTTCACATCACCGGCGCCACCGGCACAGGCGCCGCTGTGGGGGTTCGAGCCGAATCGTTGCCCGGAGACCGTATGGTCGTAGATGGACGCGGGCATTGCGGGCAAGCCACCTGGTCCGCCATGGAAGATCACCACCCGCCCACGGTCCGAGTTGTAGCCGCCTGCACCGATGATCACATCGCTGTAGCCGTCGCCGTTCACGTCCCCGGCCCCATCCACGCCTTCTCCGTAGTAGCTGTTCGGCAGGTGCGGTGCGTCGAACGGCGCCGAGATCCAATCGGGTGTGACGCTAAGCCCTGTGGGGCTTCCGTGGTACACCGTTACGCGGCCTGCGCCGGTATTGTGGTCCGGTTGCCCGATGATGACATCGGCATAGCCGTCGGCATTCACATCGCCCGCACAGCTCACACTGAACCCGAAGCGGGTGTTCACCGTGCCTGAAACCGTCCAGTTCGGCGTGGTGGGAAGGCCAGCGGAAGAGCCATGGTAAACATGCACTATATCTCCTGCCTCAGTGCCGATGATGATGTCGCTGAACCCGTCGCCGTTCACATCGCCTGCGCCGGATACGCAGTACCCGAAGCCGGCGATCGCCATCTGATAGTAAACACGGTCAGGCACGAACGAGGGGCCCACCGGAGACCCATAATGGACATATGCTCTATTTCCCCCCGGTGCACCGATGATGACATCGCTGTATCCATCGCCATTGACATCCCCGGCACTGGCCACGGTCCTGCCGTAGAATGATCCGGCAGACCCTGCGAGCGTGCGGTCGGCCGTGCTGCTGATGGACGCGGCAGCACCGGGATAACACCGTACGCGTCCCTCGTTGGTGAGGGTGCCATCGTGGAATTGGGCACCAATGATCACATCACTGAGGCCGTCGCCGTTGAAGTCACCTGCACTGGCCACGCTGCGTCCGAAGCGGGCATTGGGCTGTGTGCTGAGGACCGTGGTGGGTGCGGTGCTGATCCCCGCCGCGATGCCGTTGAACAGGTCGATCCTGCCCCCGCTGGCGTGCAGCGGCGAGCCGGAGATCACGTCGGCGTAACCATCGCCGTTCACATCACCCGCACAAGCCACGCTGGTCCCGCGCTGTTCGCCAGCATTATTGGACTCAAGGCTGTGATGCACCGCTGTCAGACCGGAGGCGCCGCCACGGGCGATCTGAATACGGCCTTCGTCCGTTTGACCGCCATCCCAAAGCGGTGTACCCACCACCACATCGCTGTACCCATCGTTGTCCACATCGCCAGCGCTGGCCACGCTGGTGCCGGCATTGGCGCTGGCCTGGTTGCTTTCCACGGTCCAGTGCGCGGCCGCCAGCAGACCGGTGGCGCTGCCCAGGTGTACCACCGCTCGTCCTTCATCGGTCTGGCCGTTG
>DDRC01000110.1:3656-4050 GCA_002342985.1 Flavobacteriales bacterium UBA2426
TCCTTCATCGGTCTGGCCGTTGTCGTAGAGCGGTGCGCCGTAGATGATGTCGCTGTACCCATCACCGTTCACATCACCGGCGGATGCCACGCTGGCTCCGGCGTTCGCACCATCCTGGTTGCCTTCGGTGATCCAGGTGACCGAGCTGGGCAGTCCGGTAGCGCCGCCGTGGAAGACGAAGACCCTGCCTTCGTTGGTGTTGCCCGAGTCGAAGAACGGTGCTCCGAAGATGATGTCGCTGTACCCATCGCCGTTCACAGCGCCGGCGCATGCCACGCTGCGCCCCAGATAGGACGTCGCCTGATCGCGCTCGTAAGTCCAGTTCGGCGTGGCCGATAGCCCACTGCTGCTGCCATGGAACACATAAACACGTCCTTCATCGGTCTGGCCGTTG
>DDRC01000110.1:4175-31486 GCA_002342985.1 Flavobacteriales bacterium UBA2426
TCCTTCATCGGTCTGGCCGTTGTCCAGGTAGGGCGCGCCCACGATCACATCGCTGTATCCGTCGCCGTTCACATCACCGGCCGTGGATACGCTATACCCGAACTGCGCCGATGCGGAATTGGATTCGTAGGTCCAGCTGGGGGTTGTGGATGGCCCCGAAGCGCTGCCATGGTACACCACCACGCGGCCTTCATTGGTCTGGCCATTGTCGTAGAGGTGCTGCCCCACGATGATGTCGCTGTATCCGTCGCCGTTCACATCACCGGCGGAGGCCACGCTCCAGCCGAACTCGCTGTTGGACTGTCCACCGTCCATGGTCCACACCGGTGTGGTCACCAGTGGATCCACGGTCACGGGGTAGTGTGCCAACGCATCATCCACGGTGATGCGGATGGTATCACCGCTAAGGGTCATCTGGGCGGGCAACGTATCGCCATCGGCGTCCCAAACGCACAGTTCGCTGTAGTGAAGGACCTTGACCGATCGGGCGTTGGTGAACGAGATCGAGTTCTGCCCATCATCCATGGGGTGAAGGCCACCGGCCACGGACAGGAACAGTTCCACAGGTCCGGTGCCGTGCAGCCGTTCATGCAGGATGAAATTCTGGCGAATGCCTTCGGCGGTGTTCACATGCTCCACATCGAAAGGGCCGTGCCGTGCCAGCGTGCGCTGTTCCGATCGCTCCACCACGGGCGTGGTCACCGGAAGGAACCGATCATCGGAGCGACCGATGCGATGCAGCAGGATGGACACGGACCATGGCGCCTCCCCTTCATCTGTGGGCGAAAGGAGCATGCCGTCGTTCCGAATGGAGGCCTTCAGCCCTTGCGGATCGGTCCACTCCACATGCTTGGGCGAGGACCCACTGACCGACCGTTCCTCCAGGGCTGGCAACGCGGGCAAGTCGGGCTGGGCTGCCAGGTGTTCCGATAGGCCTTGTTGAAGCGGATCCGGTTCCTCGGTCACGCTACGCACGGCCGGAGGTGCCGTTCTGGCGCACGCAGTCAAGGCCAACAGCAGCCCTGTGGACCAAAGCAACGAAGTCGAAGATGATCGCGGGCGCATGGCCTTGCAGGTCCGGTCTGATCCGGGTGCAAGCTCCGTTAGCGCACAGCGCGGGGCAATAACCCGTGCGGGTTAACGTCGCTCCAGCTCTGCGATGCGCTTCTCCAGCCGTTCAATGATCGCTTGCTGCTCCTGCACCGCTTTCACCAGGGGAACTACGAATTCGGCGTAGCGGAGGCCGAGCATGGCGTCGCCGTCGCTCATCTTGTCCACCCCGCTGAAGTCGAAGCCCACGGCTTGTGCGGCAGCATCCACCTCTTGGGCGATGAAGCCGGTTTGGCGCACGGCGGCTTTCTCCGCTCGGGCGGCGATAGTCTCCGGACTTGGCAGCACGGTCTCCACCTTGCCGTTGGCATCCACTCGGCGGTCTTCACCGAGGTGTTCTGCCAGCGCCTGCACATTCACGTTGTAGGTCACAGGTCGCAGGCGCAGGATGAAGTCGAGGCCCTTCACATCGGCGAGCACATTGCTCTTGAAACGGCCATCGCTCGGCAGGGTGGTCCAGCTCGCGTAGCCGCCGATGCTGGTGACGGCGGTGTTGCCCACGCGCGCTGAGTTGCTTGCAGTGGGCCGTGCTTGGTAGCCAAGTCCTGTGGCATTGCTCAGTCCTGCAACGGTCGGATAAGCATTGTTGCCCACATAAGAGCTGTTCGTCATGGTAAGGCCACTGCCCGCGTAAGATCCCAGGGCGGTATTCCCGCTCTGTGTTGCCACGCTGCTCAATGCGTTGATCCCAATACCCGTATTGGAGCCGCCGCTGGTGTTCAGGCGCAAGGCATTGCGGCCCACCGCCACGTTGGCATCGCCGCTTACGTTGTTGCGTAGGGCTTCAAAGCCCACGGCCACGTTGCGCGTACCCGTTGTGTTCGCATACAGCGCCTTGCTTCCGACCGCGGTCTGCTCCACTGCTTCTGCAGGGCCGTCGATCGGGTCGTAGGTGGCGCCGATGCCGTTATTGAGCAGTGCACTATCGCCAACAGCAACGCAATTCCAGCGTGCTACGGCGTTGCGCATGGCACCTGCTCCAACCGCCACGTTGGAGAATCCATCCACGTTGCTGCGTAGCGCGTTGCTGCCGAGTGCCGTGTTGTTTGCACCGGTGATGTTGCCCTCTTGGGCGAATGCACCCATGGCCGTATTCCCTGATGATGTGGTATTGGCCATCAGCGTGTTCTTGCCTACGGCGGTGTTGTTGCTTCCGCTGTTCGCCATCAGCGCGCGGTGACCGAAGGATGTTGAAGTGCCGCTGGGCGTCACGAAGCCGCCGCGTTCATTGTTCACGCGGAACTCGAGCTGTGCATTGTCCGTGTTACCAATGAAGTTGGTGCCCAACACCATGCCCGTGTTGCCCGTGATGCCCCATGCGTTCGAGCTGCCAGCAGGTCCAGCAGGGCCTTGCGGACCAACAGGCCCGATGAGCGCAACACCGGCAGGCCAAGCGCCCGCTGCCTTCGGGCCGAAGAGTGTGCTGGTGGTGGTGTTGAGGTAGAAGTCCCCATTGGAACCAACAGCGCTGGCCGGGTTCGTCGTACCATTCAGCACAGTCTTTCCATCCGTTCCGTTGGAACCATTAGTACCCGGAGTTCCTTGTGGGCCTGTTGCACCAGTAGGGCCTGCAACACCTTGTGGGCCTTGTGCTCCGGTCGCGCCTGTGGCACCCGGAGGGCCTTGTGCTCCCGTGGCACCAGCAGCACCCTGTGGACCTTGAGGGCCGGTAGCACCCGGAGTTCCAATAGGACCTTGCGGCCCTTGTGGACCCACAAGAGAAGTTCCGACGCCCCAGTTGCCAGCCGTCTTCGGGCCGTAGATCATAGTGCTCGCGGTGTTGATGTAGAAGTCGCCGTTGGCACCGATGGCACTGGCTGGTGCGGTTGTTCCGTTGAGCACGGTGCGGCCGTCAGCGCCGGCGGCCCCGGTCGCACCCGTAGCACCTTGTGGACCGGTAGCCCCGATGGGCCCTGTCGGTCCTGTTGCTCCGGCCGGGCCTGTATTTCCCGTAACCCCCTGTGGACCTTGAGGACCAGTAGCACCCGCAGTACCAGTAGGACCTTGCGGCCCCTGTGGACCCACAAGCGATGTTCCGACGCCCCAGCCACCAGCGGTCTTCGGGCCGTAGATCATAGTGCTCGTGGTATTGATGTAGAAGTCGCCGATGGCACCGAGGGCACTGGCCGGTACCGTCGTTCCATTGAGCACGGTGCGGCCGTCAGCACCCGCGGCCCCGGTCGCACCTGTGGCGCCGGTCGCCCCTTGCTGGCCCGCTGGCCCTGTGGCGCCCGTGGCACCGGTAGCACCGGCTGGCCCCGTGGCTCCTTGTGGTCCCGCAGGTCCTTGCGGCCCGGTCGGCCCTTGAATGGAGCCGACATTCTCCCATGTATTGGTGTTGTTGCTCCACACATACAGGCTGCCGTTCACCAGGTAGGCATCACCGGGGTCGCCCGTACCAGGTAGTTGGTTCACGTTGGTGAGCGAGCCGAGGATGGTTACCCCGGTCCCATCCGCACCTGCGGGTCCTTGCGGCCCTGCAGGTCCTTGGGCACCTTGAGGCCCCTGTGGTCCTTGCGCACCTGTGGCGCCTGTGGGTCCAGTAGCGCCGGCGGGCCCGGTAGCGCCTGTTGCTCCGGCGACCCCCTGCGGACCTGGAGGGCCTGCAGGACCTATCGGCCCGGGTGTGTTGCTGGTCTCTGCGAACAAGGCGTAGGGCACGCTCATCAGTTGTGTGGTGCCCATCGGTGTGCCGTTCACGCTAGTGCGGACGAACCAGGGTCCATTGCTCCAATCGATACTGGCGAACGAGCCACTGACCACCGTGCCACCACCGATCGCCACGTTGGCCAGGCCGAAGGTGTTGGTGGTCACCGCATGGTTCTCGTTGTACACCACGGTGCCGCTACTGCTGCCCTGCAGCACGGCGATGCCCAGCGTCGCGGCGGTGTTCGCTTGAATGGTACCACTTGCATCGCGCAGGATCGCTTGGTAGTTGATGCGTTGCGGTGCTTGGGCCCACATGGCCGTAGCGAGTGCGAAGGCGAAGAGGAGGGAAATAGACTTCTTCATGGCTTAGTGGGTGATGGAGATCTTGAAGGACTTCAGGGTGGTATCGTCGTTGCCTAGCACACGCAGGATGTAACCTCCACTAGCGTAGGCTTCCATATCGAGATCGGTGATCGCGGATGTGATGCGTCCTTCGTTCACCAAGCGTCCTGCAGCGTCGTGCAGGAAGTACTGCTGTGCGTCCGCAGCGTCTTCACATGCGATGTGCAGGGTGTGCGATACCGGGTTCGGGTACACGTTGATGACGCTGGTGTTCGCCGGGGTATCATGGACAGGGGTGGAGATGTCGGCCCAGGGTTGATGAAAGCCTTGGGTGAGAACCACATTGCTGGCACCTGCCGTGGCGATCACCGGTTCCCCGATGGTGTAGGAGATACGGGTCGTGGCATTGGCATGATGACCACCACCGCCGGAGACCACGGTCTGTGCAGTTCCGGCGATCGGAGCTGCGAGCGGAAGGAGAACGAGTAGGGATCGCATGGTACTTCGCTTTGGATGATGCGAAGTACCCGGGTTGCCGAGAGCGCATCAATACCACATGCGTAGTACATGCTATTTCACCTCTACGGGGCCGGGCATTTCAACGATGCGAGATGAGCCGCCATCAGCATACACGGCTTTGACGGCATAGCGGTAGCTACCGTTACCGGGCACGCGCACATCGGCGAAGGTGGTGGCATCCGATCCGGCCGAACCCACCGTGTTGGCCATCGCGCCGTTCTTGGAGCGGTAGATCACATAGTGCTTCACCGGTCTGGTCGGTGGCGCCCAGCTCACTTGTATGACATCATCGACCACCACTGCTTTGACCGCTTCAGCCGCAGGATGCTCCTGGCGCTGCGGAATGCGCACTTCCAAGGGCACCGAACGTGGCGATCGGTTGCCGGCGCTATCCACGGCCTGCATCAGATAGGTGTATGCTGCGGCAGCCGTCACCGTTCGGTCGGTCCAGGTGCGCCGCTGTTCACTGGCATTCCAAGCGACCACCTCGCGCCATGTGGTGTCCACTGGGGAGCGGCGCAGCAGAATGTGCCTTGCAACGTCATCGCTACTACTGGGGATGAAATGGATCACCACTGCACTGTCGTTCACCGCATAGCGCTCGATAACGGGGGCGACCGGTGCCACCTGGTCCGGCTTCACCAGATGGAGAACCGCGCTGAGTGGGCTATGGTTGAAGTTCCTGTCCACTGCCACCACCTTGTAGTAGATGTGTTTGGTGAGCGTGCGCAGTGGAATGGTATCGTGGAACACGGTGTCCTGCTGAGGTTCGGGTGAAAGGTTGTTGAAGTTGTGATCGGCGGCGTTGGCGAAGAAGACACGGTAGCCCAAAAGGTCCTGCTCTTTCCCCCATGGCCAATGGACCGTCACCACGCCAGCGGTGTCTATGCTTCCCTTCAGGCCGATGGGTGGTGCGGGCGCGACGGAGTCCGCAAGCACACCATATCCACTCATGGAAACGGAGGCATTGCCTGCGGTATCCACGGCCCACACCCTGAAGTGGTTCTGGCCGATCAGGAAGGAGGAGGTGTCCGTGAATTGCCGGGTGGAAGGTGGTAGCAGGTCCCGGTGCAAGGGCTGGTAGGCAGCATTGGTATGGTAGGTCTTCTCCACGCGGAAGCCTTTCAGGTCCGCTGTTGTTCCGGGCAGATCCCAATACACCACCAGTTTGCCCTTCTCATCGTTCACGCGCTGCATCACTGGGTTCGGTGGCGCGGTGCGATCGCGGCCCATCGCGGTCACCACCGGTGCTTCACTGCTGATCATCCCGAAAGGCGTGATGCCCAGCACCCTGTACTGGTAGGCAACATAGTCGCGAATGATGGTGGTGTCCGTATACGCATGGTGGGTGGCCGCACCGCGTTCATTGTCCATGGGCACGAAGGGCACATTGTTCAAGCGCTGCCAGGCGCCGGTCCCTTGTCGGCGTTCGATCCAGAAGGCGCTGAACGAACTCTTCACCTGCTCGCGCTCCCAGCGCAGGGTGATTGTGTGTTCCTTCTCCTGCGCGCTGAGCGCGGGCCCATGCGGTATGGTATGCGCACCGTCTTTCCGGTCGATGGCGATCATGGCCGTGTCCGCTTGTTGGGGGTCCAGTGTGATCACCCGGTACAGGTAGTAGCCGGTCGCGCTCATGTTCTTGTCCACCCAACGATAGCCAAGTGCATTGGCGATCTCGGGATCGATATCGGCATACAACGCACACAGCGACCAGCGCATGGTGGCCTGGTCGGCGGCGTCCATCTGCGCGCGCACATCACCGGTGTTGGGTCGTATATCAGCGCCATAAAGGGCTTGTGCGATGATGGGTGCATGGCTGTTGGCAGCGAGGCGTTGTTTCAATGCCTCCAAGGACATTGGTTTGAGCGTGTCGGCATTCAGTCGTTGGACCTTCCGCTCTGGAGTGGCCACGTCCACACGTTCGATACGGCAGCCGTAGCGGTTGAAGCGCTCCCAAGCCTGTACGCTGCTAGGTGCCCAGCGCACGATGACGGAATCGGCGGTGTTGAAGGCCGTGGTCTGTAAGCTTTGACCGGCGACCGTTCGGCAAAGTGCGAAGCAGAGGAGGGCAAGGATGGAAGGGCGCATGATCAAGGTGCTGTTTGCATGACGCCACTGCCCGGCGGTGAGAGCGGTGACTGGCTCACGGGTGCCACTGGACCCAGCGTGTGGTTGAACACCGCTTCGCCGTGGCTAACCGCCGCCTGCTGGTTCCAGTCGGTGAAGGGCATGCATGTGGGTGGAGGGTGGAAGCTGAAGCGCACGCGGTAGTTGCCGCGATAGGCGCGCTTGAACCCGGAGTTCTGGAAGCGGATGACCATGCTGCGGAGAGGCTCCTGCATCGTTCCGTAATCCTCAGCGGGCGGCGGTGGTGCTTGCAGAGGGCCACAGTTCGCGATGACGTCGGCTGTGATCGTGAGCAACCGTTGATGGTCGTTGCGTACCACAATGGCCGTGGTGTGGTCCAGCCGCACGGATGCTGTAGAAGCCCCGGTGCTTACTGCGAGGTTGTTCGTGTTCTGGGCCACAAGGCCATTGGCGGGTAACGGCACGGTCTCGTCAGGTGTGAGCGGCTGTCGGGTCGGGTTTCCAACGCGCCATTTCACTGTCTGGAACGGCGGGATCCCCGGAGCGGAAGGTGTATCGCTGTAGCGCGGTACACCGAATGCGTTATAGGTGACACTGCGCATCAGATCGATGGAGCTGCAATTGCGTGCTTCGATCTCCGCGTAATAGTCATACAACACGGGGTCGCTCCATTGCATGGACCATACATCGGTCAACGCATCGCTGAGAGAGATCAGCGGGGGTAGAATGAAGCTGGTGTTCTGGGGTGAGGTATAGCCGTTGACATCGAACACATCGAAGGACTCACCTTGGAGATCCGGGCGCAGTGTCTCCCTAGGTGGTGTTGCGCCATCGCTTTCGAGGAAGGTGGTGCTGTTGGTGAGCGCGGCCGCCTTGGCAGCGATGGTGTTGTGCGCCGATGTGCGGAAGTAATAGGTGAAGAGCAGCTTCTCGTTCGCCCTCACGGAGTACCCGGTCAACCTTCGCTGCCGAAGGTGGAAGGTGTGGCCTTGTTGACTGGTGGTGCTCGTGCTGCTGGATGCGGTGGACATCATGCCCAGGTCGGCCAACGGGACGTACGCTTGTGGCCCGGTGCCAGACTGCACCAGACTATCCCGGTAGATCACCTGCGCCACATAGGTCTTGCTGTTCAGCAATTGCGGCAATGCGAAGGAGAGCGTGGTCGGTGTGTTCTCGTTCAGGTAAGGCGCAATGGGGCAGGTGATCGTTGGCCCGCCGGCGAGCGGTGTCAACATCATCTTGTAGATCCGGACCCGGCCCGCTACCGCCTGTCCGAAGATCGCATCCTGCCCGGACAGATCGGCCTTGCAATGGATGATCGCGGAGCGGCATTCGTCCTGAAGCACATAGCGTTGGCCGATGAAGGGATAAGTGTACAGCAGGTCCTGTTCGCGGATCTCCTTCAAACCTTCGCCGGTCTTGAACGTGACGGTGGTGTCCCAAATGGCCTGCTCACCTTGGGTGATTGCCGTTGCCCAAACACCTTCGCTGTTGCGCTCTTCTGCACGCAGCCGCACGTTGAACGTGTATCTGGTCAGTGGGTCGAGGTAACGAGAGGGGATGGCCAGGACTTGATCCTTCGAAGGAGCTATCGCCTGGGTGGTCTGCTGTTCGCTACCCGACTTCTTCAAGCTCACACCATCGAGCACCAATCGGAACGTACGCCAGTATGAGCTTCCATTGGAGCGATATTCCTTCATGTTGAACGGTGTGTCGAGCTTCATGTTCAACGCTACTTCACAATTCGCGCCCACATCCACGGGCGTGCTGCCCGGTGTGATGCCGTCGTTGTGTCGTGGAGTGATGTCGCCTATGGGATCAAGACCTGCTAAAGCGCCCGCACCGAAATTGTCGCAGGGATGGCCCGCGGAGAACGGGAAGTTGAACGATCCGTCGATCATTCCGCCCAGGATGCTGTAGCGTCCGCCCACTTCGCCCCGTACCCAGTTGGGGTCCGCGAAGCCTCCTTGCAGCAGGGTTGCGGCAGCGATGTTCATGATCTCAAAATCGCCCTCGGCGAACCACACGTCCACATGAAGGCTCACACTTCCGCCGAGGTAGGCGAATACTTGACCGGTGGCGTAGAATCCCGCAATGCCTGGATCGGCGATGCCCTCACAGGTCATGTTGGCGGCTGAAACGAAGGCCATGTCGAAGCCCAGGCCTGCTTGCAAATGCATGCGGAGGAGGTAGAAGTCGAACTGCTGGTCCAGGGCACCACGCGCGCCGAATGCGATGCCATTCGCTTCATCCACGCCAGCAGGCCAGTTGAAGTCGGTGCTGCCGAGCAACGCGAGCACGGCGGCTGAGTCCGGTGGCAGCGGATCGGGGAGCCCTTTGCCTACCATGAAATAGCTGGTGGTGGAGAACAGACCGAGGAAGTCCAGCCCCACCGGCGTCTGCGGTGTGCCCACGAAGAGGTGCCAGGTATCGGGCGTGATCAACAATTCTGCCGCACCTGCGAGGTCGTCCGGCCCGGTCCCCGTGACAAGGCCGCTGCCGATGGTGACCTTCATGGCGAAGTTGGCCTGGAAGACATCATTGGGGAAGTCGAAGGTGATCTCCGCGCTGCCACGAATGGGCACGTAGGTGCGATCGTTCCGTTCGCTCATCATGTACACGTTGCCGTTGAGGAAGGCCGTGTTCACGCCACCGCTTTCGCTGAATGACATGCCAGCTGTGAGATCGCCATTGTACGCGAGACCACTGGCGCCATCGCCGAAGATGACGGTGGCCTGGAATCCGAAGCTGATGGCGGCGTCGGGCACGAACCGGATGCTGGTGAGCGTGAGGCCAGGAGTGTAGTCGTCATCATCCTGAGCGGCGATCGTCGCTTGTGTAACCTGTTGTGCGCTCGGCAGGTCAGTGGTCCGGCGCATATGGTACCACGCACCACCACCGAAGCCGTAAACGTTGAAAGGTTGCCCGGGCGAGAAGCCACCCTCCTTGGCGAACATGGCATCGGCGTACCAGTAACGCATGCTGTTCACCGTTCCGAATTGCGCGGCGGCACGCACTTGCAAAGCCCCTTTCATGAACCAGGCGTTCACCAGCCCGTTGATGCCGTTGCCATAGACGGGATCATCGTGGTACCAGCGCAGGCCACCGATGATCTTCACCGCACCGGTCTCGCCGGTCACACCGATCGAATCCAACTCGATGCTGTGATGGCCCCATTGGTGGATGGCCGTGGTGTTGAGCTGCCCGAGCACCGCGATGCGCGTGGTGGCTACGAAGATGTTGGTCTGCCCGCTTAGGTCCAGGTTGATATCGAACCCGATGCCTGCCATCACGCCCCCTTCGGAATTGCGCCGTTCGGTGGTCACCCGGGTGATGCTTACCGGGAAACCGCCGGAACTTCCGCCGGAGCTGTCTTCCTCGTCATCCAGTTCCGGACTGTCATCCGCCAGGAATTTCTGCGGGCTCACAAGCGAGAATACACCGCTCTGGTCCACGTTCGTGTACGGGTCGTTGGTCTGGAAGTAGAGTTGTTGGAAACCGATGTCGCGGAAGTTGATCTTCAGTTGAGCGGGTGCGTTCACATCGATGCTCAACTTCCCGTTCAGTTCGGCACGCGCGCTGTTGCCGGTGCTGGCATCTCCGAAGATGGCGCGCACGGTGCTGGTTTCGTAAAGTTCGGCGTGCGCCACGTACATCGGAACGTTCAGCGTACCATCCGGGTGCAGCAGGAATTCCATGCGCACATCCTCCGTCTGCGGATCGTGCTGGATCATACCGGTGTACACGAGCAACGTATCGGTGAAGGGCATCTTGATGCGTCCTTTGAATCCGCCT
Organism: Flavobacteriales bacterium UBA2426; assembly: GCA_002342985.1. Lineage (GTDB taxonomy): Bacteria > Bacteroidota > Bacteroidia > Flavobacteriales_F > PHOS-HE28 > PHOS-HE28. The sequence goes on from DDRC01000110.1 coordinate 14,679, forward strand.
TGGCTGAAGGTGTTCACCACGATGTCCATCTGCAACGTGTCAAGCGAGAAACCCCAACCATCGAGGTTGCCTTCGTTGGCGTCGAGGATGTTGGCCACCTTGAACTGCGCCGAAACACCTGTTCCGAACTCGTAGATGAAGTCGTCCACCTGCGCGGTGACGCGACCGGTGCCTTGGAAACGTTCGATGGTCGGTGGCAGGCGCAGCATGGTGCGTTCCACGTACACGCCGGTCCACGCGGGATCCACGGTGCCATCCTCCTGCATGTGCGCGCTGGCCAGGAAGTGTGCAGGTGGCAACTGCATGTCCGGTGGGTTGGTGTAGCTCGCCAGATCGATCCACGCTTCCTGGACATCGAATCCCCAACTCTTCGCCTCATTCAGATGGAAGGCTGTGTTCATGTCCATGCGACCCATGAGACCACCACGTCCGGTGCGCACACGTAGCGCACCGATCACTTTCCGCGGTCCATCTTCGCCGTTCGCGAGGTCTTCGCGCAGCTTCTCACGGCTGAAGCGGTATTCCGCATCGAACGTCACGGCGCGGAAGCCGTTGCAGTCCCACGCCACGAAGGTGCCGCTATCCTGTACGGTGGTGAAACCGTCGGAGAAGCGGGCGCCTTTGAACTTCAATGTGTCGTCGCCGAGGTCGATGTTAAGGTCGCTCAGTAGGTAGAGCGTGGCTTCTTCGGTGAGGTCGCCGAAGCCGCCTGGGTGGAAGGGCATCGCCATGTTGCCCAAGCTGAGCGAGGTGCCCAGTTCATGCACGGGTAAGGACATGCCTGCGTTCATCCGCGCGATGGAGTCCGTGAACTGCATGCCAAGGATGCCGATGACCACGCGACCGATGCCTGGTACTTCCTTATCCACGCCGAGCGGCAACCCCATGGGTGCAGCACCGCTGAATTGGCTGATCAAACGGCCGGCGGTATTCAGGTAGTCGTCCAACGCCTGCGCAGCTTGCGGACTGAAGCCCGCTGCCAACGAGCCACCTTGGATGAAGGCCGGCGGGATCACGCCTTCGTTGTCGTACAATGCGTTCACTTCGCCCTGATACAGCCGTTTGTTCGCGTTGATGAGCGCCTGGCTGAACCGGACACGGAGCAGCGCGTCCATCACTGGCACGGAGATCAAACCTTCGCCAGAAGCCAGGTTGCCAGCCCCGTGCAGGATGCTGGTGATGCGCATGTGGAACATGCCCACCTGCACCGTGTCGCCCACCTGGGTGGTATTCACGGCGTTGCGCTCAATGATGGGCGTTGGTGCGCGTCGGCTTTCGGCCAGGCATTCCGCTGCGGGGATCTCTTCTTCTTGCGCCGCTCCTCCACCTCCGTCAGTGTCCCAGTCCTCTGGTTCGCCGATGGTGAAACTATACGTGGGACCAGCGCGGTAGTGAGCGCTGAACGCGTTGTTGTGGTCGGTCACCCAGACGATACGCCAGTAATAGGTGCCCTCCGCGTTCGGTGTGAAATCGTAGGTGACCTCCTTGTACAGTTCGGCCAGCATGCAGGGCAGGTCGCAACTGCTGTTGAGCAGGCTCAATGTGTTCCCGATACGCTCGCTGTGCGTGGCTTCGGTCTGGTCGAAATCAGCGGTCCTCGAAACATCGATGCGCCAGCGTTGGTAGATGCGGCCGTCGGTCTGGGTGCTCAGCCCATCCACGTTCTGGATGATCGGGAAGGGCGGAAGCAGGCTTACTGGTGGTTCGGCGGTCTTGAAGCGCAATGGCACAGCGGCGAAGCCGGACTGTTCTGCATTACCGCCGTTGCGTGGCAGCACGGCTTGGTGCGCGGGGCTGATCATGCGTGGCGTGCCCATGCCGGAGGCGAACCCTCCATCGATGTATCCGCTGATGGGATCACCGTTGTCTGGGCTCAGCGTGATCTGTGCGTTCATCACGTGTTCCTCGCCGCTCTCGAAGTACATCACGCTCTCTTCTCCAGGCCGTTTGTACACGTTGATGTGGCGCGCTTGGTCCTCGGTCACAGGGGTGCCAAGCACATCCTCCTGCGACTCGCGCGGCCCATCGGCCCAGATCACCTCGCGTTGGTAAGTGGCTTGTTCACCGCCCACATGGATCAACGTGAGCTCGCTATTGAACTGTGTGATGTCATCGCGGTACGGATCGAAGCGGGCTACGATGGGCAGGAAGTCCCAGGGGAGCGTATCACCAACGACAGGAAAGGCGAAGGAGAAACCGGCATCGCCGCTCCACGTGAAGGTGCAGGGCATGGACCAGCCATCGTTCTGGAACACATGCACTCCGCTCACGTCCACCGCGCGCACGTACCACGCGTACCGACGACCGGTCAACAACGCGGGCATGAGCTGTGTATACAGCACCTGCGCACTCATCACATCATCCTCCCAGACCGGATCATTGGAGCTTTGCAAAGCCGACAGGGGATCGATGGCGTTCTCCTCTGACAGCAGTACGAGTTTGAAGTGGTACTGCATGATGGCCCCCATCGGCGGACCGGAGGGTAGGATCCAGTTGAAGAGCAGCGATTGGGGTTGGGCACCCTGCACCATTTGGTCGCATGCCGGAGCGAGCAACTGTGGCGGTGGGGGATAGGCCACGGTGAATACATTGGAGCAGCCATTGCTGGGCGCACCTGCACTCAGCGGGGCGTTGGTGAAATAGTCGAATGCTTGGAGGCAGATCTGGTATTCACCTTCCGGGAGGAGCCCGAGCCGGATATCCTCTTCGGTGATGCCGGTATACTGGAGTTGGCCGCCTGCATTGGAAACGAAGGGTTGGAGGTCCGTGCCCGAGATCGCTGTGAACCCGACCGGGACGTTGAGCGGTGGAGCGTTCCACGGCTGGCCACCCTCGATGGTGACCGAGATGCTGCCATCCATGGTGCTGATGGAACCAGCGAGGTAGATATCGTGCGCAACGGCTCCTGGCAGATCGTTGTGGATCAAGACCGAGATCTGCTGCGGGTTCTGGAAGTATTGTACGTAGCTCGCGGTGTACGGCGGGTTCACCGTGGTGCTCAACGTCAGCGGGTTCAGCTGAGCGCGCACGCCGATGATGGTGAGGAGCGCGAGAGCGGTCAGCGAAGAGCGCAAGGCATCTCGGTAGGCCATGGCACTAGGTCTTGGGTTGGAACACGAACACATAACCGGCCAGCAGGCGTATTTCGGTGAATTCGCGGGAGGCCACGAACGTGGTACTGTTCAACAGGCCGTTCACCGTGAGTTGAAAGCGATGCATCGCCGTTACACGATACTGCCAAGTGGTGTTGGCGTTCACGGTGTTGCCCGCGTTGGCGCCATCCTGCAGGGCGGCGTTCCATGAAGCGGAGAGCGCACCGGTGAGCCTCTGCCTGGCCATGGTGCGGGAGATGCCGAATGTGGGCCCTACGAGGATGTAGCTGCTGATGGCCGAGGTGTTGCGGCTGAAGTTGATGCCCCCGTTCACCGAAAGGTTGTCTGCATTTCGGGTGCGATTGAGGAAGAGGTTGCCGTAGATCACTTCATTCTCGGCGGTGACGAAGGTGTTGTAGGGATTGAGGTCCTGCAGTTGTTGCAGGCCACCGGTGAGGCTGATGGTGAACGTGCGGTGGCTGTTGGTGCGCACATAGCGCTGCGAAAGCGTCATGCTCCGGTTCACCTGTGCTACGCGGAACGTATCGCTGAGCGCGCGCAGACCGGCTTGTTGTTCAATGCCGTAGTTGCTGAGGTTGATATCCGCACCGTACGTGCGTGAAGGGTTCCAGCTCACGTTGGCCGAGCCGATGCGACGGACCGAGGTGGCCATTTTGCGGCCGCTCAAGTTGTCCTGCTGCTGGCCGTAGCTGCCGCTCAGGCGTAGTTTGTTCTTCCACAGGCGGAGGCTCGGTGCAACGGTGATGGCGCGCAGATCGGCCGCTTGGTAGTAGGCGCCGAGTGAACGGTAGTCCGGATCCACTTGCTTCACTTCGCCGCGCAAGCTGAAGATCTTGTACGCATAGGTGAGGGAGGTGTGGCCGGCGAGCAACAGTTTCGCACCCAGGCGTGGGTTGAAGATGCCCTGCAAGGAAGCGGGCACATCGGTGGCCACGATGGCTGGTGCGCGCAGGTCCTCGTTCATGGCGCTGCCTCCTGCATTGAATTGCCAGGTGATGCGTTTGCCTAGAGTGAGTCTGCCGCTAACGCCGAGCGCCACGTTCTGTTTAGGTGCCGATGCGGGATCGTTGCTCACCACCTCGGGAATGGAGGTGGTGTCATCCTCGGCCTGGAAGACCATCACGTCGAAGTAGTTCCGCCGGTTGCCTACACCCACCTTGACACCGTAGCCGGTGCGTTCGTAAGCCGGCCGTGGAGCGATGGAGGCGAGCGTGTCCTGCGCCACAGGCTTGTTGAAGCGGCCGTAGAACGCGGCGAAGCGGAACCCCTTCGGCTCCAGCTCCACGCCTGCGCCGAAGAACTGCACCCCGGCCATGGTGTACGGGTTGAAACGAATGCTGCGGTAGCCCAAGTGCAGCTTTGCCCACTTGTAATAGGGGCTCATGCCATAGCGGTTGAAGGGCTGTGTCCACGTGCGCTGTTGCGAACCCACGTTGAAGCTCACCGGCACCTGCCAGCCATAGAGGCTCAGGGTAACAGCACCGGTGGTGTTCCACCAGAAGGGCTCGTTGCGCGGGGTGCCGTCACCGCTGTAGAAGTAGGGCCCGCCCATCACCGAAAGGCTGCCGTTGATCCGCACCGGCTTCTCCTTGCCGATGGCGCCCAGGTCCTGTGCGGTAACGCTCAGCACCATGGCCCATGCGAGGAGGGCGGCTAGGAGGTGGTGCCGGGTACGACGGTACATGCTGGCCTTGGTGGATGATCCACGCTTGGCCAAAAGTGCCTGCGCCGTGCTGGCCCGGCAATACCCCGTGTGTAGTACGCGCTATCGCCCGGGGTAGACCTTGCGCACGGCCTCCATACGCCCGTTCACCTGCAGTTTGCTGTAGATGCGCCGCACGTGCACACGTACGGTCTCCGTGCTGATACCCGCTTTTGCGGCGATCTCTTTATACTGCAATCCGGAGGCGAGGCCATCGAGTACGCCTTTCTCCCGGTCGGTGAGCAGCTCGTCGTTGATCTGTTGCCGGGTCTCCTGCTGGAAGCTGCTCACCACCAAACGAGCGATGGCGCTGTTCATGGGCGATCCTCCATTGTGGATGTCGTGGATCGCTTCGAGCAGTTCTTCTGTGGTGGTGCTTTTCAACAGGTAACCCGTGGCACCGGCACAGAGGGCCTGGAAGATGTAGGCCGGGTTCTCGAAGATGGTGAGCATCAGGTATTGCACCTCGGGCTTCACCACCTTGGCTTCGCGCACGCAATCGATCCCGCTCTTACCGGGCATATTGATGTCCATCAGCACCACCTGCGCCGTCAGCTCTTCGATGTGTTCCAGGAACGCATCGCCACTGGCATACGTACGCACGAGTTGAAGCCCATCGGCCCGTTCGATACGGCGACGTAGCAATTCGCGCAGTTCATCATCGTCCTCCACGATGACGATACGGACCGGGGCGCTTGCCATGTGGGCAAGATAGCGTTTCCCGCTGGATATCAAGTGGTGAGGGCAAGGTCCAGCTGGAGCCGGGTGCCCTTGGTACCATCTAAGCTCAAGCGTGCACCGATGCGTTCGGCACGTGCCCGCATATTGGACAGACCATGACCACTCGCCTGTTCCTTGTCGCCCATTCCTTTGCCATCATCCTCCACCACCAGGCGAATGGACCGTTGGTCGGTACGCATCACCACCCCGATATGCTCCGCCTTGGCATATTTGATCGCATTGTTCAGCCCTTCCCGCAGGATGAGGTAGACGTCCCTTTTCGTTCCTGGATCAAGGGTCACATCGGGCCCTTCATGCACGCAGTCTATCGTGTACTTGACGTGGCTCCATTCGAGCATCCGTTCGGCATGGGCACGCACCCGTTCGGTAAGCCCGGCGAGCGAGTCGTGGTGCGGGTCGATGGCCCAAACGATATCGCCGAGCGATCGATTGGCTTCGGCAGCGACACGTTCGATATCCCGTGCGGTACGTGCCAGCGCAACGGGATCGTTCTTCAGTACGATGCCCACCTCACTGCTCAGCATGGCGAGTTTGGTAAGGTCGCTGCCGAGTTGGTCGTGCACGTCGCGGGCGATACGGGTGCGCACTTCGGAGGCTTCACGTTCCTTTTCGCTGATGATCAATTGCTCCTGTGCGCGCACCAGTTCTTCATTCTTGGCGCGCATGGCAAGGGCGCTGCGTGCGCTGTTGCGGTAGAGGCCGAACCCGAGCGCGGCGATGACAAGAATTAGACCGCCGCCGAGCAGTGCATTGCGCTTCTTGCGCTTTTCCTCAGCCAGTTCAGCGGCCACCCTCTCGGCCTCGCGTTCCTGCTCCGCCTTCATGCGCACTTCGGTGATCGCCTGTGTCTTTTCGATATCGAGGTCGTTCGTGTGAGCTGTTCGGGCTTTGTCCAGATAGGACAAGGCCTGTGCACTTTCTCCGGTGGCGCTTGCCACCAGCGCGAGCAGTTCGTAGGTACGGGATCGGTACTCGTTGTTCTCCAGCTCAAGGGCGATACGTTCGGCTTCCAGCAGTATCGAACGCGCCTCTTGATACTTGCCGACGCCACAAAGGGCTCGTGCCAACTGACCGAGGTAGATGCACCGTTGGCCGAGATTCTCATCGTTCCGGAGCTCCGCGGCGGCCATTCGCAAGTAGTGCAAGGCACTGTCGAAGCGCTCCTCTTTCATGTGGATCTCGGCGATGTCCATGCGGCACAGCGCCGCATGGTTGAGGAGCTCCATACGCTCGGTGATGGCGAGAGTCTTGCGTTGAATGAGCAATGCGCTATCCCGGTCCGCCTCATCGAAGAGGATGGTCCCGAGTCCCGAATAGGTGTTGGCCAGGTTACCATCCTCGGGCAGCTTGTCCAGGATGGCCAACGCTTGGAGCGTGAGTGATTTCGCACGGGGGATGTCGTCCGTGGCGCGGTATTGATAGGCCTGGTAGTTCATGGCGGCCGCCCGCAACTTGTCATTGCCCATGCGCTCGGCCACACGTTCCATGGTGGTGAAGGCCGCCAAGGCTTCGGCATACCGGCCGGCATAGTGGTGGGCGACCCCTTCGACCTTGGCGGCTTGCAAGGCGCGCTGGTCCAGCAGCCTCTTGTCACCGCCGTCGTCGATGGCGGTGATCGCGTCGGCAGCGAGGCGCGCTGCCCTGTACGATCGTTCCGTTTCGCCGGTGGCCACCCACGCTTTCGCACTGTCCAACAGCTGATCGACCCGCACGGTATCGGTCCATCGGCCCGCCTTTCCGTTCGCGGGGAAAAGCGACTCCACTGCGATGAGGGTACTGTCCTGTGCAAGGACTGATGCTGCTGCGCAAAGCAGGAACAGGACAGGAGCGAGCATCCTCATGGTCGGTGGTCGGATCTTACACGTCGGATGCAACGAAGGTCCAACTTCATTCCGATCGTGGAAATAACCCACGTGGGTTAAGCGGGCGATAGGTCCACGCGGAACCGTATGCACGTTCCTGATCCGGCATCGCTGGCAATGGTCAATGAGCCGCCGATGTGTTCAGCCCGATGGCGCATGTTCTTGAGTCCATGACCGCTCATGGGGGCACCGCTCATTCCAATGCCATCATCGCACACCTCGAACTGGACGAACGATGCGGATGTCTTGAAGACCACACGGATGTGTTCTGCATTCGCGTATTTGATGGCATTGTTCAGGGCCTCGCGGAGGATCAAGTAGATATCGCGTTTGGTGGCAGGGTCCAAGGATGTGTCGGGACCTTCATGCCCGCAATCGATGGTATGGGCCACATGGCTCCACTGGAGCATACGTTCACAATGGGCGCGCACACGTTCGGTGAGTCCCGCCAGCGAATCGTGATGGGGGTCCACGGCCCAGACGATGTCGCCAAGTGAGCGGTTCGCTTCAGTGGAAACGCGTTCCATGTCTGCGGCCAATTCGGAAAGCGCCGTCGGGTCCTCGTTGGCCAAGGCCTTCGCTTCACTGCTGAGCAGGGCGAGTTTCGTGAGGTCGCTACCCAATTGGTCATGTACATCACGAGCGATGCGCGTTCGCACTTCGGCGGCTTCGCGTGCGCGTTCGCTCACCACGAGTTTCTCCTGTGCGGCTTCGATGGCGCGTTTGGCCCGGGCCGTGTACCGCCAGCGCAGCCAGGCTGCAGTGCCCAGTATTGCGGCGATCGCCAGCAAGGCGAGTAGCCACGTCCGTTGTTCACGATGCTTCGCTTCGGTCCACCTTCGTTCGGCCACATGGCGCAGGCTGTCAGATTCCGCAGCGCGCTCATAGGCGTACTTGAACCCGCTGCGCAACAATTCGCGCTGGTTCTCTTCGCGGAGGATGCTATCGTTCAGCAGCACGACCCGCTCGTGCACCGTTAGTGCTTCTTGCCAGCGACCGAGCGCCTTCAAGGCCGCATATCGCGCAGCGGCAGCATCGCGCTGCAGGTTCAGCTCCTCGGCGCGTGTAGCGGCGCTATCGGCGGCTTCGGCCATTGCGAGCGCACGGGCGGGGTTGCCTTCCCGAAGCAGCATAGTGCTCAAGCCCACCAGCGCATTGCCCAACCCGTATGGCAGGTCTTCTGCACGGGCCATCGCCACGTTCTGCTCGAAGAGGGCTTTGGCTTCACTGGGCCGGTGTTGTTCGAGCAGAAGCGTTGCCAAGCGGTTGCGCACGTTCACCAGTCCGTGGTGGTCGCCGATGGCCAGTCTGATCACTTCGCTGCGGCGGTAGGCTTGCATCGATCCGGTGGTATCGCCCAGCTCTTCGAGGCATGAGCCGATCTCCTCCAGTTGCTTGCCCAGTTGATGCTGGTCATCGAGTTCCTCCGCCATCGCTGCTGCACGACGGTAGTACCCGAGCGCCTCGTTCCAGTCGCTCTGATTGAGGTACAGGCCGCCGAGGTTGGCCAGCGAGGTGCAGATGCCGCGCTTGTTGCCAAGCAGTTCCTGGATATGCAGGCTTTGTTGGTAGAGGTCCACGGCCTTGCCATGATCGCCGCGGAGCATTTGCACGCGTCCGATAGCGTTGAGGTCGTTGGCGATGCTGGTGCTGTCGGCCAAACGCTCATGAAGTGCGAGGCCTTCTTCGTAGAGCGTAAGCGCGGAGTCCAATTCCCCGAGGTACGAGAGCATACTGCCCATGTTGCTGATCACGTCGGCCTGTCCTTCGGCATCGCCATTGCGCCGATGGAGTACGAGCGCCGTGTCGTAATGCGACAATGCCGTGCGCATATCGCCACGCACGTACCACACGGCAGCGAGGAGTTCACTGGCCCTGGCTTCGAAGACGGTGTTGCCCTTCGTCCGGGCATCGCGTTGCAGGTTGCGCGCCATCACCTCGGCGGTATCCGGAGCGTTGAAGAGGTAACCGTCCCAGGTGAGGTCGTAGAATGCGGTGAATCGGATGCTGTCCGGCCTGGACCGGTCCAAAAACACCGATCGGAGGGAATCGAGGTCAGCTTGAGCGTTGCAGCACAACGCTGCGATGAGCCAAAGCGCAGTGATCAACGAGCGGCACGGTTCACGCATGCGGTTCGGGCGGCAAAACGACCGCGAAGGTGAGCAATGTTCCAGTTCCAGCCCCGCTCCGTACCTGGAGCGTTCCACCCAGGCGCTCTGCCCGCGCCCGCATGTTCCCCATGCCGTTCCCGTGACCGCGGTTCGCATCCATTCCGATCCCGTCGTCCTCCACCTGGAACTCGGCGCGCGTGGCCGAGGTTCGGAACATCACGCGGATATGCGCGGCCTTGGCATACTTGATCGCGTTGTTCAGTGCTTCGCGGATGATCAGGTAGATGTCGCGCTTCACCGCCGGGTCCAGCGTCCGATCCGCGCCTTCGTGCGTGCATTCGATGCTGTGCAGCACCTTGCTCCACTTGAGCATGCGCTCGGCATGGGCGCGCACGCGCTCGGTGAGCCCCGCGACCGAGTCGTGGTGCGGGTCGATGGACCAGACGATGTCGCCCAGGGAGCGGTTGGCCTCCCCGGCGATGCGCTCGATGTCGTCGGCCAGGGCGGGCACGGCCCGTACATCGCTCTGCGCGAGCTCCCTGGCCTCGGTGCTCAGCAGCACAAGCTTGGTGAGGTCGCTGCCGAGCTGGTCGTGCACGTCGCGCGCGATGCGTGTGCGTACTTCGGAGGCCTCGCGCGCCCGCTCGCTCTCCAACAGCCGGGCCTGCGCCTCCAGGATGGCCGCGTTCTTCTCCGCGAGCGCACGGCGGCTGCGGCGTGCGTTGCGCAGGAGCAGGAAGAGGAGCGCACCCACCACGGCCACCACGCCGAAGCCCGCGGCAAGCACGAGGTTACGCCGGCGGTGGGCCGCGAGCTCGCTTTCCTGCGCGGCGTTCGTGGCGGACAGCTCTTCCAGTTCGGCATCCTTGCGTTCCGAGGCGAAGCGGACGTTCAAGGCGTTCAGGTCCTTGATGCGTTCGAGGTCCAACAGGCTGTCCTTGGCGGTGAGGTAAAGCCGCAGGGAAGCGAGTGCCTCCGGCGCGCTGCCATTCGCCTGGTGCACTTCGTGCTGTGCGAACAGGGCATCGCGCCAGGTCTCCAGCCAGCCTTCGCGGGCAGCTAGGGTGATGAGGGTGTCCAGGTCGCCAAGCGCGGCACGGCGATCGGCCGCATCGCCATGCGCCAGGATCCGCGCTTGTTCCACCCGCAGCCACGCCCGATCGATGCGCAGCCCGGGATGTTGGGCGAGCGCGAGGCCCTCCTCGATGTAGGCCCGGGCCTGCCCGAAGCGCCCCAGCCGACGGCATACCTTGCCCAGGTCCAACAGGATGGCCGCTTCCTCCACGCGCTCGCCCTGCACCATGTAGATCGCCTGCGGGCCGCGCACCAGTTCCAGCGCCCGCTGCAGGGACCGCAACGCGGTATCCAGCCTGCCCAGCTCCAGGAGGCAGGCACCATAGGTGCCCAGCAGCGTCGCCTTGACGTGCGCCTGTTCGACCCCCTCCAGGAGGTCGAGCGCCTCCTTCAGATGCTCCAGCGCTGAGGCGCGATCACCGAAGTCGATGTGGAGCTCCGCGAGCTCCCGGCCGGTCTCCACGATCATGGCGTTCGACCGCAGCGCCTTGGACAGTGTGTGTGCCCGAAGGGCGTTCCGCAGGGCCAGGTCCTGATCGGCCAGTTCGTTCGCGGCGAAGGCGCGCATGCGGCAGGCCGCGCGCTCGTGCAGGAGCGCGCCGGTGCGCTGGATGAGCGCTTCCGCAACGGCGCAATGGTGCAGGGTGCGCATGAACGCCTCGGTGGTGATGGCCTCCATGGCACTGTCCAGCTGCAGCTGGATGAGCAGGAAGGTGTCGCGCGAGGCGGTGATGACCTCCGCGATGCGATCGCTGGCACGTTGCACCGTTTCCGGGTCGGCCGATCCACCATACTTGGTAACGCTCAGTGCCCAGTAGAGGCCCGTGGCCGAACGGTGGCGCTCGAACGCTTCGAGCGCCTTGGCGTAGTGCACAAGCGCCACGCTGTCCTCGCCAGCTTCCTCGCAGCGGTCGATGTGCAGGCACCAATGCGCGTAACCCAGGTCCTCCTGTGGTCCGTGCTGGGTGAGCAGTTGCACGGCCCGTGCCAGCTCCGCCGCCTCGCCGCCATAGTATCCGCTCGTCTGCCTGGCCGCCACCCGGCGCGTGATCGCACTACCCAGCAACGAAGGGTCGTTGAGGCGCTCGGCTAGCGCGATCGCCTCCTGTGCGGCCTCCATCGCGCTCACCGGGTCCGTATCGCGCTGGTACCACGCCAGGCGTTCCAGCTTGCGCGTCCGGTCGGCATCGCTCAGGCGCGTGTTGGCCAGCTCTCGTTGCAACCGGCCGATGTTGCCGGCTTGCGACCTTACGCCGTTCCAGGGTGTTAGCAGAAGCAGGAGTAGGAGGGCACGACCGGTCACGCTGCGAAGGTGCGTGGGCCGAGCGGTACCGTCAATAACCCACCGGGGTTAGTGCCACGATCGCCGGCCATGCCATGATGGGGCCGATGGGGCGGCTTGTTCCGGATCGATCACGCACGGCAGGTTGCGGATGGTGCTGCCGTCGTTGAGCGCGATGAAGCAGTCGTTGCGGAAGGTGCGCACCCAGCCGGCCACAGCAAGGGTGGTGCCGGTGAGGGCGATGTCGTCGAGGACGGACTTGATGGGCGTGGGCTGCATGGGGTTGGCCGCGCGCTCAACGCGCATGGCCGGCAAAGATGCTGACGCGCGGGCGACCGGCGAAGGCGGGTCCGCGCTGCCCCGTTGCCACGGGCCTTGTCGAAATCCGTTGCCTTTTGGTCTAATGCCCTTGCGGTTGGCCGGCTGGGGGCGTATCGTTGCGGTGGCTTCCGGTGCAGGCAGGAGCGGCGGCCGCGGTACTTAACCCAGATCACAGCATGCCGGTACGGATCCTGGTGGTGGAGGATGAGGCCATCGTGCGCCGCGACATCGAGCAGACCCTGCGGCAGCTGGGCCATGCGGTGGTAGGCACGGCTGCTGACGGGCAGGGGGCCATTGACCGGGCGGAGGCCGACCGGCCTGACCTGGTGCTCATGGACATCATGCTCAAGGGCGACATGAGCGGCATCGAGGCGGCCATGGTCATCGGCGAGCAGCTGGGGATCCCCGTCATCTTCCTCACGGCCTATAGCGACGAGACGACCATCAGCCGGGCGCGCATCGCCGAGCCCTATGGATATATGGTGAAGCCGTTCAAGGCGGTGGAGGTGCAGGCGAGCATCGAGATGGCCCTCCACAAGCACGCCCACGATGCGGAGCTGCGCCGGGAGCGCGATCAGCTGCACGAGCTGGCCACCCGGGAGGCCGCCGGTCCGCTCTTCCTCAAGCACGGCGGCCGCCAGGTGCGGGTACCGCTTGAGGATGTCTACTACATCTCGGCCCTGAAGGACTACTTCTCGGTGCATGTGAAGGACAAGCGCTACATCGTGCATGGCACCATGAAGAGCATCGAGTCGCGGCTGCCAGCGGACAAGTTCTTGCGGGTGCACCGCAGCTTCATCGTTCGGCTCGACCGCATCGAGGCCATCGAGGCACCCCATGTGATCATGGAGGATGGCAAGGGCTCCATCCCCATCGGCGACTCCTACTACGCCAAGCTCCTGGAGCGGGTGGCGGGCTCCTGAGCCATCGCTCCCGCTCCTGCTGGCGCGCCGGCCCCGCCCCGGAGGCGCTGGCCTGCCTTGGAATGTGATGAGCGGTGGAAACGAATGATGGGGTAAAACGTTTCCATCGTGTTTTGCGGTCTACTTTTGCGCCCGCTTTCGCCGGACCTCCCTTCCGCCGCACCTGCAACCTGAACGCATGGACCCCAAGAAACAGGAGATCCTGGACCAGGCGCTGAAGCTGTTCATGCGCCTGGGAATCAAGAGCCTGGCCATGGATGACGTGGCCACGCAGCTGCGCGTGAGCAAGAAGACGCTTTACGGGCACTTCACGGACAAGAACGACCTGGTGGAGCAGGTGGTGACGGCGGTGTGCGGCTTCCATCGCGACACCATCAACGCCATCTGCGCGCGCGGGCTCAACGCCATCGATGAGAACGAGGAGATCACCCGCTTCATCGTGGCGCAGGTGGGCAACATGCACCCCAGCGTGCAGTTCGACCTGCAGAAGTACCACCCCAGGGCCTGGGAGATCATGGAGCAGCGCGAGCAGGAAGACATCCACACCTGCGTGAGCACCAACCTGCGCAAGGGCATCGCCGAAGGGCTATACCGCGAGGACCTCGATGTGGAGGTGATCACGCGCCTCTACATCGCCCGCATCGATTCCACCTGGGACGGCCGGGTGTTCCCCACCGACCGGTTCAACCTGAGCGACGTGCTCTGGAAGCACTTCGAGTATCACATCCGCGGCATCGCCAGCAAGAAGGGCGTAGCCTACCTGGAGAAGAAAGCCAAGAAAGAACGCGCCTGATGAGAACGCCATTGACCACGATCGTGATCGCAGCAGGCCTCGCCGCCAGCGCCCAGGGCCCCGTGCGGCTGAGCCTGCAGCAGGCGCAGGACATGGCCGCGAAGCAGGCCTATGCCGTGCAGGCAAGCGAGCTGGAGGCCGAGAAGGCCCGCCACAAGGTGAAGGAGATCACCGCCATCGGCCTGCCGCAGATCAACGGCGAGGCGCAGCTGCAGAACTTCATCGATGTGCCCACGCAGCTCATCCCGAATTTCTTCGCACCGGGCCAGGGCCCCGATTACATCGCGGCGCAGTTCGGCCTGCCCTGGAATGCCAGCGCGGGCGTCACCCTCTCGCAGCTCATATTCGATGGCAGCTACCTCGTGGGCCTGCAGGCTACCAAGGCGCTGGCGCAGCAGAGCCGCGAGGACCTGGAGAAGGCCCGCGCCGATGCGCGCAACCAGGCGGCCAAGGCCTATTTCGGGGTGCTCGCCGCCGAGGAGGGCGCGCGCCTGGCCGGCGAAGGGATCCCCCTGATCGAGCAGAGCCTGCGCGAGGCACAGGCCATGCTCGACGCCGGCTTCATGGAGAGCACCGATGTGGACCGCCTCACCATCCAGCTGGATCAGACCAAGGCGCAGCAGCGCAGCTTCCAGCAGCAGGCCCAGGTGGCGCGTATGCTCCTGGCCCTCACCCTCGGGGTTCCGCAGGGCACGCCCATCGAGCTCTCCGACGACCTGCGCACCATCGTGAACGACCCGGGTGAATCCGCATTGAGCGAACAGGACTTCAATGCCGGCCAGCACATCGAACTGCAGGGCGCTGAGACGACCATACGCCTGCAGACGCTCAATATGCGCAACGAGCGCGCGAAGGCGCTGCCCAGCCTTGCCGGTTTCCTCAACCACCAGCAGGTGTGGAACGGCCCCGATTTCGACCCCGGAGGCGCCTATCCGTTCTATCCTACCACGCTCTGGGGCATGAAGCTGACCGTACCCATCTTCAGCAGCGGCAACCGCCACCACAAGGTGAAGCAGGCCCAGGTGGCGCTGAAGCAGGTGGAGGTGAACCGCACGGCCACCGAGCAGCGCCTGCTGGCCGAGGTGGAGCGCACCCGCAGCCAGGCCCGCACCGCCTTCGACAACTACCGCGCGGAGGAGCGCAGCCTGCTGCTCTCGCAGAGCATCCTGGACCGCACCAGCATCAAGTTCACCAATGGCGCGGCCAGCAGCTTCGAGCTCACGCAGGAGCGCGCCAACAACCTCATCGCCCAGCAGCAGTACGTGCAGCGCCTGGTGGAGCTGCTCACCGCGCGCGCCGACCTGCGCAAGGCCCTCGACCTCTACTGAACCGGACAATGAACATCCACATGACCATGCGTCGTTCACTCCTCATGCTCCCGCTCGTGGCGCTCATCGCTGCCTGTGGCGGCGGCAACGCCGATGCTGATGCG
Organism: Flavobacteriales bacterium UBA2426; assembly: GCA_002342985.1. Lineage (GTDB taxonomy): Bacteria > Bacteroidota > Bacteroidia > Flavobacteriales_F > PHOS-HE28 > PHOS-HE28. Next base: position 30,033 of record DDRC01000110.1, read on the forward strand.
CGGCTCTCGGCGAAGCGGGCCCAACGAGATTCGCTGAAGGCCGAGCGCGACAAGCTCAACAAGGCCATCGCGGAGATCGATGGCTGGCTGGCGGTCAATGACCCCAGTTTGAAGCGCACCCTCCCCACCGTGACGACCTACGCGCTGCAGGCACGGCCCTTCGCGCACTGGACCGAGGCGCATGGCAGCGTGCGGGCCGACCAGAACGCCTTGGTGTACACCACCGCGGGCGGCGAGGTGCGCCGCATCCTGGTGCAGCAGGGCCAGAGCGTGGCCAAGGGCCAGCTCATCGTGGACATCGACACCGATGCGCTGCGTGAGAGCATCCGCCAGGCCGAGGCGCAGGTGGAGCTTGCGCGCAAGGTGTACGAGAAGCAGGCCGGCCTGTGGCAGCAGAAGATCGGCAGCGAGGTGCAATACCTGCAGGCCAAGGCGAACAAGGATGCCTGCGAGGCGCAGCTCCTCTCCCTGAAGGAGCAGCTGCGCGGCGCCGAGGTGCGCGCCCCCTTCGCCGGCGTGGTGGACGAGATCTTCCCGAACCTGGGTGATATGGCCAACCCCATGCAGCCCGTGGCGCGCGTGGTGGCGCTGGGCAAGGCGAGCATCGAGGTGGACCTCGCCGAGGACCTGCTCACCAAGGTGAAGGCCGGCGATCCGGTGGAGGTGCTGATCCCCGAGACGCGCGAGAAGCTCACGGCCGCCATCGATCAGTGCGGACAGTACATCAACCCCAACAACCGCACCTTCAAGGTCACCCTGCGCTTCAGCGACAATGCCAAGCTGCGCCCCAACCAGCTCGTGAACGTGCGCATCCGCGACCTGGATGAGCCCGCGGCGCTGGTGGTGCCCAGCCGCTTGGTGATGGAGAACAGTGCGGGACAGCCTTACGTGTTCGTGCTCGAGGAGAAGGATGGCCAGGCCCGCACGCGCAAGCAGTTCGTGAAGGTCCTGAGCACACAGGGCGGCGAGCTGCTGCTGCAGCGCGAGGAGAACGGCCTCAAAGGCGGTGAGCTGCTCATCGATCAGGGCGCGCGCCTGGTGGTGGACCAGCAGGAGGTGCAGGTGATAAAGGGCGCATGAGCTTCACCGCAGAGGCACAGGGAACACAGGGAAAGCACAAGAAAGATGACCGCAGCGAGGACAGGCCATGTGCGGAGGGATGGATTCCCTCCGTGCCCTCCGTGCCTCTGTGGTGAAAAGTAGGACCCCATGTCACAGGACAACGGACAACACATCACGGACGACAAGCGCTTCGGCATCGCCTCCTGGGCGGTGGACAACCGCGCCACGGTGATGGTGCTCACCATCCTCATCGCCCTCATCGGCTGGAACGCCTATCAGGGCATGCCCCGGGAGGCCTTCCCCGAGGTGGTGACCCCGGAGATCTTCGTGAGCACCGTGTACCCGGGCAACTCGCCGGAGGACATGGAGAAGCTCATCACCCGTCCGCTCGA
>DDRC01000110.1:31751-39344 GCA_002342985.1 Flavobacteriales bacterium UBA2426
CCCGATTTCCCCACCGACCTGCCCGCCGACCCGAGCGTGTTCGAGATGAACTTCTCGGAGATGATGCCGGTGATGAACATCAACCTCAGCGGCGACTACAGCCTGGACCAGCTGAACAAATGGGCGGAGCAGCTGGAGGACAAGCTGGAGGACCTGGAAGAGGTGAACAAGGTGGAGATCCGTGGGGTGCCCAAGAAGGAGCTGCGCATCAGCCTGGACCTGCCGAAGATGGAGGCGCGCCAGATCAGCTTCCAGGATGTGGCCGGCGCGGTGCAGAGCGAGAACGTGAGCGTGAGCGGCGGCGAGGTGCTGGTGGATGGCTTGCGCCGCACCGTGAGCGTGAGCGGCGAGTTCACCGACCCCGAGGAGGTGAAGCAGATCATCGTGAAGCAGGAGAACCTCGACATCGTGCGCCTGGGCGAGATCGCCGATGTGGCCTTCACCTACGTGGAGCCCACCAGCTTCGCACGTGAGTTCGGCCAGCCCGTGGTGATGGTGGATGTGATCAAGCGCAGCGGCCGCAACCTGCTGGTGCTGAGCGACAGCGTGAAGGCGCAGCTCTCCCGTTTCCAGCGCGACGTGCTCCCGCGCGACCTCCATGTCACCATCACCGGCGACCTGAGCGACCAGACCCGGACGCAGGTGGACGAGCTGGAGAACTCGATCATCTTCGGCATCCTGCTCGTGGTGGGCGTGCTCATGTTCTTCCTGGGCCTGCGCAACGCCATCTTCGTGGGCATCGCCATCCCCATGAGCATGCTGCTGAGCTTCATCGTGCTCAACAGCATGGGCTATACGCTCAACATGATGGTGCTCTTCAGCCTCGTGCTCGCGCTGGGCATGCTGGTGGACAACGGCATCGTGGTGGTCGAGAACACCCACCGCCTCATGAGCGAGGGGCAGGATGCCATCCGGGCGGCCAAGAACGGCATCGGCGAGGTGGCCTGGCCCATCATCGCCAGCACGGCCACCACCGTGGCGGTGTTCATCCCGCTCCTGATGTGGCCCGGCATCATGGGCGAGTTCATGAAGTTCCTGCCCATCACGCTCATGGTGGTGCTGGCCAGCTCGCTCTTCGTGGGCCTCATCATCAACCCCATGCTCGCCGCGCGCTACATGAAGGTTGACCAGCCGGGCCCCTCACGCTTCCTCACCTTCAAGGTGGGCGGGTGGATGACCGGCCTTGGCCTCCTATTCAGCCTCACCGGGCATTTCGCCGGCAATACCTTCCTCTTCACCCTGGGCAACCTCGCCTTCGCCTTCGGCCTGTTCGGCTACCTGAACCATTACGTACTGTACCCGGCCAGCGTGCGCTTCCAAACCGTCACCATGCCGCGGCTGGAACAGCGCTACCGCAGCTTCCTCGTGTGGGCCCTCCAAGGCAAGCGGCCGCGCTGGATGTTCCTGGGCACCATCGGGCTGCTCATCTTCTCCTTCGTGCTCACGGGCATCTTCCCGCCCAACACGCTCTTCTTCCCGGTGAACGAGCCGCTCTACGTGAACGTGTTCATCGAGAAGCCCATCGGCACGGACATCACCGAGACCGATGCCACCGCGCGCGAGGTGGAGCGGCGGGTATTCGATGTGCTCTCGCGACCCGAGTACAACGACGGGGTGACCGACACCCTGCCCGACGGCCGGACGGAGAAGCGCTTGCGGAACTTCATGGTGAGCAGCGTGATCGCCCAGGTGGGCGAGGGGACCAGCGACCCCATGGCCGGGCCCAGCTTCGATGCCACGCCCCACAAGGCGCGCGTGCAGGTGAGCTTCGTGAAGTTCGCCGAGCGACGCGACAAGCGCTCGCTCGATGTGATGGAGGAGATCCGCGAGGCGCTGCGCGGCGTGCCGGGTGTGACGGTTGTGGTGGACAAGGATGCCGCCGGCCCGCCGGTGGGCAAGGCCATCAACCTGGAGATCAAGGGCGACGACGTGCTGGCGCTCATCGCCGAGGGCGAGAAAGTGCGCGAGTTCCTCAAGGAGCAGCACATCGACATGGTGGAGGAGCTGAAGCTCGATATCGAGCTGGGCAAGCCCGAGATGCCCATCGCCATCGACCGCGCGAAGGCGCGCCGGTACAACGTGAGCACCTATGCCATCGGCGATGCGCTGCGCACAGCCCTCTACGGCCGCGAGGTGAGCACCTACAAGCAGGGCGAGGATGACTACCCCGTCAATATCCGCCTGAAGGATGAGTACCGCTACGACCCCGAGGTGCTCACCAGCATGCGCGTCACCTTCCGAGATCAGACGAACGGCCAGATCCGGCAGGTGCCGATCAGCGCGCTGGCCACGCCCCGCTACACCAGCACTTACAGCGCCGTGAAGCGCAAGGACCTGAAGCGGATGGTGCAGGTGCAGAGCAACGTCACGGACGAGTTCGCCAAGGAGCAGGTGGTGAAGAACGTGATTGCCGCATTCGAGAGCTACCCCAGGGACCCGCGCTTCACGTATGAGTTCACGGGGGAGCTCGCCGAGCAGGCCAAGCAGATGAGCTTCCTGAGCACCGCGCTGCTGGTCGCCGTGTTCCTGGTGTTCATGATCATCGTGGCCCAGTTCAACAGCGCGGCCATCCCGGCGATCATCGTGAGCAGCGTGGTGTTCTCGTTGATCGGCGTGTTCCTCGGCCTGGTCATCTTCCGCATGGAGTTCGTGATCATGATGACCATGGTGGGCATCATCTCGCTGGCGGGCATCGTGGTGAACAACGCCATCGTGCTGGTGGACTTCATGCTGCTGCTGCAGAGCCGCCGCAAGGCGGAGCTCGGCCTGCGGCCCGATCAGCGCCTGCCCATGCCGGAGGTGCTGACCACCATTGAGGATGCTGGGGCGCGCCGCCTGCGCCCCGTGCTGCTCACGGCCATCACCACGGTGCTGGGCCTTGTGCCGCTCGCCATCGGCCTCAACATCAACTTCTTCACGCTCTTCAGCGAGCTCGACCCGCAGTTCGTGCTCGGGGGCGACAACACCATCTTCTGGGGCCCCATGAGCTGGACGGTGATCTTCGGCCTCGTCTTCGCCACCTTCCTCACCCTGGTGATCGTGCCCATCATGTTCCTGCTGCTCACCAAGGTGCTCTACCGCTGGGTGCCGGTGCGCGACTACACCACAGGACCCAACGGAGGCGCGGTGAAGCCTGTTCAGGCCCTGGCCGAGTGAGGAGGCACCAATGGGAATGGAACGGCCCCGGTCATAGCCGGGGCCGTTCCTCATTCAGAGGCCGATGCGCTACGGCAGCTGCTCCGGCCGCGTGCTGGTGGGCACTGCGCCTCCGATGTTCACCAGGATGGGGTCGCGGTCGTTGCCATCGCCCACGTACTTCACCGTACCATCGAGGTTCACGTCCTCAGTGCGGTAGCCGGTGATGGTGCTGGTGGGCACTGCGCCGCCGATGGCCACCAGGATGGGATCGCGGTCGTTGCCGTTGCCCACGTACTGGAGAAGCCCATCGAAGCTCACATCGCCGGCCCAGAGCACCTGCTTCGGGTAGGCGCCTGCAATGCTCTTGCGGGCGTCGGTGCCGTAGGCCGCCGCCGTGCTCAGGTCAACGCTTGAGGGGGCGGCGTTGAGGGCCACCGGGCCAGCGGTCATCATGCCGAGGTGGTTGCGATGCCGCACGGCCAGGTAGTAGCTGCCCGGTCCGCGCGGGAAGCTCACCGCACTTGCCCCATCGGTGGATACGATATCGCCATCGCGTTGCAGCAAGGCGCTGCGGGTGCTGAGCACATCGGCGGGATCAAGGGGATTGCGCAGCTCCAGCACCACCCAGTCCACGATGGCATTGGAACCGGTCGCTGCCAGCACGGGTGCGGGCACGGATTCGCCGCCACCGCCGTTGTGGGTATAACCGAGCGCGGTGAACGGCTCGGTGAGCGGGAAGGAGGGGAGCGTGCGGAGCTGATCACGCATCTGGCCCGTGGCTGCGTCATAGGGCCCTTCGAGGAAGACCCGCGCGGCCACCTGCACCTCGTTGGAGCCGGTGATCAGGATGTCATCGATGGCCATGTCGCTGGTGGCACCGTTGCCCGTCACGCCGCGGAAGCGTATGCGGATGGCGTTGCCCACCCACGGGTCAAGGGACAACGAGCCCTGTTGCCAGCTGTTGCCCTGGTTGCCGGTGCGGCTCCACGCCGCCTGCGTCCAGGCGTTGCCGTTCCAGACATCCACGGACAGGCTGCCCATTGCCGTGCCCCACATGTGGTACCAGAAACTCAGCTCCGCGCTGGCATAGGGCTCAAGGTCGATGCAAGGGCTGAAGAGCTCTGCGGTGCGGCTGGGGTTGTTGGGGCTGCTGGATTCGGTGAAGATGTAGTTGCCCGTGCCGGAGGTATGATCGCCTGTGGGACCGGTATTGTTGGTCGGGGTGCTGCCCGACTGCAGCGTCCAGTCGAAGAAATCCGTTGCCCCCTGCACCCAGGCGCCCAGGCCGTTGGTGAAATCCTCGCTGTAGGGCAGGGCACCGATGCAGGCAGTCGGCAGGCAGAGGCTGACACTCGCCGTGCTCGTGAAGGAGGAGGCCGCTGCGTAGGGCGCACCGCTGGCGTCGAGCACGGCGACGAAGCCTCTGCCGTACTGGCAGCACAGCCCATCACCGTAGCTGTCGTTCACGATGAGCGTGTAGCAACCTGCAGGCAGGCACAGGTTCACATCAGGCTGCGGGTAGGCGCCAGCGGAGCCCTGATCGGTGTACGGTCCTCCGCTGGCGACAACGTCACCGGTGCTGTTCTCGAGGCGCCAGGTGGTCTCGGAGCCGTACTGATCCAGCACGATGCGGATGGTCGCTGGCTGGCAATCGCTGGTGGTGTAGGACCAGATGGCCGATGGTGTGCCGAAGCCGCAGGCGTTGCTCGACTGCACGCTCCAATAGTAGGTGGTGAGCGGCTGCGTGGCGACTGCCGTGGAATAGCTGGTTCCCGTGAGCCCGTTGCCGGTCTCCACGATGTTGACCATGCCCGGGTCGGTGGCGATCTGGATGGCATACGAAGTCGCATTCGGATCGGCGTTCCAGGTCAGGGCCGCTCCGCCCGCCACGCCTGAGGCGCCATTGGCGGGCGATGACAGTGAGACCACTCCCGCCGGCGCCAGCACCTGCAGGGTGAGCGCCAGGTTCTTGTTGCCGCTCACGCTGGCGGCGGTGAGCGTGAAGTTGTAGCTGCCGGGCGCCACGTTGCCAGTGCCGCTGATGGTGAGCGTGCTGCTGCCACCGGGCGTGACCGGATTGGGGCTGAATGATGCGTTCAGTCCTGGCGCGAGGCCCGTGGTGCCCAAGGTGACCGCGCTGCTGTAGCCGAGGATGCTGCCTACTTGCACCGTATAAGTGGCGGAGCCTGGCTGGCATGCGATGGCCGAAGGGCTCGTCACGCCCAAGGAATAGTCGGGCGTGGCGGGCACGGTGATGGTGAAGTTCGTGTTGCTGATGTCGTAGAAGATGTTGCCGTTGGCGCGCACCATCACGCGGGCCGTGGTGGTGGCATTGTTAGGCACGGTGATGCTCTGGCTCCCGTCGTTGGGCGTGGCAGTGGCCAGCACGATGGGATACGTGAGCCCGCCGTCGGTGCTGAGCAGGATGTCGACGGCGGCGCAGCTCACGGGGGAGGCCGTGGTGCCGGCCACATCCCAGGTCACGGTCTGCGTGGTGAGCGCCGTCCAGGTCACTGCGGTATTGGGCGCCGTCACCAGGAAGGGGCCCGCCGAGCCGCTCACCGTCACTACCATGTTATCCTGCTTGGCGCAGCCGCCGCCCACGGCGTTGTCGCGCACGGTGAGGCGGAAGGTGTAGGTGCGCGCCACGCTGCTGAGCACCTCCCAGGTGGGCGTGGTGTTGGCGATCACGGCGGGCAGGTTGGGCATGTAGCGCACGGGCGTGCTCTGGGGCAGCAGCGGCACCCATGCGGGCCCCCCGGTGTTGGTGGCCAGCGGTGGCTGCGTGGCCACTGCATTATCCATCTGCTCCCAGCTGTATGTGAGCACGTTGCCGGGGTTGGCGTCGGTGGCGCTGCCGGTGAGAATGAAGGGCGTGGAACGGGGGATGGCGCGGTCCGGACCGGCGTTCGCCGTTGGTTGGGAGTTCACGATCGCGGTGATCGTGGGGCATCCGCTGCTGGCGCCGGTGGTGATGTTGGCGGCGATCTCCTGCATGCTGTATCCGCCGAACATGGCGATGCTGTTGGAGGCCACATCGGGCGAGCAGATGCCGGCGTAGCCCATGATGGTGATGCCGCTGCCCACCTCCACCGCAGCGCTGGAGGCTCGGTTGCAGTTGTTGTTCTGGCTGTGGTTCCCGCCGTACTGGTGGCCCATCTCATGCGCCACGTAGTCGATGTCGAAGGAGTCGTTCACCGGCGCACCCGAGCCGGTGACGCCGCCGGCCTTGTTGCTGGTGCAGGGGCTGTTGAGGTAGGCCACGCCGCCGCCGCCCGTGCTGAACACGTGCCCGATGTCGTAATTGGCCGAGCCGATCACGCTGTTGCACGTGCTGATGTTCTCGCCCAGCATGGTGCCCCCGTTGTTGTTGGTGTAGGGATCGGTGGCGCCATTGAGGTAGATGAGGTTGTCGTTGTTGGCCACCAGCACCATGGTGAGCGTGGCATCGCGCTCGTAGATGCCGTTGACGCGGTTGAGGCTCGTGGCCATGGCCGCCGCCGCGAAGCTCTTGTTATTGTTGGTGGTGTTGCTGCCGTGGAAGTTGGCGTACTCCCCGGTGCAGGCCAGGGCCAGGTCGTAGCGCCGCAGCTGGCAATCGCCCACGCGGTCGGCGCCCATCTGCGCGATCCAAGCACGCGTCTGCTTCTGCGATGCATCGATATCGTTCACCTCCTCGTAGTGACAGGCCTGGAAGCCCTCCGGCAGCACCTTGGTGAAATGGCGCTTGCGATAGCTCTGGTGGTGCATGTCGTTGCCGAATACGAGCGGGTCGATGAACCAGTCATCCCCATCCGGAGGCATCACCATGGCATGGAAACCATGCGGAGTCAGGTCGAGCTTCGCCAGTGCACCATCCTCAACGCCTACGCCGGTGTAGGTGCGGATCATGGGGTAGCGCGCTTGCAGGTCGGGGTGCATCACGGGCGTCTCCACGAAGCGGAAAGCCACGAAGCCGCCCTCCGGGGCGGGAAGCTCTAGGACATGCCCGGAAGCGGCAGCCTCGTGCGCATCGGTCACCGGTGCCTGCCTGAGCAACTGGGCCATGGCGCGCGTATCGAGGACCAGGATCCGGGCCTGGCGGGGATGAATCCGGCGTTCGCCCGCCACCGAGGCGGCGCGGTCCGCAGGGAGGTCCGTCCAAGGCTGGGCCCCTTGGGCAGTGGCCAGCGTCGGGCAGAGCAGTACAGTTGAGAGCAGAAGAACGTAAGGCTTTTTCATGGATTTGCGGCTTCTGATTCCAATGCAGGTGCTTGCAGACACACCATACTTGGCCGAAGGTTCGGCAATACAAGCCTTTGCCACAAGGACGAAAGTCACCCTGCGCTGGGATTCGTGCCGGCCTGGTAGCTAGGCAGAAGCCCCTGCGCCATGGGTGCAGGGGCTCCTCGGATCACATGGATGCCTACTTCTGGATCACCAGCCGCTCGGTGTAGCTGTCGGCACCTGCGGTGA
>DDRC01000117.1 GCA_002342985.1 Flavobacteriales bacterium UBA2426
CTACAAGGAACGTGGCATCTTCCCCTAACATGCCGTCCGATGTCGTGCGGATCCGGAGTGTGGTGAATGCAGATACCCCTGTGGACCGCCGCCATGGCCTGCAGCTGGTGATGCATGCCGACCTGAGGCGGAACAAGCTGTCGGTGCTCTCCGTGATGGGCTCCGCACGCATCGGCTACCGCCAAGGCGCTCGGATCGCCTGGCAGCTGCCGAAGGGTGAAGTGGTAATCCGACTTGACCGCTTGGACAACGCACGCTGCAACCCGGGGCTCCTGCCGGCATGACGGGCAAGCGGCCGACAATGATCCTGGAAGGAAAGAGGGGGGCGTCCTGGGAAGCGCTGGGCCGGTGCCGATGACCGGCCCGCCCCCTCGATCTGGAGCCCTGGGCAATCGCCCGGGGCTCTCTCCTTCACGCCGGTGCCCCCCTCAGTCCCCCTCGGTGCCGATCACGACCGATCCGCATCCCAGCCCGCACGGATCCGCTCGCGCTCATGCATTGATCCGATGCCACCGCACGGTCTCCAGCCCAACGGCCTCGCCGCACCCGCCACTGTAAAGCGCGGCGTCCGTGCCTTCCGGCACCGGACATCAGCGTGAGCACCGATATCATGAGTCCTAGGCGTGCCTCGGAGGTTACCCGAAAATCCCTCCATGACGGAATCGAACACGGCTGCATGCGGCTACCGGCAGCTCAGGGCTCAGGCCTGCTCGATGCGCTCGAAATGCGCGGTGAAGTGCCTGAGGAAACGCGGCTCCTTGATGATGCGGTAGCCCCTCACCTGCCCGCGGGTGCGCATGATCTCCTCGAAGGTCTCGGCCACGTATTCCATGTGGCTTTGGGTGTACACGCGGCGCGGGATGGCCAGGCGCACCAGTTCCATGGGCGAGGGCTTCAGTGAACCATCGGGGAGATAGGTGCCGAACATGACAGAGCCGATCTCCACGCTGCGGATGCCGCCCAGGCGGTAGAGCTCGCACACGAGCGCCTGGCCGGGATACTGCTGCGGCGGGATGTGCGGATAGAGGGACTTGGCATCGATGTACACCGCATGGCCCGCTGCGGAGCGAAATGGCGGTACCCCCATGGAAGCAACTGCTCGCCCTGCCAAGTGGTGCTGTGGTTGCGGTAGTCCAGGCAGTGGGCATCAGGCCGATCCGCCTAGGTGGCCAATGTCACCGTACAGGTATGTTAATGTTCACTTACTTTGTGCCGTTCAAACAGATCACGATCATGAACGGACAACGGAACATCGCCATCGGCTTCCTCACCATGGGGGCCTTCATGCTCTACGGCTTCCTGCTCATCTACCTGCGCGACTTCGCCCCCGACAAGCAGGCGTGGGTGGACAGCTACAGTGTGGGCAAGCACTTCGAGGCACGCCTGGCCCATGTGCATGGCAACCTCTTCGCCTTCCTCAATGTGGTGATGGGCTACCTGCTGCTCCACTTCGGCGAACGGCTGCGATGGTCCGCGCTCACGTCCTGGCTGGGGCTCATCGGCCTCCTGATGCCCCTCGGCATCCTCGCTGAAGTTTATCTGGGTGCACCTCCCGTGTTCGTCCTCATCAGCGCGCTGGCCATGACCGCTTCGGTCTTCCTGCTCGGCACAGCCTTCTTCCACCTCAAGCCACACCATGGACATTAAGCCGCGCCAACTGGAGATCATCGAAGCCGCCGGACAACTGGTGACCGAGGATGGTTTCGCAGCGCTCACCACCAAGCGCCTGGCCGAACGCATGCACTTCACGGAAGCGGCGCTCTACCGGCACTTCAAGAGCAAGGAGGAGATCCTGGTGACCATGCTGCATCACCTTGCTGAGAACATCGATGAGCGGCTTGGGCGTGTGGCCGACGAGCATACGGACCCGGTGGAGCGCGTCCGGGCCATGTTCGACAGCCAGTTCACCTACTTCCAGAAGAACCCGCAATACCTGATGGCCATTTTCGCCACAGGAATGCTGGAAGCCTCACACGGCATCGATACCGGCATTGAGCGCATCATGGTGGCAAAGCGCCGCCACCTGCTCAACGCGATCAAGGACGGGCAACGATCGGGTGACTTCACCTCGGACCACTCGGCCGAAACGATCGGTCACATCCTCATGGGCACGTTCCGCCTGCACATGCTGCAATGGCGCATGAGCGCCCGCTCCTTCGATGTACGCCGGAAAGGCATGGCCCTCATCGCTGCCACCCTGGACCTCATCACCCGCTGAGCCGCCATGGGAACCAGTAAACTTCCACGCATCGTCCTCGGCTTGGTGGTCATCGCCTTCGGCGCGCTCACCCTCTTCCTGAGCGCCTCCGTGCTGCTGGACCTCTTCGGCATCCGCGAACGCGAGTCGCCTTATGTGCCTGCGGTGGTGATCGCCAACCTGTTCGCGTCCCTTCTGTACCTACCTGCCGGTGCAGGCCTGCTGATGAAGCGACGCTGGTCGGCCCCGCTGCTGGCCGCTGCTGTGGGCGTGCTGCTCGTGGGCGCCTTGATTCTCGCCTTGCATGTCACGGAAGGCGGTGCATACCGCACGGCCACCATTGGAGCGCTCACGTTCCGGACGCTGCTCACGTGGGCCTTCCACCTCCTGGCGCGCCGGGCCTTGTGCCACACTGAACAACCTGCTGAACGCTTCCACGCATGAACCGCATCTTACTTCCCCTCCTCCTCCTGGCGATCGCCGCGTTCTATGGCAGCTGTGGTGAACACACCCACGAGGCCGCTGCACACGCCGACCACACGACCAGCCCAGCGGACAGCACCCCGGCTACGGACCACGACGACCTGCCCCCCGTTACCCTCAACAACGGCCTGCGCTGGCAAGCCAATCCGGAGACCACCGCGGGCATTGCCAACATGGTGGGCATACTCGCTGCCTACGATCCATCGACCGGTGACCCCAAGGCGCTGAAGGCCGCACTGGAGGAGGAGTTCGGGCTCATTTTCGAGCGTTGCACCATGACCGGCGAAGCGCACAACCAGTTGCACAACTACTTACTACCCATCCACCACCAGCTGCGCGAGTTTGAGGCCACCGACGTACAACGCAACGCCTTGGGCGAGCACTTGGCAGCGTACGGCAACTACTTTGAATGATGCGCCTGGTCAGCTCCATACGGCCCTTCCTGGGCGCGGCGATGTTAGCCTGGTCACTCGTTGCCACTGCACAGCAACCCACCTCCGTGCTGTCGCTGCAGGCGTGCATCGACCAGGCGCTGGTCAACGACCAACGTGTGCGCGCTGCGGAGATCGACCAACGCATGGCCGGGGCGCGGGTGGACGAGCAACGCGCCGGCCTGTTGCCCAAGGTGCGGGCGCTGGCGGATATGCGGCACTATGCGCAGTTGCCCTATCAACTGCTTCCCTCTTCCTTCTTCGGTGGTCCCGAAGGCGTGTACCGCGAGATCCAGTTCGGCACACCGGACAACATTTCCATGAACGTGCAGGCCCAGTTGCCTTTGGTGGATGTAGGTAGCTGGGAGAGCATCCATGTGGCGCGCGAGGCGGAACGCCTGGCTGGCATCCAACGCGAACGCGGCCGCGAAGAGGTGGTGCTGGATGTGAGCAATGCGTACTACAATGCCCAGGTGCTCCAGGCACGCCGCACGTTCCTGGACAGCAACCTGCAGAGCACCGAGGCCATGCTCCGGAACGTGGAACTGCTCCACGCGCAACTGCTGGCGCGGGGCACCGATGTAGATCGGCTACGACTGCAACGCGACCAATTGCGCACCCAGCTTGAACGCGTGGGGGCCCAACAGGAACAGGTGCTCGACCTCATGCGCCTGATCACGGGCCTCCCCGCCGATGCGCCGTTGGCCACAGAACCTGCTTCACCGTCCGCGAACCCTGCACCGGCAACACCAAGACCCACCGCCGGACTGCGCCTCGCCGAACAGACCATGCTGCTCCGTCATGCGGAGATCCGCCTGTTGAAACGATCGCGCCTGCCTTCCCTCCAAGGCTATGGTTTGCTGGGCAACACCGGCTTCGGCCCCATCGGCAGCGAGGGTCGCTACGACTTCTATCCCGTAAGCTACTTCGGAGCCACCCTGCAAGTGCCTCTCTTCAATGGCACGGTGATCACCCGCAACGCGGCACAGAAGGAACTGGAGTTGGAACGCGCCGGTCTGCTGCGCGATGCGGTGGCCGACCGTGAAGGCTTGGAACAACGACGCGCCGCGCGTGACGAGGCCCTTGCCTTCCGTACGCTCGCTGATGCGGAAGCGCAGCTCACACTGGCTGACCGCATCCGCCGCAGCACTCTGCTGCAACATGCGGAAGGGGTGGCAACGCTCACCGACCTGCTGCTGGCCGACCAGGCCGTGCGTGAAGGCCAACAGCTGTACATCGATGCCTTGGTGCAACTGCGCAAGGCCCAACTGGAACTGGCGCGCCTCAACGGCACGCTGCTGAACGAACGCCCATGAAACGCTGGATGCTCTGGATCGGATTGATCGCCTTGCTGGCGCTCACCGTGGTGAAACTGGCCCTGAACAAGCGGACGGTGATCGAACGCGTGTACCGGCACGACAAGCACGCCCCCGTGCATGTAACTGTTGAAGCCGTGCTGGCAGGGAGAGGTGGGCAAGGGCCGCGATATGGCGGCACCATTGTGCCGGTGCGCGAAGGACGCGTAATGGCCGAGGTGCCAGGTCGCGTGCTACACGTTGCCGTCCGCGAGGGTCAGCAGGTGCGCAAGGGCGACCTGCTCGCACAGCTCGACGGTGAATTCCTGCGCCTACAGCAGGAAGCGGCACTGGTCCAGGTGGCGGCGCTTGAAAAGGACCTAGCGCGCTATCGCGTGCTCACCGCCGCTGATGCGGTGCAAGGAGTTCAGCTGGAGAAGACCGAACAGGCCCTGCACAGTGCGCGCATCCAACTGGCAAACGTTACCGAGCAGCTCCAACGCACCACCATCCGCGCGCCCTTCGATGGCGAGGTGACCCAACTGTTGGTGCAGGAGGGTTCGGTGGTGGCGCCGTCCATGCCCGTGGCCACGCTCAGTGACCCGCGCGAGTTGGAGGTGCTGCTCCACGTCAACGAGAAGGATGTCGCCCAGTTCCAGCATGGACAGACCGTGCAGGTGACCATGGGTGATCGGTCCACACCATTCACCGGTACGGTACACAGCATCGGCCGGCGAGGCGATGTGGCGAACCGTTTCCCCGTGCGCATCGCACTGTCGGCCGACACCCGCATCGTGGCCGGGATGTCCACCACGGTGATACTGCCCAACTCCACAACAGTTGATCAGGTTACCATTCCGGCCCGTGCTCTTTTGGGCTCCGCCATCGAACCGGAGGTGTATGTGGTGCGCGACAGTGTGGCCCGCCGCATGCCCATTGCGGTGGCCACCGCCGGCGATGGAAGGATGATCGTGCAGCGGGGGCTTACGGCAGGCGACCTCGTTGTGACCAGCGGTGCCGTGAGCCTGCACGATGGCGCCCGTGTGACCTACCGATGAACAACGCGCATCCCGCAAGGCCATGAACCTTACCCGCATCGCCATCGAGCGCCCGTCGCTCATCATCGTCCTCTTTGGTGTGCTCTTCCTCGGCGGCATCGTGGCCTACAAGGGCCTGGGCGTGGAAATGATGCCCGACTTCAGCCAGCCGGTGATCACCATCCGCACCATGTACCCGGGGGCCGCGCCCGAGGAAGTGGCAAACAGCGCGACCCCG
>DDRC01000189.1:0-1273 GCA_002342985.1 Flavobacteriales bacterium UBA2426
CCGTTGGGGCCCATGATGGCGTGGACCTCTCCCGGCTTCACTTCCAGGTTCAGGCCTTTCAGGATCTCCTTGCCGTCGATGTCGGTGTGGAGGTTGGTGATCTTTAGCATGTCGTCTTGTTTAGAATCGTTCTAAACTGTTAATGTGGCGCAAAGGTAGCCCGCTAGAGGTGAGCGGCCAAGGTGACTGAATAACAAGCCGAACTACCCGGCGGTTCAATTGGCCGAACGCCAAGACCTACGCTCAACGCAGCGCTTGTCGATGGGCCGAAAAGTGCGCCGTCTACGGAGCCATCTCATAGCGGAAGCGCAGATCCAACGCCTTGGCATCCAAGGTATCCAACATCTCCTTGGTTACCCGCAGCGGATACAAGCTCCGGTTCACGGGTTTCTCCATCATCCTCAGCCACTCCGCCTCTGTGAAATGCTGGGGACGGTTGGCCAGCAGCACAGCGCGGGTGGAAGCGTTCAACTCAGGAACTTGAGCGGGTTCTACATGGGCTGGGTTTGCGGGCCTCTGCCCGATGGCCACCAGCGGGAAGAAGACCAGCGCGAAGAGGAACGGGCGTATGCTCATGGCTTGTTGATCATGATCCGGGTAGATACGGAGTGCATGCCCCAGCTGATCCGGCAATTGTAGAGCCCGGGGGACGCCACAGGGAGTTGCACTTGGTGCACCTGGCTCCAAGGGGGCAAGCGTTCCTGAAGGACCATGCGACCTGACAAGTCGTGCACTTCCAAAACCCCGGCTTGGCCAACGGATGGATAATTCAAGGTGAATGCACCAGCGCTTGGATTGGGGTAGGCCTGTATTGCCCCCCACTCCCCGGGAGAGGGGTTGGGGGTGAGGGCGGTATTGATTCCCAAACTATCGCACGCGCTGCCATCCACCGGGCCCAAGTGGTAGTTGGGGTGGTTGGGCAGGGAGTTGCCGAAGTACCGAGGTAGTGCAATTCCATGCTGCTCAATGTTGCAGTTGAAACCTAAGGAATCCGGGTCATGTATCACATGTAGAACGAGCGTCGTGTTGTCTGTGCTGATGTAGATCTTCCCATCTGGTGCGAGTTGGGCGATGTTGAATAGCGTGGCAAATGGAGGAGCGGGCGAATAGGTGCTATCCCACTCAGCGATCAGCACCATGGACGCGGGGATATCTGGGGGTTGGGTATCGAATTGATACACATCATACATCGATGAAACGTAGATAAACCTCGCATTAGGTGAGAACGCCACTCCCCCAGCACCGTTATAGTCATCAATGGGGACATGGACCG
>DDRC01000189.1:1409-1786 GCA_002342985.1 Flavobacteriales bacterium UBA2426
AATGGGGACATGGACCGCTTCGGAAAACAAACCGGTACAGCGGTCAAAATCAAAGATGTCCAGATCCTGTTCACCCCAGTAATACGCGAATTTGCTACCATCCGGGGAAAAGCACGACTGCCCATTATCCGCAGGCCGAATTGTGCCGATAGCTTGTGTACCGTCCAAGCTGATTCCTGAGGGAGTGATAATGAACCTGTAATAAATGTCGGTGTTGAGCTTGTGGCAGAATGCCCACCAATCCCGGCCATTCGCATGGCGCACCGCAGTCAAGTAACCCATGTTCAGATCATCACTCAGGATCGCCTGGTTCTTGGTCACTACGCCACCAAGTCCGCCATCGAGGTTCATGTCCACGGTGGTCAAGTACAATTGCT
>DDRC01000189.1:1927-2500 GCA_002342985.1 Flavobacteriales bacterium UBA2426
GGCGTTGATCACCGTCTCATCATCCACGGTCATGTGGAGGATGTAGTACTCACTTGGGGAATCGGGCTTAGGCAGAATGAGTGCGGCTTGTACGATCAACAGACCATATGGGCTATTGTCAGCATAGTTGCCTGGATTCAGTCCATCCCCATTCAACATGGTGTCACCTTGTGAATTGGCAACAATGAGTCCATTGGTGCTGAAGAGCAAATTCCCGGACGGGTCACAAATGTTGGCGACAGTGCGCTGGTAGTCTATAGTCCGAGACAAAGTCGTAATGCTCACTCCCCCGCTCTGGAAACGGAGATCCACCCCACCGGAAGGAGGAGGGGCCCAACTTGCGTAACCTCCTGTCCAGAGATTATTCAAACCTTGGCTGTTCCCGCAAACCGAGCTATTGAGAAGACCAACCACAAGCGCCGCACGAAAAGCCCTTGTGGTATTCGTGCGGCGCTTCATGTTGAGGAAGTGGGTAGGTCGACCCTGTGGGTCGACACTACAGGTGGTTATCCGACAGATCCTTCAAGGCTTACAGCCAACAACTTTTGGGCTTCGACCGCGAACTCCATCGGC
>DDRC01000189.1:2665-13731 GCA_002342985.1 Flavobacteriales bacterium UBA2426
CGACCGCGAACTCCATCGGCAACTGGTTCAACACCTCCTTGCAGTAGCCGTTCACGATGAGCGATACCGCCTTCTCCGTTTCGATGCCGCGTTGGTTGAGGTAGAAGATCTGGTCTTCGCCGATCTTGCTCGTGGTGGCCTCGTGCTCCACCATCGCGCTGGGGTTCTCGCTCTCGATGTAGGGGAAGGTGTGCGCGCCGCAGCGATCGCCGAGCAGCAATGAGTCGCACTGGCTGAAGTTGCGTGCGCCCTTCGCGCCCTTGCCGATCTTCACCAGACCGCGGTAGCTGTTGTTGCTGAAGCCCGCGCTGATGCCCTTGCTCACGATGGTGCTCTTCGTGCCCTTGCCGATGTGCACCATCTTTGTGCCGGTGTCGGCCTGCTGGCGGTTGTTGGTCACCGCCACGCTGTAGAACTCGCCGATGCTGTGGTCGCCCTTGAGCACGCAGCTCGGGTACTTCCAGGTGATGGCGCTGCCGGTCTCCACCTGCGTCCAGCTGATCTTACTGTTATCGCCCAAGCAGAGGCCGCGCTTGGTGACGAAGTTGTAGATGCCGCCCTTGCCCTCCTTGTCGCCAGGGTACCAGTTCTGGACGGTGCTGTACTTGATCTCGGCGTCCTTCAGGGCCACCAGTTCCACCACGGCGGCGTGTAGCTGATGCTCGTCGCGGATGGGCGCGGTGCAGCCTTCGAGGTAACTGACGGACGCGCCTTCCTCGGCGATGATCNNCCGGGGTACCAGTTCTGGACCGTGCTGTACTTGATGGTGGCGTCGGCCATGGCCACAAGTTCCACCACGGCGGCGTGAAGCTGGTTCTCGTCGCGCTTGGGGGCGGTGCAGCCTTCCAGGTAGCTCACATAAGCGCCTTCTTCAGCAATGATGAGCGTGCGCTCGAACTGACCCGTGTTCTGCTCGTTGATGCGGAAGTAGGTGCTCAGCTCCATCGGGCAGCGCACGCCCGGAGGGATGTAGCAGAAGCTGCCATCGCTGAACACGGCGCTGTTGAGCGCGGCGAAGTAGTTGTCGGTGCGCGGCACCACGCTGCCGATGTACTTCTTCACCAGCTCGGGGTGCTCGTGGACGGCTTCACTGAACGCGCAGAAGATGATGCCCTTCTCCTTGAGCGTCTCCTTGAAGGTGGTCTTCACGCTCACGCTGTCGAACACCACGTCCACGGCCACGCCCACCAAGCGCTTCTGCTCTTCGAGGCTGATGCCCAGCTTCTCGAAGGTCTTCACCAGCTCGGGGTCGGCCTCATCCAGGCTGTTGAGCTGGGGCTTCTTTTTCGGCGCGCTGTAGTAGTAGGCGTTCTGGTAGTCGATCTTGGGATAGTGGATGTGCGCCCACTCGGGCTCTTCCATCTTCTGCCACAGGCGGAAGGCCTCCAAGCGCCACTCGAGCATCCATTCGGGCTCGTTCTTCTTGGCGCTGATGAAGCGCACGATGTCCTCGTTCAGGCCCTTGGGCGCCTTCTCGCTCTCGATGTCCGTGACGAAACCGTAGGCGTATTCCTTCTCGGTGACCTCGCGGAGGATATCGTCGGTGTCTTGTGCCATGAATGCTTCACCACAGAGACACAGAGGACACAGAGAATGCGAATACTCTGTTCGACCGTGCTGCTCGTGTGGACTTTGTCATTGGGATTTGCTCTGTGCTCTCTGTGCCTCTGTGGTGAACCTCAGATCGAGAAGCTCTCCCCGCACCCGCAGGTCCGGCTGGCGTTGGGGTTCACGAACTGGAAGCCTTTGCCGTTGAGGCCGCCGCTGAAATCGAGGGTGGTGCCGAGCAGGTAGAGCAGGCTCTTCTTGTCCACCACCACCTTCACGCCGTTGTCCTCGAAGACCTTGTCGCCGTCCTTCAGTTGGTCGTCGAAGGTGAGGTCGTACATGAGGCCGCTGCAGCCGCCGCCCTTCACGCCCACGCGCACGAAGTGGTTGGGGCCGCGGCCCTCCTGGCCCAGGAGCTTGGTGACTTCCGCCTTGGCGGGTTCGGAGACCTTGATCATCGCTTGTCGACCTTATTTAGAATTCGTCTAAACAAGATTGCGTGGCAAAGGTAGGCGCTGGTTGGGTGCGAACGGAGGGCGAACAACCAAGCCATCAAGAGGTTCGCCGGCGACGGGCGTTGCTGGAGGCGGACCGGCCTGCTATCTTATTCGCCGCTTCCTTGACGGCTTATGCGTCAATCCGTCAGGGGTGGAAGTGATAGCCTGCCGAAGGCGAAGCGCAGGCGTGCTGCCGGCGAGGAGGCGACCATCCCGGACCAAGGCCCGGGAGAAGCCACCGGAGCGGCAAGCACGCCCGTTGAGCCGAGGCAGCTAACGCGGACAGCCCGGCTGGCGGCCAACCATCGACTCCCATCCAACGCACCTGTAACGTCGACGCACGTCATCGACCTGACGAATGAAGAACAGCGAGCGCACCATCCTCCACCTCGACCTCAATACCTTCTTCGTTTCCGTGGAACGCCTGCACGAGCCGAAGCTGAATGGAAAGCCCGTTCTCATCGGCAGCGACAGCGACCGCGGCGTGGTGGCCAGCTGCAGCTACGAGGCCCGCGCCTTCGGAGTGCGCAGCGCCATGCCCATGAAGATGGCCAAGCAGCTGTGCCCCGAGGCGATCATCCTGCGCGGCGACAGCGGCGCTTACCTGAAGAAGAGCGACGAGGTGACCGAGATCATCCGCGCCAGCGTGCCGCTCTTCGAGAAGAGCAGCGTGGACGAGTTCTACGTGGACCTGAGCGGCACCGACCGGTTCCACGGCAGCCGCAAGCTGGCGGCCGAGCTCCGGCAACGCATCATGAAGGAGAGCGGGCTCCCGAACAGCTTCGGGCTGAGCATCAACAAGACGGTGAGCAAGGTGGCCACCGGCGAGGCCAAGAACGGCGCCGGCGAATGGTACGTGGAGCGCGGCACCGAGAAGCCCTTCCTGGCGCCGATGCCCATCGAGCGCATCCCCGGCGTGGGCGAGAAGACGGCGCACCTTTTGCGCAGCATGGGCGTGGCGAAGATCCACACCCTGCAGGAGGTGCCCATGGACCTGATGCAACGGCTGCTGGGCGAGCACGGGCCGGTGCTGTGGCGCAAGGCCAACGGCATTGACGACAGTCCCGTGGTGGCCTGGCACGAGCGCAAGAGCATCAGCACCGAGCGCACCTTCGAGCGCGACACCATCGATGTAGTGAAGCTGAAGGGCATGCTCACCGCCATGGCCGAGAGCCTCGCCTTCCAGCTGCGCAAGGGCGGCAAGCTCACCAGCTGCGTGGCCGTGAAGATCCGCTACGCCGACTTCAACACGCACCTGAAGCAGCAGCGCATCCCCTACACGGCGTGCGACCACCTGATCCTGCCCGTGGTGCACGAGCAGTTCCGCACGCTGTATGACCGGCGGCAGCGCATCCGCATGATCGGCGTGCGCTTCAGTCACCTGGTGGGCGGCGGGCACCAGATGAACGTGTTCACCGACACCGAGGAGGCGATGAACCTCTACCAGGCCATGGACAAGATCCGCAAGCGCTTCGGCGACCGCACCGTGATGCGCGCCGCCGGCATGGATGCGAAGAGCATCGGGAGGATGGACAACCCCTTCGACGGGCAGGCGCCGGTGCTGCTGGCGAACCGCAGAACCTAAGGGCGGGCACAAATTCAATGGACTCGAATGGACGGAAATGGACCTGTGGGGATGGTAGGTGGGAGGTGGGCCATTTGCGTCCATTTGAGTCCATTCTGAAGAACCAGAACTACATTTAGAACCATGGATAAGCCCGCGCCCCAACGCCCGCAGATCCTCCAACCCAGTGGCGGATATGAGAAGCTGGTGAGCTACCAGGTGGCCAAGCTGCTCTACGATGTGACCGTGCGCTTCGTGGACCGCTATATCCCGGCGGGCAGCCGCACGGCTGACCAGATGGAGCAGGCTGCGCGCAGCGGCGAGCGCAACATCGCCGAGGGCAGCAAGCTGAGTGCCACCACCAGGAAATTGGAATTGAACCTGACCAATGTGGCGCGGGCCAGCATTGATGAACTGCGGAAGGACTACGAGTCGTTCCTGGAGCACCGCAAGCTACCGCTGTGGGAGCCGATGGACCCACGCCGCAAGGAACTGAGCAATGCGCGTTGCAAGGATGCCGACGAAGTGGCCCGCTGGATCAAAGCGGTGTGGGAGCGCGAGAAGGAACAGCGCATGCAGGCTGTCGAAGGGCCGCGCACCGCACGCACGCCGCGCACCGTGAAGGACCGGGCCTACGCGGAGATCAGCGCCAACGCAGGCCAGACGCTCTGCAAGATCGCCATCCACCTATTGGATAAGCAGGTGGAAAGCCAGGTGCTTGCCTTCGAAAAGGAAGGCGGCTTCAGCGAGCGGTTGTACAGGGTCCGCAAGGAGATACAGGCGAGGAACAGGGATTGAGGATCCTGGGCGTGCCCCCGCTCAAGAGCAGCGGGGTCGGGTGCTTCGCTGTAGCTGCTTCGTCTCGCCGGGCGTGGACACCGGCTCCGGGGGCTGCTCGTTCCTCGCAGCCTCCTCGCTCGGGCCGCGCCAACGGCTCGCCTTCAGCAGGCTGCCGCTGCGCTCCCTCACGCGGGGCATCCATCCACATGTGCGATCTTGTCGCAGCAATAGAAATTCTGCACCATGGCGATTCCCGATTTCCAATCCACAATGCTTCCCCTGCTGGAGCTTCTCGCTGACGGCAAACCTCGAAGCAACAGAGATGTTGTTGAAGCACTCGCAACGAAGTTCAACCTGACCGAAGATGAGAAGAACGAAATGCTCCCGAGCGGGGTGCAACAAGCATTCTACAACCGGGTAATGTGGGCAAGGTTCTATCTCGTCAAAGCAGGCCTCCTCATTTCGCCCAAGCGGGGTACTATGCAGATCACTCCGAACGGGAAGCAGGAACTCAAGGCAAAGCCCGATAAGATCAACATTGGCTACTTGCGAAAGTTTCCTGAGTTCAACGAATTCCAGTCATCAGCCTCAAGGCGTGACACATCGGATTCAACGGAAGCCATCGTCGAAGAGACATCACGAACCCCGGAAGAGATCCTCGACTCCAGCTATATCCAAGTCCGCGCAGCACTAAGTCAGGAACTCCTCGCCAAAGTGCAGGGCTTAACCTGGATGGACTTCGAGCGCCTCGTGGTACAACTGCTCGTAAGGATGGGCTATGGTGGCTCCGTGAAGGATGCAGGACGCGCACTGACCAAAGGCGGTGACGAAGGCATCGACGGCACCATCAAGGAGGACAAGCTGGGACTGGACATCATCTACATCCAAGCCAAGAAGTGGCAGACCGGCAATACGGTGGGCCGACCGGATATCCAGAAGTTCGTTGGGGCGCTGGCCGGGCAGGGTGCCAAGAAGGGCATCTTCATTACCACCTCCTCCTTCAGCAAGGAAGCCCGCGAGTACATCCCTCGTAACGAGACCAAAATCGTGCTCATCGACGGCGAGGAACTCACCCAGCTCATGATTGACCACGACCTCGGCGTAACCACCCAACGCACCTACGCCGTGAAGCGCATCGACAGCGACTTCTTCGGGGAGGAGTGACCGGGAATGATCAATGTCCAATTTTCAAGTATCAATGCTCAAATGCCTGCGATGCGAACTTGATCATTGACCATTGGACATTGATAATTGGATATTCCTGATGGTCCCTACTCAACCACCACCCGCGCCGCACTCCCATCCGCGAGGCGCAACAGGTACAGCCCCGCAGGCAGCCCATGGACATCCACTGAGTTCCGGCCAGGCTGCAAGGTGACGCGCTCCACTTGTTGACCTGCGGCATTCAGCAGGGTCCCGCTCATCGCGGTGCTCCCTGGCCACTCAACGAAGAGCACGTCCGAGGCCGGGTTCGGCCAGCCCTGCAGGCCTGTTGAGGCCACCACAGCCTCCAGCCCCGTGGTCACCTCCGTGATCCGGCCCAGCACGACGGATTGCTGATCCTCCGCACCTACCGTGAAGGGACCCATCGTGAAGGGATCGGCCGCATGAGCGCTGAAATGCACCGAACCCGGTTCGGCCATGACCGTGGCGGTCTGCGCCGATACGTACCACGCGGAAGGCTCGCTGGTGACCGCCCATTGCGGCATGCCCGAGGGCTCGAAGGCCACCACTGTGAGGCTCCGCTGGCTGATGATCTGTCCATCGCTCACCACGCCATTGCCCCAATCCACCACACCCCGGATGGCACCCATGAGGTACACATTGTCGTCAGCATCCACTGTGATACAAGGTCCAGCGGCGCGCTCCATATCACCTATAATGACACCGGTCATGGGGTTGCTCTCCACGCCCCAAAGGAACTGGCCCGTGCTGTCCACCTTCACCAGATAGAGATCGCTTCCCCAGTTCGACCCCGTGAAGAGCAACCCGCCCCAGCTGGCCTCCGGCTGCATCAGCACCCCGGCCAGGTACGCATGCCCATCAGCGGTGGCCACCACGGTCGGGTCCTGGAAGGTGGCATCCGCCGCGAACTGCGCGAAGCCCGCCGTGCCATCCGGCCTGTAGCGCAGCAGGAACATGTTGTAGCCCTCGTCGCTCTCCACCGGGAATCCCTGACCGCCGAAGGTGAGCGTACCGTTCTCGCAGGAGCCGCTCACATACGCACCACCCCAGGGGTCGAAACTGATGGTGCCGAACCGACGGATGCCATCGATCGCACGGGCATCCACGTCGTTGCCCGCAACATCCACACGTACCAAGTACCCATCGAGGAAATTCTGCATGATGTACCACAGGTGGCCCTCGGGATCAAGTGCCAGGGAGGGCACGTCCTCGCACTGGGGGTAGGTGGCGGAGAGGTTCCGCATCCACAGGGGGGCACCGCTGGCAAGGTCCCAAGAGAGCAGGAAGTGGTTCTCCGTGAACAGGGTCCCGCCCACGCCGGCCAGCTGTGAACCATCGCAGAACTCGAGCACATCGCCCATGAAGCGGCCGGCGATGTAGGCGATGCCGGCCGGGTCCACAACGACCGCACGGACCGATACCGAATCCAGGAGCAGGCACGAAAGCAGCGTGCCGCCCGTGGCAGGATCGAGCGCATCGAGCGCCACCGAGCCGTAAGGCGTTACGCCATAGATGAAGTGCACATCCACCATGCGCGCGGCCACCAGATGCCCGGGGGCAGATGCCAGCGTGTGCCGCGGCATACCGGGGTTCATTATGTAGCCCACCGGTGAGCTGGTCATCCAATCGACCTGTTGGGCGGTGGAAGAGACTGCCATCAAGCCTACGAGGAGGGTACTTGGTAAGCGCATGGGCATCCGATTGGCCATAAGACACGTGCTGATCAGTAAACGTCCACCGAGGGGGCAAAAAAGGGCACCACATCCCTTGAGTGGGAGTGCCGTCGTCGCTCCCTCCCGCATGCGCCACTCCTCACCGTCCATCCCAAGCCTCCACCGCCCATACACGGCCGACTTGACGGTTCGGGGGAGCGCTCCATCTTCACACCTGCATAACCCCCACCTCTGCATGCAACTCGTCATCAACGGCCTCAGCAAGACCTACGGCAACGGCGTAAAAGCGCTGGACAACGTGAGCCTCACCATCCCCACCGGCATGTTCGGCCTGCTGGGGCCCAACGGCGCCGGCAAGAGCACCCTGATGCGCATCCTGGCCACCCTGCAGGAGGCCGATGCCGGCACCGCGATGCTCGGTGACCTGGACGTGCTGAAGCGAAAGGACGAGGTGCGCAAGGTGCTCGGCTACCTGCCCCAGGAGTTCGGGGTCTACCCCCGGGTGAGCGCCGCCGACATGCTGGACCACATCGCCCTGCTGAAGGGCATCACGCGCAACGGCGAGCGCAAGGCCCTGGTGGCGGCACTACTCCAGAAGGTGAACCTGTGGGAGCACCGCAAGCGGAAGATCGCGGGCTTCAGCGGCGGCATGAAACAGCGCTTCGGCATCGCGCAGGCCCTCATCGGTGAACCGAAGCTCATCATCGTGGACGAGCCCACCGCCGGCCTCGACCCCGGCGAACGCAACCGCTTCTACAACCTGCTCACCGAGATCGGTGAGAACGTGGTGGTGATCCTCAGCACCCACATCGTGCAGGACGTGCAGGAGCTGTGCTCGCGCATGGCCATCATCAACAAGGGCCGGTTGCTGTACGCCGGTGCCCCAGCCGATGCCCTGAAGGAACTGAACGGACGGGTGTGGGAGAAGGCCATCGCCAAGAGCGAGTTGGAGGACCACGACCGCCGGCACCTGCTGATCAGCAACAAGCTCGTGGCCGGGCGTCCCATCATCCACGTGCTCAGCGATACGCGTCCGGAGGAGGGCTTTGCCCCGGCCGAGCCCAACCTGGAGGATGTCTTCTTCAGCGCCATCCGCACCGCCGACCTTCAACCCGCCGCCTGATGCTGTACCGGATCCTCGCCTTCGAGGTGCGCCATGCGCTCCGACAGCCCATGGTGTACATCTTCCTGCTGCTGCTGGCCCTGATGACCTTCGGCGCCACGGCCACGGAGAACATCGTGATCGGCGGCAGTTCGGGCAACGTGTACCGCAACGCCCCGAACGTGGTCTACAACTTCTACACGATCATGAGCTTCCTAGGGCTGCTCATGGTCACCGCGTTCGTCAATGCCGCCGCCATCCGCGACTTCCACTACCGCACGGCGCAGATCGTCTTCAGCACCCCGGTGACGAAGACACAGTACCTGGTGGGCAAGTTCATCGGCAGCACGCTCATCGCGCTCATCCCCATGCTGGGCATCAGCCTCGGCATCGTGGTGGGCAGCTGGATGCCCTGGCTGGACCCCGTGCGCATCGGTCCGAACCTGCTGGCGCCGCACCTGCAGGGCTTCCTGCTCATCGCCGCACCGAACGTGCTCTTCGCTGCGGCCGTGATCTTCGCCGTGGCCTCGCTCACGCGTAGCACCATCGCCAGCTTCGTCACGGCCATCGTCCTCATCGTGGGCTACCTCATCTCGCAGAGCCTGATGAGCGACCTGGACAACGAGCTGATCGGTGCCCTGCTGGATCCCTTCGGAGGCAATGCGGCCGACAAGGTGACCAAGTACTGGACCGTGAGCGAGAAGAACACGCTGCTGCTGCCCATGGACGGTGTGTTGCTGTGGAACCGGCTGCTGTGGATCGCCATCTCCATCGGCGTGTTCCTCTTCGGCTACTGGCGCTTCAGCTTCCACGAACGCAAGCAGAAGGCCGGCGCCGTTGCCGTTGAACAGGAAGGCCTGGTGACCAAGGCCACCGTGCTGCCCAAGGCCGCTCGCAGCTATGGCGCGTCGGCCCGCTGGCGCCAGTTCATGCGGCAGGTGCGCAGCGACCTGCGCGCCGTGGTCACGGGACCGGTCTTCATCATCGTGATGCTGCTCGGTGTGATCCAGCTGTTCACCTCGCTCAGCGTGGTCACCGAGATGTACGACAACGTGACCTATCCGGTCACCTACAACGTCATCGACCTCATCGAGGGCAACCTCTTCCTCTACGTCATCATCATCGTCACCTTCTACAGCGGTGTGCTGGTGTGGCGCGAACGCGATGCCGGCATGCAGGACATCCATGATGCGCTGCCCCTGCCCACCGGCCTGGGCCTGCTGGCGAAGTTCACCACCATGCTGGTGCTCCTCGGCATCGTGATGCTGCTGAGCACGGCCGCAGGCATGATCACGCAGCTGCTGAACGGATGGACCCATCTGCAGCCTTCGGTCTACCTCTTCTACCTCATCGGACCGGCGCTCGTCAGCTTCGGGTTCCTCACCATGCTCGCCCTCTGCGTGCACACCCTGGTGAACAACAAGTACCTGGGCTTCTTCGTGTTCATCCTCATCGTCACGCTGAACATCTTCCTCTGGAACGGCATCGACGTATCGAGCAACCTGGTGATCATGGGTGGCTCTCCGGGGATCCGGTATTCCGACATGGCGGGCTATGGTCCCACCATTCCGGGGTGGATCTTCTTCAAAACTTATTGGTGGGTCTTCGGACTGCTCCTGTTGTTCGTGGCCTTCCTCTTCACCGTGCGCGGCCGGGAGGAAGGCGCGCGCTGGCGGTTCAGCACGGCCGGTGTGCGCTTCGGTGCCAACAAAGCCATCGCCCTGCCGCTGGTCGTCCTCTGGGTGCTGCTCGGCGCGTGGGGCTACTACAACACCAAGGTGCTGAACAAATACACCACCGGTGATGTGCAGGAGGACGAGGCCGAGCGCTACGAGCGCACCTACAAGAAGTACCAGGGCATCCCACAGCCGCACTACCAGGATATCACCTTTGCCATCGAGCTGTGGCCGAGCGAGCGCCGCCTGAACTACGAGGCGGAGGTCATCACGCGCAACGTGTACGATGTGGCCATCGACTCGGTGCACTTCATCCTGCCCGATGATGAGCGCATCACGCTTGAGATCCCGGACGCCGAACGTGTGCTCCATGATGAGAAGCTCGACTACCTCATCTACCGCTTGGCGCGACCACTGCAGCCCGGCGAGGAACTGCGCTTCACAGTGAAAGGCGGCTACGAGGCGAAAGGCTTCGAGAACGAGGTCTCCTTCATCCAACTGGTGGAGAACGGCACCTTCTTCAACAACATGGACCTGCTGCCACACATCGGCTACTCGGCGGACGGCGAACTCAGCGACCGCAACGAACGACGCAAGCGAGGGCTGCCCGAGAAGGAACGCATGCCTCGCCTCACGGAAGATCCCGCGCAGCGCCGGCACACCTACCTGTTCCCCTACAGCGACTGGGTGAACGTGCGCACCACCATCAGCACCGAGGCCGACCAGATCGCCGTGGCGCCCGGCTCACTGCGCAAGGAGTGGACCGCCAACGGCCGTCGCTACTTCCAGTACGAGCTCGACCACCCCAGCATGAACTTCTACAGCTTCCTGAGCGCCCGCTACGCCGTGGAACGCCAGCGCTGGACCCCTTCCGGTGGCGGCGAACCGGTGGACGTGGAGGTGTACTACGATCCCGCCCACGCCGTGAACGTGCCACGCATGGTGAACAGCATGAAGAAGGCGCTGGACTACTACACCACCCACTTCGGTCCGTACCGCCACAAACAAGTGCGCATCCTGGAGTTCCCGCGCTACTTCACC
>DDRC01000235.1 GCA_002342985.1 Flavobacteriales bacterium UBA2426
CGAGCGACTGGTGATCCAGAAGTAAGCCTCGGCTGAACCGACCCCTTGTGCGCGGCCCCCACCCGAAACGGTGGGGGCCGCTGCATTGGGGCCCAGGCACCTGCCTCGTCTTGCGCAGCGCAACGGACCGGCAGGAGCCCGGGCGGTCCGCAAGGCTTTTCGTCGATGGCAAATGCATATTCATATGAAACTGTTGATTATTCGTCGATAGAAAAACTTGACAATCGTCATCTTGCCCCGCTAGTTTCGATCGTCGATTCACCAGAATACGTCGCCGAACAGGCGTTCTGAGTCGACCGATCCGGAAGCGGACTGCAAGCCGCGCCGGTGGGGAACCCGTCCGAGCCGGTTGGGAGACCGAAAGCCCACCCATCCCCCTAACACCTTCCTTCCATGCACCACGCCAACCCTACCTGGCCTGCTGCCTTTCTGCGGCTGCTGCTCCTGATGGCCCTGCTGGTACCTCCAGCCCTTGCCCGCGCCCAGGTGGCCTCGATGTACGCCTTCAGCCAATCCCCGGGCACCTTCACAGCAATCACCGGCGGCACCCAGCTCTGGGCCACCACCTTCGATGACAACGTGTCGGCAGCGCAGACCATCCCGGCCTTCACCTTCAACGGCACCGCGTACACCCAGCTGTACGTCTCCACCAACGGCTTCATCACCTTCGGATCGGCGCCCGCCGGCAATAACTACACCCCGCTCAGCAGCACCGCCACCTACCAGCGCTGCATCTCGGCCTTCGGCGCCGACCTCGTGAACGCCTCCTCGGGCACCCGCGACGTGCGGTGGCAGACGGTGGGCAACGAGGTGGTGGTGCAGTGGCGCGGCCTAAGGCGCTACAGCTTCTTCGGCCTCTCGGAATCCTTCTCCTTCCAGGTGCGGCTGAACACGGCCACCGGTGAGATCCGCACCGTGTACGGACCCTTCGCCAGCGGCCCGGCCAACAGCACGGCGCAGCAGCCGCAGGTGGGGCTGCGCGGCCCGAGCAACGCCTTCGCCACCGACGTGAACAACCGCCTGGTGGGCACCGGCAGCGAGAACTGGGCCACCAGCCTGGCCGGCACCGCCAACACCAGCGCCATGCGCTTCACCAGCGCCAGCCCGGCCAAGAGCTGGAGCAGCGGCCTCACCTACACCTGGACCCCGGTGAATTGCACGGCCCCGAGCGCGACGGCCAGCGTGGTGACCGATTGCGCCACCGGCACCTACGGCATCCAGGTGAACGTGACCGGCATTGGCGATGCGCCCAGCGTCACCATCCAATCGCCCACGGGCACCAACGTGCACAGCAACGTGGGCCCGGGCACTTACACGGTCAGTGGCATCCCCTTCGGATCGCCGCGCACGGTGACGGTGGTGCACAACGGCAACAGCCTCTGCAACCTGGGCCTGGGAAGCTTCAACTTCACGGACCAGGGCAGCACCTGCCACGGCGCCGCCGCGCACCCCATCCCCGACAACGGCTGCGGCACCGGCAATTACACGTCGGTCCCCTTCTGCCTCTCCAGCACCGGCACCGCACTGGGCACCGACGTCTTCGTGCGGAGCGTGGATGTCATCGTCAGCCACACCTGGGGCAGCGACCTGCGCATGTTCCTGCGCGCACCTGACAACACCGAGGTGGGCCTGCTCACCGCCGCGGCCGGCGGCAGCGGCACCCAGTTCGGCAACGCCGCGGCCTGCCCGGGCGGCCTCTTCACCTTCCAGGACGGCGGCGCTCCGCTCAGCGGCGTGGTGGGCAGCAGCACCAACGTGGGCACCTGGGCGCCCAGCCAGTCGCTCAGCGGCTTCCACAACGGCCAGGACCCCACCGGCACCTGGACGCTGCGCGTGTGCGACGCGGTGGGCCAGGACGCAGGCGCCGTGCGCTACGTGCGCGTTAACCTGTGCACGCCGCCCACGGCCACCTTCACGCCCGTTGACGATTGCGGCAGCAACCAGTTCAGCGTGCAGGTGAACGTGACGGGCTATGGCGCCGGCACCACGGCCCACCTCGTGTACACCGTGGATGGAACGCCCTTCGCCCTCAACAGCCTGCCGCTGGGCATCACCACCATCGGCCCCTTCGCCGTGGGCAGCGAGGTGGCCTGCTCCCTCAACAACGGCATCAGCAATTGCGGCGCAGCGGAGGCCACGCTCTACTCCAACTGCCCCATCCCCATCGCCTGCGGCACCAGCCAGACGCTCTCCCATTGCTACCGCAACGGCGACACGCGCACCTTCCACTTCATTGCCAGCAACCCCTTCGAGACCATCACCCTCAGCTTCGTCTCGGGCACCATGGACCCGAACGATGTGATCCGCGCCTACAGCGGCAGCGACAACAACGCACCCCCCATCGCGCAGCTCACGGGCAGCTTCACCGACCTGTTCGGCGTGTCGGGCACCTCGGCGGGCGATGAGCTCTTCCTGGAGATCGACAGCGACGGATCGAACAGCTGCGCCAGCGGGCAGCAAAGCCCATGGGTCTTCGAGGCTGAATGCACCGCCGGCTGCGTGGACCCGGATGCCGTCATCACGGTGAACACCGACTGCAACGCGTACAGCTTCACCATCGATGCGGAGGTGCTCTTCACGGGCGATGCGTCCACCACCACGCTGCGCTACACCGTGAACGGCGGCCCGCCCACGGACATCCCCGGCCTGCTCGACTACGATGTGCAGACCATCGGGCCCTTCGCGATGGGCGATGCGGTGAACGTATGGCTGCTGCACGAGACCGATGCGCTCTGCAACCGCAACTTCGGATCCTTCACCAATGCGCCGGGCTGCCCCAGCGCGGAGAACTGCGTGAACGCGCTGAACCTCGCCGCGGAGACCAGCCCCCTGCCAGGCACCACCGTGGGCCGCACGGCCGATTTCAGCTTCGCCTGCGGCACCGCCAGCGCCAACGCGGCGGCCGACGCCATCTACTTCATCGACGTGCCCGACGGGAACCAGCTCCGCATCCGCCAGCAGGCCAACAACTATGATTCACAGCATTACGTGCGCTACGGCGGCGCCTGCCCCGGCAGCACCGTGATCGCCTGCGTGGATGACGACGGCGGCGAGGTGGCCTGGGTGGAATGGACCAACACCACGGGCAGCACCCAGCGCGTATGGTGGATCCAGGACGGCTACGGCAGCGGCACGGGCACCTACACGCTGGAGTGGCAGCTGCTCACCTGCCCGTCGCCCACCGCGGCGGCGGCCACGGGGATCACCAACAGCCAGGCGGGCGCCAATTTCTCCGGCCCTCCCGGCAACTACCTCGTGGAGTACGGGCCGGCGGCCACCTTCACCGCACCGGGCGCTGGCCCCACGCCGGGGCTGAACGGCACGGTGATCAGCGCCAGCGTGTCGCCGGCGCTGATCACGGGCCTGGCGCCGAACACGCAGTACCGCTACTTCGTGCGGCGCGATTGCGGCGGCGGTGACTACAGCACCAACAGCGCGGGCATCCTCTTCACCACCACCAACGCGCCCACCCCCATCCGCAACGGCGCCTGCGGCAACAACCTGGCGATCGCCGACAACGGCTGCGGCAGCAGCACCTACCTC
>DDRC01000152.1 GCA_002342985.1 Flavobacteriales bacterium UBA2426
GGCAAGAGCACGCTGCTGCTGCAGACCGCGCTGCGCAATCCGCACCTGCGCACCCTGTACGTGAGCGGCGAGGAGAGCGAGCACCAGGTGAAGATGCGTGCGGAGCGCCTGCAGCAGGAAGCCGGCGCGGCCGTGGGAGAAGGATGCTATGTGCTGACGGAGACCAACACCCAGAACATCTTCAAGCACATCGAAGCCTTGCGGCCGGGGCTGGTGGTGATCGACAGCGTACAGACGCTGCACACCGCCACCCTCGATGCCAGCCCCGGCAGCGTGGGACAGGTGCGGGAATGCACAGCCGAGCTCATGCGCTTCGCCAAGGCCACCGATGTGCCCATGGTGCTCATCGGTCACATCACCAAGGACGGCTTCATCGCCGGCCCCAAGGTGCTGGAGCACATGGTGGACTGCGTGCTGCAGTTCGAGGGCGACCGTGACCACGCCTACCGGCTGCTGCGCCCCCTGAAGAACCGTTTCGGCAGCACGAACGAGCTGGGCATCTACGAGATGCACGGCACCGGTCTTGCGGCCGTGGAGGACCCCAGCCAGGTGCTGCTCGGGGACCGCCGCGAGCGCCCCAGCGGCGTGGCCGTGAGCGCGACGCTCGAAGGGCAGCGCCCGCTGCTGATCGAGGTGCAGGCGCTGGTGAGCAGCGCCGTATACGGCACGCCGCAGCGCAGCGCCACGGGCTTCGACCTGCGGCGCATGAACATGCTGCTGGCGGTGCTTGAGAAGCGCTGCGGATTCCGGCTTGGGCAGAAGGACGTGTTCCTCAACCTCGCCGGCGGCTTCCGCGTGGAGGAGCCGGCCATCGACCTCGCAGTGGTGTGCGCGGTGCTCAGCAGCAACGCCGATATCCCGATCCCCATGGACTGCGCGTTCTGCGGGGAGGTCGGTCTCACCGGCGAGATCCGCCCCGTGACCCGCACCGAGCAGCGCATCGCCGAAGCGCAGAAGATGGGCTTCTCGCGCATGTTCATCCCCCGGGGCACCAAGGGGGTCGGCAACCCCAAGGGCATGGCCTTGGTGCAGGTTGGGCGCGTGGAGGAGGTCCTCAGCCACCTGTTCGGCTAGCGGCGGGGAACCAACCCGATGGCGGGATCCACGTCATTGCATCAGCCGGTGCATGCAGCAAGGGTGCACCGGTGGAGGAGCCATGACCCGGAAGAGTCCCACCCTACCCCATGGCCAGGAACCTACCCCCTGCCCCGCTCTTCACCATTGAACAGCCGGAACCGCGGCTCCTCGTGCAGCGCTACAAGGCGAGCATGCGCTTCGAGCCCGACCACATCCGCAAGGCCGCCCGTGCGCTGGAGCGATCGCTTGGCGGTGAGCCGCACGCCCTGCTGGTCATCATCCCGCCAGAAGTGCCGGTCGCACCGGAGGCTACCAACGTGGACCACTTCCTGGGCGAGCGCGACCATCGACGGATCGCCGCACTGGCCGTAGTAGCCCCGGCGCCCTTGATGCACAGCGTCTCCAGGTTCTATTTCAACTGGTTCCCCCAGCCCTTTCCGGCGCGGGTCTTCCGGAAGGAGGCCGCCGCACTGGAATGGCTGCGGACCCAGGTCCCCTCTGCCCTCGGGCGGAGCCGGTCTGCCGGGCGGATCGCCCACAACGGGTGAAACCAGGAGCCGTGCCGTGCGGAGTGCCCTGCAGGCGTTAGCTTCGATGGGCCCTTCCCCTCTGGATGGGCGCATGATCCATGGAAGGCACGCGCATCGTCATCGCCGACCCGCTGGAGCTGATCGCCGAAGGCGTTCGGTCGTGGCTGCAGGGGGTGGACGGATTGCAGGTGACCGGACATGTGCGCACCGGAACGGAACTGCTGGACTTCCTGCGCCGGACGCCAGCTGATCTGGTGCTCTTGGAGGTTTCGCTGCCCGGCAAGGATGGCATCGACACCATGCGGGCCATCCACCGGGAGTTCCCCGGGCTGCGGGTGCTCGCCTTCTCGGCCCTGACCGAGATCGAATACGTGAACAGCATGCTCATCGAGGGTGCATGCGGGTACCTGGTGAAAGGCGGCCCGCGCGAAGAGCTGGTGGAAGCCATATGCAGCTGCGTGCAAGGCCAGCGCTTCCTGAGCCAGGCCGCTCAGGTGAGCGTAGCCAATGGGTATCGCTACACGGAGAAGCGTCCCGATGGGGAATACATCGGCTTGACCGCACGGGAGCGCGAGATCATCCGCCTCATCGCGCTGGAGCGGACGAATTCCGAGATCGGCGCGGCGCTGTTCATCAGCGAAGAGACCGTGAAGAGCCACCGGAAGAAGCTGATGACCAAGCTGAACGTCCGCAGCTCCGCCGGTCTGGTGAAGTACGCGCTGGACCGCCGCTGGGTTTGATCAAGGTAATGCGATCGTTAAGCCTACATGAAGTTTGGCCTTCGCAGGCAAACCGTCATGGGGAAGCGCGCCGTCAAGACCGATATTCACCGCTTAACCGCCTCCGTCATGCAAACGACCACCAGCCGGGCAGCCTTATCCGATAGCGGCCCACGCGCAGCGGAGCGTCTACGGGCATTCGGCGCCTTGGAGGTGCTGCGCATCACCAAGGCCCTTCGCAGCGCACCCGACCGCATGGAGTTCGCAGGGACCCCGGCGCGCCAAGGCAGCAAGGCACGCAGCGTCCTTGTGAGCTTCGTTGCGGACGGCATCCCCCGGCAGCCCCGCTTCGATGAAGCCACAGGGCGCATCGAACTGTTCTATGCTGACCGTGACCATCCGGAGGTGCAGGCACTGCTCAATGGCAAGCGCAACCGGTTCTGCTACTTCTGGCGGGCGGCGAAAGGCGGCCAGACGCATGCCTGGCTGCTGAGCTCTCCTTAGCCCCCCGGCACGGATCCGCCCCACAGGTTCCGCCGGCGGCAGTCCGGCATCAGCCATTAAAGCGCACAAGGCCTTGCGCGGATTCCCGACGCTGCAGTGCCTTGGACTGCGATGCCCGGCATCCGCTCCCGATGGTTTCGGCCCCTAGGCCTCCGGCGGGGTGGCTGTTCCGCGCGCCTCGCGCAGCGCATCCTGGATGAATGCCGACTTGTGCGCCGTGTACGCCGCACGGTCATTCGGGAACTCCTGCGCCAATGCGCGCTTGAGGGATTCATAGGCCGCGGCAGCCTCCGGGCGGGCCCGCAGGTAGTCGCGAAAGAGCAGGCGGTCCGCTGTGGCGTGATCCGGTTCCACCATATGGACATGCACCATCCGGTTTCCCGCCCCATCGCGCGCAATGAACCAGGCATACCATGGCGCCCGCTCGCCCATGCTGGGCCGCCAGATGAACTCATAGCCGAGCTGCTTCATCACCGGCACCACTTCGATGCGAACACGGCCCAGGTCGGTCACCTCCACTTGGATGTCGATGACCGGCTTGGCACTGAGGCCGGGGACGGCCGTGCTCCCGATATGGGCGATGCACGTGCAGAGGTCGCCGGGCAGCGCAGCCTTGAGTCGGGCCTCTTCGGCCGCATACCGCGCTGGCCAGGCCGGATCATAGGGTGTGATGGCGATGGGTTCGCGGGTGAGCTCCGCGATGCGCTCCGAAGGGATGCGGGTAGATGCGCTCATGCTCCGCCTGCATAGATATTGAAGCGGTCGTCGCGGAGGAAGCCCAAGAGCGTGAGACCGCTATCGCGCGCCAGCTGCACGGCCAAGGAGGAGGGCGCTCCTACGGCGGCCATCAAAGGGATGCCCGCCACCACGCACTTCTGCACGAGCTCGAAGCCCGCGCGGCCACTGACGAGCAGCATGCTCTTCTCGGTCGGCAGCCGGGCATTGAGCGCCGCCCCGATCACCTTGTCCACAGCATTGTGGCGGCCCACATCCTCGCGCAGCACCAGGAGCCTTCCCTCACGATCGAACAGCGCGGCCGCATGGATACCCCCCGTATGCCTGAATACCGCCTGTGCCGCACGCATGCGGTCCGGCAAGGCCGTGATCACTTCCGCATCGACCCCACCCCAGGGCCGGATGGTCCGCGGGCACTGCGCATGGACCGCCTCGATGCTGCTCTTGCCGCAGACCCCGCAGCTGCTGGTGGTGTAGAAGTTGCGCTGCCAGCGCAAGGGATCCAGCTCGATGTCCGGCCGCAGCTCGGCGCGCACCACGTTGCCGCGCTCCTCGGGCTTCACGTTCGCACAGTAGGCCACGCGCAGCACCTCGTCCGGCGCCGCGATAAGCCCTTCGGTGAAGAGAAATCCCAGCGCGAGCTCCTCGTCATGACCCGGCGTGCGCATGGTCACGCTCAGCCGGAACTCCCGGCGATCGTCGAGCGGCCCGTGACCGAGGCGGATCTCCAAAGGCTCCTCGGTGACCAACAGGTCATCCGCCGGCGCGGATACCCCGGCTTCCACCCGCAGGATCGCCACCGGGTCTACAGGCACACGCACGCTCACGCCCCGAAACTACCGCCTATCCCTTCGCCTTGCGGAAGCAGCCCACCAGATGGTCGTCCACCATGCCGATGGCCTGCATGTAGGCGTAGACGATGGTGGTGCCCACGAAGCTGAAGCCCGCCTTCCTCAGGTCTTTGCTCAGCGCATCAGAGACCGGGGTGCTCGCGGGCAGCTGCCGGGTGTCGGTCCAACGGTTCACGACCGTCCGGTGGTCCACATGCTTCCACAGGAAGTCGTTGAAGGCGCCCTTCCCCCCTTCCATGATCCGGAGCCAGGCCTGGGCGTTCTTGATGGCGCTCTCCACCTTGGCCCGGTTGCGGATGATGCCTTCGTCGGCCAGCAGACGCTCAACGTCCCTCTTCCCGTACCGGGCGATCTTCTCCACGTTCCAATCGTCAAAGGCCTTCCGATAGCCCTCGCTGCGGTACAGGATGGTCTTCCAGCTCAGGCCTGCCTGGGCCCCATCGAGCACCAGCTTGGCGTAGAGCTTCACATCGTCATGCTCCGGCGTCCCCCATACGGTGTCGTGGTAGGCGAGCATGAGGGCGTCGGCGCCGGGCCAGGTGCAGCGCAGCAGAGAGGCCTTGTGCTTCATCGTCCGATGGTCATTGGAATGGGGCAGCTCAATGAGGCATCCAAGGCGCCATGCCATTTGCCGGTGCTTGATCGTGCCTCACCCAGATGAGCGCATCGGGATCGCAGCCCAGCTCACGGGCCAGCGCCAGATAGCGGACGCGGGCCTCCTCCGGCAGTTCGGGTGTTCGTGACAGGATCCACAGGTACTTCGTGCTGTTGCCCACCACCAGGGCATGGCGGTAGTCCGGATCGAGCGCCACGACATTGTATCCGCCATAGAAGGGACCGAAGAAGGACACCTTCAGCCGTCCCTCATCGGCCGCACCTGCCAGCTTTGCCTTTCCCGTCGCTTCCTTCCACCGTCCTTGGGCGGCATCGTAGCCGCGGTTCAGCACGCGGATGGAACCGTCCGCGTTGCGGTCGTATTGTGCTGTGACATGCTCCAGGCCGCGCTCGAAGGAATGGTCCAAGCGGGCCACCTCATACCACAGGCCCAAGTAGCGGTCCACCGCAAAAGGTCGCACCGGCGTCATGCCGGGCGGCTTGGAGGCGCAACCGGCGAAGAGCATGACCACGGGCAGAGATAGGAAGCTGCGCATACACGATACGGTGGCAAGCACCGCGGCGAAAAGGTAGCACGGTACCTTCGTTGCGCCCATGATCGCGCTCACCGACGGCCACGGCCGCACGCACCGCAGCCTGCGCATCAGCATCGTGGACAAGTGCGACCTGCGCTGCACCTACTGCATGCCAGAGGACCAGCACTTCCTGAAGCAGGAGGAACTGATGACGCGGGAGGAGATCGCCACCATCGCCCGGCTGTTCGTGGAGCGGTACGGCGTGAACAAGATCAGGCTCACGGGAGGCGAGCCCTTGGTGCGACCGGATGCCGTGGACATCGTACGTGACATGGCACAGCTCGGCGCATCGCTGGGCCTTACCACCAACGCGCTCAGTCTGCACAAGCACCTGGATGGCCTGGTCGATGCGGGATTGCAGGGCCTCAACATAAGCCTTGACTCCTTCGATGCCGAGCGCTTCAAGAGGATCACGCGACGCGACGGCTTCGGCACGGTCTGGAGCAATATCCGCTCAGCGTTGGAGCGCGGCTTGCGGGTGAAGGTGAACATGGTGGTCATGCGCGACGTGAACGATGACGAGATCCTGCGCTTCGTTGAGCTGACGCGCGACAGCGACATCCATGTGCGCTTCATCGAGTTCATGCCCTTCGCCGGCAACCACTGGGGCCGCGAGCGCGTGTACACCTACGCCGAGATGCTGGGCCACATCGGCAGCGTGCACAGCTTCGAGAAGCTGGACGACGACCCGCACAGCACGGCCAAGGCCTACCGCGTGCCCGGCTGGAAAGGCACCTTCGCGGTGATCAGCACGGTGACCGAGCCCTTTTGCGGCAGCTGCGACCGCCTGCGCCTGACAGCCGAAGGCAAGATGCGCAACTGCCTCTTCGCGCGGGAGGAGACGGACCTGCTCTCAGCGTTGCGGAACGGCGATGACATCGCCCCGTTGATCGAGGCGAACGTGCTGGCGAAGCATGCGATGCTGGGTGGCTTGCCGCAATTCAAGCCGGAGAAGCAGGAAGAGGTGCTGCACGACCTGAGCGCGAGGCCCATGGTGAGCATCGGCGGATGAAGTTCCGCTATTCCCGCAGGAAAGGCACCGACTGCCCATCATCCGTGCGAAGGATGTAGCTGCCTGGAGCCAATACGGCAACATCCAACGCGGTGCTTCGCGTGAATGCCTGAACCTCGCGCCCTCGCGCATCAACAATGGTTCCTGAAGCAGCAACCGGGAGCATGAGCAGGGAGGTGGTTGGATTCGGCCACGCCAACAGCTGCCTTGCCGGGTTCGGGCCCTCGCTCACATCCAGGAACCCGCCGCTCTCCAATCGCGCCATGTTATTGCGCAGCGTTTCGTCGAACTGGGAGTACAGGCCGCCGATGATGAGCTTGCCATCGGCTTGCAAGGCGATGTCGTAGATGCCGTTGTCGAGTCCGAATGCACCGGGTATGGAGCCGTAGGTCTCATCCAAGGTGCCATCGGGATTCACGCGCGCCACATCGCGGACCACCACATCGTTATAGGAATCGAAGAAACCGCCGAGCAGGATGCGCCCATCGGCTTGCAGCGCCAGCGCGAGCACGAAGCTGTCGGGGCCGGTGCCCGTGCTGAAGCCCGTATCCAAGGAGCCATCGGGGTTCACGCG
Source organism: Flavobacteriales bacterium UBA2426 (assembly GCA_002342985.1). GTDB lineage: Bacteria > Bacteroidota > Bacteroidia > Flavobacteriales_F > PHOS-HE28 > PHOS-HE28. The sequence continues at coordinate 7,193 of DDRC01000152.1, forward strand.
CGCGAAACGCGGAGTCGAGGTGCCATTGTAGTTCGTGAAGTTGCCCGCAATCACGAGCTTGCCATCCGGTTGCCGTACCATGTCGTCGATATCGCCGTTCGTGGCGCCCGTGCCGGGATTGAAGGAGGCATCCAGGCTGCCATCGGCATTCAAGCGCGCGATGCAGCTGCGCGCGGTGCCATTGTAGCTGCTGAACTGACCGGCGATGACGATGCGACCGTCGGGCTGCAGCGCGAAGGCGTTCACCGTCTTCGCCGCGCCGGTGGTGGCCAGTCCGGTGCCGGGATTGAAGCTGAGGTCCTGGCTGCCGTCGGCATTGAGCCGGGTGATGCCTGAACGCGGCAGTCCGTTGAATGAATCGAAATTGCCGCCTACCAGGATCCGGCCATCGGGCTGCACGGCGATGGAAAGGACCAGCCAATCGGCGCCGGAGCCAGGCGTGAATCCGCTATCCAGGCTGCCATCGGCATTCAACCGTGCGATCATCCCACTTGATGTCCCATTGAAGGTGTTGAAGTGCCCGCCGACCAGGATCCTCCCATCGGCTTGAACAGCGATGGCGAACACGGCGAATTGCGGCCCTGAGCCCGGATCGAAGGTGGCATCGAGGCTGCCGTCGGCATTCAGCCGGGCGATCCTGTTTCGCGGCGTGCCGGCCACCTGCGTGAAATCGCCGGCGATGAGCACCTTGCCATCGGCCTGCACGGCGGTGACGAGCACACGATTATTCGGCCCGGCGCCGGGATCGAAAGTGGGATCGACCGTGCCCGGCTGGGCATTCACCGATAGGTGGAAGAGCAGCGCGGCGCTTAGGAGAGCAGCAGGAAGGAGCTTCATGGTCGCATCGTTGGCCAGGCGCGTTGTGCGGTGCATGCGCTGGCTCAGGTGCGGTCAAAGCAATGGGCGCCATGCGCCCGAATCAATATAACCTTCGTTAGCGGTGCCGCCTCAACGACCCTCCGCGCGCATGGTGCCCGGCCTTGCGCATCACAGCTCCTGCTCGTAGTAGATCTTGTAGAACTTCCGGCCGTTCTCGTCAACGCCGCGCTCGATCTTGTTGCGATCGCCGTGGATGTAGATGTGGAAGTCCTTGTCGAGCTTGAGCACGCTCTTGAACACGCGGGCCTGCTTCTTCACGGCATCGGCGCTGATGGCGAAGCGCTCATCGAGGTCCACCGCCCGCTCCTCCTGGAACCGGCTGCCGAAGCGCTCGAAGGAGCCGGCCACTTCATCGTTCTGGAACACCTCGCGCGCGAAGGAGCCCCGGTCGTACTCCGTGTTCTCCTTGAAGTACTGCACTGAGCGGTTCAGCAGGTCGATCTGATCGGTCTTGGGGATCTCGTAGTCCTGGGGGAGCTGCTCGGTGATGAAGGCGCGCGTCATCTCGAGCACGTTGCGCGTGCTGTTCACATGATCGCGCTTGGCGCGGAGCCCGATGAAGGCCTGCTGCCAATAGGGCTGGCGCGGATCATCGTCGATCACGAAGAGCGTGGGCGCCTCCGCCGTGAAGACCACGAGCAACGCTTGGTCCGGTTTGCGCCCGCCGAGCCCGCGCTTCAGCTGCATGGCCAAGGCCTCTCCTTCGGCCTTGCTCTCGATGAAGACCTCCTTCTCATCGAACTTGAGGATGCCGAGCGCATCGTGCACCGCGCCGCCGAGCTCAACACCATTGAAGCACGCCACGAACAGGTCGCCGCTGCGCGCCTCATGGGCGTTGGCCACATCGATGAGGTGCTTGGCGATGGCGCGCGAGACGCCCACGAGGTCCTTGCCCTTCGCCGCCTTCGCGCAGAGGCCTTCAAGGATGTTCGCTTCGCCCTCCCGGCCGGCGAACTCACTGGTCTGCACCACGTTCGCGAAGGGCTTCAGGAAGAGCTTCCGCAGGAACTCCTGCTCCTCGGGCCCCTGGAGCACCGCGCTGTAGTCGCTGAGGATGCTAGGCGCCCCTTCCGTGCCGATGCGATGGAGCACGAACTCCTCCACCATGGCCTCCTTGCCGTTGATCATGCGGCGAAAGTACCTGCCCGACGGCGGGCATTCCGCTCAGGCATGCGCACCTACGGAAGCTGCGCGGCTCTTATGCTGGTCGGAACGCTCCCGCCGATGTTCACCAGGATGGGATCCCGGTCGTTGGACTCGCCCACGTACTTCACCAGGCCATCCAGGTTGATGTCCTCCCGCGCATAGCCCGTGACGACATTCGTCGGGACGTTGCCACCGATCGCCACCAGCACCGGGTCGCGGTCATTGCCTTCACCTACATACTTGATCACGCCATCGCTATCGGCATCGCCGGCCCACAGCATGCGCTTCCCGCCCACTTCCTTCTGCGCAGCGGTGCCGAACGTGCCGTAGTTCGGTCCTGTGAAGTCGATGGGGATGGCCTGTGAACCCAGGAACAGCGGTGCCTCGCTCATGATACCAAGGTGATTCCGATGCCGCACGGCGAGGAAATACTGCCCCATGGGCGTGCCGAGGAAGCGCAAAGGGCTGCTGCCATCCATATCGGCGATCCACCCATCGGCGCGCAGCAGCCCACTGCGCGTGGCCACGATCTGTGCCGGGTCCTGCGCATCGCGGAGCTCCACCAGCACCCAGTCGATGATGGCGCCGGCGCCCTGCATCTGCATGACCGCTGCCGAGGTGGACTCGCTGCCGCCGCGCACATGCAGGAAGCCCAGCCCACGGTAGGGCTCCGTCAATGGCAACTGGGCCCTGGGGATCAACGGCGCCATCCCTCCTTCCCCATCGAAGGCATCCGCGTCGAACGCGCCCTCCAGCATCACCCGCGCACTGATCAGGACACTTGCCCCCGAACCGATCCGTGCGACCCGGTTGCGTCCATGCCCATCGTACATGTGGAACTCACCGAGGCAGACCACCTGGCCGTTGGGCTGAAGCTCCATAGCAACCACCGCCCCAGTGCCAGGGACACCACCGTTCGATGAGGCGTTATTCATGCGGAAGCCGCTACCTTGATCGAAGCTGTCATCCACGGACCCATCCGCATGGAGGCAGATAATGCCATGTGCAGGATGGCCGTCATAGGCCTGAAAGGCTCCGCCGATGAGAATCCGACCGTCTGGATAGCGCACCATGCATTCCGGCGTGATCGGGAACCCTGAACCTGCATTGAATCCGGGGTCCATTGCCGCATTGGGCAGGAGCTTGGCGATGCGCGGCGCCTGCATCCCTCGATAGCTCGAGAAATCACCCACGCAAACGATGGTTCCATCAGGGTTCACCACCATTTCGCGCACCGGTCCGTCGAAACCACTCAGGGGGTCAAAGGCAGGGTCCACGCCACCGTCGACGTTGATCCGCACAATACGATTCCGCGAAAGGCCATTGGCCGAGGTGAACTCGCCACCGATGTAGACACCGCCGCCAGGGGCCTCAGCCATGCAATACAGCTCGCCGGGACTGAAGAGGGTCGTGAGATAAGTCACGTCCATCGACAGATCAGGCATGAGCCGCTTCACGAAAGGGCCTTCAAGAGACAGGCCGGAATACACCGTACGACCACTCGCTTGGCGCACGATCAGTCCGAAATACCCATTGGAGCCCGCGACCGGCAAGACGGTACCGGTGCTCTCCTTGAGGATCAGGAGCGTTTCCCCAAGACCACCTCCCGGGCACATCGTGGAGAACACACCGCTGAGGAGCAGCGTGTCGCCACCAAATGACTCGATGCCGCTGAACTCCCCGGTGGTCTGTCCATGCCTGAAAAAGCCCGGGTCGATGTCACCATCCAGTGTCAAGCGCAGCATGTTCGGATGAAACGCGCCATTGAATGATGTCAAAGGCCAATATGCGCCGTCACGCGCGGCCATGACAACACGGCCTGCAGAGTCCAGAGTCATCTGCACATGGTCCGGAAGACGATTCAATCCGGAACCGGCGCGGAACGAATCATCCATGGTGAGGTCATTGTTCAGGCGGAACAAGCCGTCCAGGAGGATGTACATGCTCCCGTCCGGCCCAACAGCTGCCTTGCTCGTGGCGAATAGGGTGCCGCAGTACAGCTGGTAGAACCACGATTCATAGCCGCCGAAGTACCCGTGCAGCCTGGCCCCGCTGGTTCCATTCACTTTCCGCAGATCACCCCGGCTCCACGCGGTGAGCACGTTGGCAGCCGCATCGTAATGGAGCCCGACAGCTTCTTGGTTGAACGTTGCAGGGGTCTCGGAGGATGCCATGTTGAAAGCGGGGTCTCGCTGACCGCTCCATAACAACTTGATGGGTGCAAGTGATGGGGAACCGTTGAATTCCGAGAACAGGCCTCCGATGTAAGCCGAGCCCCCCGCACCGACAACGATATCAGTGACGACCGAGCTTGGACCAATACCCAAGGAGCCATTGTTGTAATCCGGATCGACGGCGCCATTCGGCAACAGCCGAGCAAGATGTGAACGCGGTGCCGCTTGGACGAATGTGAAATCCCCGCCGATAAGCACACGCCCATCCGTCTGCACGGCGATGGCCCGTACATTGGCATTGGGTCCTGCACCCGTGCTGAAAGATGGATCAAGGGATCCATCGGCGAACAAGCGAAGGACACGGTTGGCGGGTTGCCCATTGAATGTGGTGAAGTTGCCTCCCAGCAGTATGCGGCCATCCGGTTGCAAGGCTGCCTCGAAGACGGTGCCGCCCGTACCTGCCCCTACTGTGAACGTCCCGTCAAGTGAACCATCCGGATTAAGCCGTGCGACACCCTTCCGCGGTTGTCCTTGACAGGTCAGAAATGCGCCACCGACAAGTATCCTCCCATCAGGCTGGAGCACGATTGTCTCGACTGCTCCGTCGAAGCCTGTTCCAACTGAGAAGCTGGCATCGGCAGTGCCATCGGTGTTCAAACGCGCGATACCCGGACGAAGAACAGGGTCCTCTATGCCGGAAGCTCCCCCCGTGAATAGTCCTCCTACAAGCAGTTTCCCATCAGGCTGAACAGCCAGCACGCGAACACCCTCGCCTGGAAATGCATCCTGTTGTCCTTGATCGGACCATCGCAACCCATCCATCCGCCCCATGCCCTGATCCGTGGGATTGAAGGATGGATCGAACACCCCATCCTGTGCGGATGCCGTGACGGAGAGCAGGCCTATGGCGAGAGCAGCAGTCGGGATGCGCATGGCACGATGTCTTTATTGGGCAAACCTCCCCTGGAGGCGCATCGGGGCATCCGTGTTCTAGAACTCCGCCGCAGCCCCTCCGGGCGCCCCTTCCTTCGCGCACCACACCGAGCAACCATGCGACTGACCCTGTCCGCCGCCCTCCTCATCGCCACGATCAGCGAAGCAGCCGCCCAACCCTGCACCCCCACCACCACCTTCGGCCCCGATGGCGGCAGCTACGTGGCCCGTGTGCTGATCGGCGGCGCGGAAGCGATTGACAACACCACCACGTTCACGCCCGGCACCTCGTACCAGGACTACACCTACACTGGAACCGGCCGCTGGACCCGCCTGCAGGCCGGAAGCTCCTACTTCCTCACCATCACCGCCGGCCCCTTCGTGGGCACCCGCTATGCAGCGTGGATCGACTACGATGGCGATGAAGACTTCGAATCGTTCGAGCTGGTGGCCGATCAGGTGAGCACGAGCGCGGGACAGGCCATGCTCTTCTCGTTCACCACACCCGACATCCTCCTCCCCCGGGTGGCCCGTCTGCGCGTGCGCGCCGCCTACAACATGGCCACCGCCGACCCCTGTGCCAACTTCCTCTATGGGGAGACCGAGGACTACCTGGTGGTGCTGGAGGATGGAGCGCCCTGTGTGCCCTTCACCCTGTATGGCTCCACGGAAGGGGACCGCATCACGGCGATAAGCCTGGCGGGTGCATCGAGCAGCGTGAACGTGCAGGATGCCTACGAGGACCGCACATGGGCCGGGGCCATTGTGCTCGACCTGGGCAGCAACCAGGTGATCCAGGTGACCTCCGGCGAGTACACCGATAACAGCATCGCCGTGTGGGCCGACTGGTCGGGCAACGGCGTGTTCGGCGATTGGGGTCCGGAGCTGCTGGGCGTGGCCACCACGAGCACGGCCTTCGAGACGGTGAGCATCCCCTTCACGGTACCTACCGACTACCCGGATGTACCGCAAGTGCGCCTGCGGGTCCGGCTGTGGTTCGGCGACACGCCCAACCCCTGCAACACACAGAACTTCGGACAGACCATCGACCTGACTGTTGCCATCGCACTGCCGAGCGGCCCCTGTCCGGTAGGCGTAGGCAGTTTGTTCCCGGCCGTTCAGATCGCATCGGTGGACTTGAACGGTCACCTCCTGACGCCAGGGCCCTGGGCCTACCCGAGCTACCAGATGGCCCTCGAACCGGGTCCAGCGCTGATCCGTGGCACTACCCAATCGCTCAACACAACGACAACAACGATCACCCCAGGATCCCCCAACCAGACCGGCGCCTGGATCGATCTCAATGGTGACGGGGACTTCAGCGATGCGGGCGAATACATCGGTTCCGACTTCGGCGACGGCAGCTTCAGCTTTCTGCTGCCGAGCACCACGCCGGTCGGGCACACCTGGTTGCGGATCCGTGCCCGTAGCGCCTCACCGGTGGATCCGCCCACCGATGGCTGCGCGTTCCAACTGAACACGTTGGGCACCATGATGGACATCCGTGTCACGGTGCAGGACCCTGACGGCCCGTGCATTCCCCAGAGCACCTTTTGGACCCTCTTCGGCGACTTCATCGACGGCGTGGAACTGAATACCCTGAGCAACATCGGTACAGGAGGTCTTGCGCAGGCGGAGTACCACGACTACACTGCCCTTAGCACGAACGTGAGCATCGGTTCGACACACGTGCTGTCCATCACCTCCGGC
>DDRC01000181.1 GCA_002342985.1 Flavobacteriales bacterium UBA2426
GCCCCGGGGGCGGGCAGGTGGGCGCGCCGCTGAAGGGGCCCCACACGGCGAAGTCGTAGTCAGTGCCCATGCCGATGCCGATGGTGAAGGCGATGGTGCCCGCCGCGTTGGTGGTGAAGCGGTACCACGCGCCCTGCCGCTCGTTGCTGCTGAGGCAGCCGCGGTTGGTGGGGCCCAGGTCCTGGCTGTTGCCGAAGTTGCCCGGCGCGTAGGAGAAGGACTGCGTGTTGCACACCTGCTGCGAGCCGATGCAGTCGCTGATGGGCGCCGGCGGCACGTTGCAGTCGGCGTTGACGATGAAGGCCGTGTTGAAGCCGGCGACCGGCGGGTTGGCGCTGTTGAAGATGTTGAAGCCGTTGTTGGCCTGGATGCCGAAGGAGACCTGGTTCTGGAAGCCGCCCACCGGGAAGTACTCCAACGTAATCGTCTGGCCCAGGCTGGCCGGGAAGACCAGGTTGCCGCCGTTGCCGTACACGGTGTAGTTGGTGCAGCTGCCGCCCACGCAGAGGCGCACGTAGCCGCCGTTCCAGCCGTCACCGGCCGCATCGGCCAGGTTCAGCGTGTAGTAGCAGCCCGGCGGGTTCACCGGGTTGCGCGCACAGAGCAGGAAGGTGCCGTCGTTGTTGTTGCGGCGCCACACGCGGATGTACACCACGGTGCCGGCCGGCAGCGAGATGGTGCCGCCGGGCATCTGCGACGAGTAGGTGCTGCCGTTGATGTAGCAGGTGCTGGCCACCTGGTTCAGCGTCAGGTTGGGGCAGCTGGTGCCGCCCGCGGTATACACCGCCATGCCGGCCGAGGTCATGCCCAGGTCGTCGGTGTTCAGCTGCAGCTGGCCGCTGGCCGGCACCACCGCGGTGAACCACACGTCGCTGTTGAAGGGGCCCGTGCAGCCGCCGATGTTGGTGATGCCCGAGACGCCGGCGGGCCATGGTGGGATGGTGGGCCCGAGGGTGGCGAACTGCGTGGAGAAGGGCGCGGGGAAGACGCAGCCGTTGGTCACCGTGAGGGGTATGGCGCCGCAGGGGTTGTCGTTCGCCGGCGGGGTGTTCACGACGGCGCAGATGTTGGCCGTGCCGAAGCCCGTGCCCTGGTTCCACATGCGGATGTAGTAGCGCACGCCCGACGTGCCCGAGATGGTGAGGCTCGGCATGGGGTCGCCGTTGTTCACGGCGTTGCACTGCACCAGTTGCAGGCTGGCCGGGCCCTGCGAGGCGCAGTCCGTGACGGTGCCGGCCGAAACGGTGTACACCGCCATGGCCATGTCCGTGAGCGTGCCCGCCTGGGTGTTGATGGTCATGGAGCCGGTGCCGGGCATCACGGCGCTGAACCACACATCGTTGTTGTTCACGGTAGCGCAGCCGGGGGCGGGCACGGTGTAGAGGGCCGCGATGTCCGTGGCGCTCTCCGTGCTGAAGGTGGTGTTGCTGCACGTGGCGTTCACCGTCAGTGCATAGGTGCCGCTGCTGGCGCCGCAGGGGTTGTCATTGGGCGGCGGAATGGGCTCGTAGGCGCAGATCTGGAAGGTGCCCGAGTTCACCTGGCCCTGTTCCGGCCACACCCGGATGTAGGCTGTCCCGGCCGGCAGGCCGCTGAGCGAGACGAAGCCGTCGCAGCGGCAACTGCCCGCCACCTGGGTGAGCGTGCCGGGCACCCCGGTGTACACCGCGAAGGAGCCGTTGGTGATGCTGTTCTCCTGCATGATCACGCTCAGGTTGCCGGAGGCCGGAATCCCTACGCTGTACCACACATCGGCGCCTGCGTAGGCGCCCGTAGCCGAACCACATCCGCCAGTGAGACATCCAGTCGGCGTAGTGGCGCTCTGCGTGGCCCAGGTGGTGGTGCCGTTGACGAAGGTGCACACGGTGCTGGCCGTCGCGCCCAGGCTGATGGCGTTCTGCGGCTCGTCGTTGGAGGGGGGCGGCGGCACGGGGTTGCAGGCCACCTGCATGGTGCCGCAGGTGCCCGCCGGCGTGGTGAGGCAGTTGCCGTTCCACACCCGCACCATGTAGGTGCCGGTCGCGGTGGGCACGAAGGAGAGGGTGGCGTGGCCGTTCGCGGTGCCGCAGCCATCATCATCGGAGGTGGGCGATCCCGTGGCCAGCGCGGTGCCGGCGGTGTTGGTGATCGAGATGTACGAATCCCAGTTGGCAGCCGAGCTGCACATGCTGAAGGTGTAGATGTTGCCCACGCACATGTAGTAGTTGAAGCGCTGGCCTGCGCACATGGGCACCGTGAAGAGGGCCGGGCACACCGAGCAGTTGAGGCCGGTGGGGACCCCTTGGTTGGTGGGCGGGAAATTCGAGGTGTAGGCCGGCAGGGTGAAGGTGTGCGGGGCCGCGCCGGTGACCGTGGCATTCTGGCTCAATTGCACCGTGTTGGTGCCGCAGGCCCCGCCGCTGATACTGGTGCCCGCCGGCACGTTGGGGCCGCTGATGCCCGCCAGGTTGGTGATGAGCGTGGCGTTGCAGCTGGTGATGGTGGCCAGGTTGGAGCCTGCCGTGGTGGTCAAGTTCATGACCACCGAGGTGCTGGTGGGCAGCGTGGCGCCGCCCCAGGAGGCAGCGGCTACAGCGGATTGGCCGGCAGGGGTGGTGGTATTCGTCAGGCAGGGCGGGGCCTGGGCCTGGGCCGTAGCCGCCAGCAGGGCAAGGGCGAGGAGCGGGAGCGCGTAGAGCTGCTTCATGGGCATCCGGCGGTTAGCGGGCGTGGACGGGGGTGGGGCTCAGCGGCTGGTCGGGGTGGGCGGCGTTCCAGGCCTCCACCGCAGCGCGGTAGCGGGCCAGGTCGGCGGCCTCATGGCCGGTGGGAACATAAACGGGCACGGCGGGCGCGGGGTTCACGCCCAGTTCATCGGGCGTGCGGGTGCCGGGCAGCAGCGTCACCGCCTGCGCGGCGATGGCGGCGCGGTAGAGCGCCTCGGGCTGCAGCTGCGGCGACTTCACCTGCACGATGGTGCGGTCGTCGGAATGGAAGAGCTCCGCATAGGGGTCGGCGTTCATCACCGCTTCGGTGGCCAGCTTCAGCTGTGCGGTGGTGAGGGGCTGCGCGGCCTGGAAGTAGTGGAATCCGGGCGCCTGGGCGCGGGCAATCAGCCCTGCGCCGAGCACGAGCATCAGGGCCGTGGTGCGTAGCATCATGGATGAACAGGTTGGGAAGTCGGCGCCCAATTTAGATGTTTCTGAACCCCAAGGAATAGCGTCCGTGAACAGGTTGTCAACGGCAGGCTATCAAAGGGGCGCCATCCGTGGGCTCCCATTTAGACGGAGGATCGTCCTTTTCGTTGCCTTCGGATCAGCGCACCACGGCCAGGCGCAGGTGCACCGGGGTGCCGCCCACGGTGATGCGCACGGTGTAGGCGCCCTCGGCCAATCCCGCGAGGGGCAAGGCGGCCTCGTTGTAGCCTGGCTGGGCGTGCAGGCGCTGGCTGTGGCGCAGCCGGCCGGCGGGGTCGAAGAGCTCCACGGTGCCCTCGGCCTCGGCGGCCGATTGGAAGGCTACCACGGCCTGCCCCTGGGCGGGGTTGGGGCGCACAACGGCCTCGGCCACGAGCCGGCCGTGCACCACGGCGGCCTCGCCGCTGTAGGCGAACGAGCCGTCGGCCTTGATCAGGCGCAGGCGGTAGCGGTTGAGGCCGGTGAGCGGGGCGGCATCCTTGAAATGGTACTCGGCGCTGGCGTGGCTGCCGCCGGTGGCGGCCAGCTC
>DDRC01000255.1:0-2612 GCA_002342985.1 Flavobacteriales bacterium UBA2426
CATCCGCGAGGCCACCATCCTGGGCCAGGGCATCGGCATGGCGCTGCGCGGCCTGCGCCCTGTGGCCGAGATCCAATACCTCGATTACCTGCTTTACTGCCTGCAGGGCATGAGCGACGACCTGGCTACCGTGCTCTGGCGCACCAAGGGCGGCCAGAAATGCCCGTTGATCGTGCGCACGCGCGGCCACCGTTTGGAAGGCGTATGGCACAGCGGCAGCCCCATGGGCATGATCATCAACAGCGTGCGCGGCGTGGTGGTGTGCGTGCCGCGCAACATGCAGCAGGCCTCGGGCATGTACAACACCTTGCTGCTAAGCGATGACCCCGCGCTGGTGATCGAATGCCTCAACGGCTACCGCAGCAAGGAGCGCCTACCCAGCAACCTCGGCGCTTTCACCGTGCCCATCGGCCAGGTGGAGGTGGTGCGCGAGGGAAGCGACCTCACACTCGTGAGCTACGGCAGCACCTTCAACCTCTGCGCGAAAGCCTGTGAAACGCTCGAGGGCATGGGCATCAGCGTGGAGCTCATCGATGCGCGCACCCTCCTCCCCTTCGACCGCGCGCACCGCACCGTGGAGAGCCTGAAAAAGACCAACCGCCTGCTGGTAGTGGACGAGGACGTGCCGGGCGGCGCCAGCGCCTACCTGCTGCAGCAGATCCTGGAAGAGCAAGACGGCTACCGCTGGCTCGATGCCACGCCCAGCTCCCTCACTGCCAAGGCCCACCGCCCCGCCTACGGCAGCGATGGCGACTACTTCAGCAAGCCCAGCGTGGAGGATGTGGTGGAGAAGTGCGTGAGGATGACCAACGAGTAGCATGGCTCCTCGCGGCCGGCGGGGGACCCGGCCGGCGAGTTCTCCCAGTCAATAAGGGCTGCCACTGCTTTCCGCTACCCACAGAACCGCCAGCGTCCCTGACCAACCCCAAGGAGCGATGTGCCGAGCCCCTGCCGCCGAACCAGCGTCGCTGGCCCCCCCGCGGATCAGCCCAGCCTCGATGGTTACGGCACCGCATTCCAACGGACGCCGACCAGGCATTCCCGACGTGTCGATCCGTCCGCTCGGTAGCTTGCATGAAGGCAGCGTTTCCGCACATGCACCGACGAACCGTTGCTGCCCCTCGCCGATGACCAGCCGCCTCCTCCCCCTCCTGGCTGCACTGGCGCTGCTGTGCTGCACAGGAGCTCCGCCGCCCATCGACCCAGCGCTGCTGGCCGAGGCCGAACGCACGGTGGTTCCCAACCGCAGCCGACCGGTGGCCGAGGGCGCGCTGGCCAGCGGGCTCTACTTCGTGGTGGACAGCGGTTTCGGCGTGGCGCGCACCGTGGAGGGCGAACGGCTCCACATCGACCCCAGCGCCATCGTCACCGTGGAGCATTTCGCGCGCATCGCCGTGGGCGAATCCATGACTGGCCGGCCGGTGCTGCACCTGGGCATGGATGCCGTGGATGCAACGCGGCTGCGGGCCGGCACCTTCAACGCCATCGGGCAGCGGGTGGCCCTGGTGGTGCAGGACCGGGTGCTGAGCGCGCCCCTGGTGCAGGATGAAATCCCTGCCGGACGGCTGGAAATGGACCCCGGCCCGGCCAGCCCCCTCACCGCCGCCGATTACGCCGCCCTGCTGCAAGCGGAGCGGAAGGCCTGGGAAGGCCTCCGCTGAGCGGGGTGCACAGCCGTTCGCTGCCTACATTCGACGAAACGAAAGGCCATGGCCCAAGCCACGCTCCTCGCCGTCGCCCTGCTCCTGGCGGGCACGGTCGCCACCCACGCACAGCAGGCGCAGAAATGCTGCGGCACCGGCAACAGCACTTTCCTGTTCGGCAGCACCGCCTATGCGCGCCACACGCAGATGCTCTACCTGCCGGGCGACCTCACCGGCGCCACGGGCGGGCCCATCACCCACCTCTACTTCCGCTACGGTACCACGAGCATCGCTTCAGGCAACACCCTTGGCAATTTCATGGTGCGGCTGGGGCTCACGGACCAGACCGGCTTCCCCAATGGCAACACCTACTTCACCGACCTCGATACGGTGTACAGCGCTTCCGCCTTCACCATTGCGCCAGGCATCACAGGCGAATGGTTCTGGTTCTCGCTGCAAACGCCCTTCACCTACAACCCGAGCCGCACGCTGATCGTCGACATCCAATTCGAGACGAGCGCGCAGAGCGCCTTCGGCACCTACGGCACCACCAACAGCGGCCGCAAGCTGGTCTCGCCCGACCCGCTATCGCCCACGGGTTCCACCACCAGCACCACCTGGCAGGACTTCGGCTTCGACATCGACGGAACCACCGGCCTGGATGGCCTTTCAGCAGCGGAACTGCAGGCTTGGCCCAACCCCACCGCCGCAGGCGTGCGCCTCAGCTGGCCGGCCCCTGCCGCTGCCGGCTGGCAGCTCACCCTGCACGATGCCGCAGGCCGCACCCTCCGCAGCGATCGCATTCCCAAGGGCAGCCGGTATGCCGAAATCGACCTCGGCCCTTGGGCGCCGGGGCTCTACCTGGCCCAGCTCAACGGCCCCGATGGCGCGGGGCCCACTGTCTGGCTGCTGCGCGAGTGAGGGCGCTCAATCGAGCCCCAGCGTGATCTGCTTGCCGGGCTTGTAGCC
>DDRC01000255.1:2725-4165 GCA_002342985.1 Flavobacteriales bacterium UBA2426
TGCTTGCCGGGCTTGTAGCCGGCCATGGGGTCGTCCGGTGAGCGCTCCTGCTCCTCGGCAGCCTGCTGGCGCTTGAACTGCTTCACAGGGCTCTCCTCCAGCCCCTCCTCTTCGGGCGCCTCCAGGTTGCCGATCTCCTCATCGGAGATGAGCATGCCCTGGGTCTCCTCCAGCTCGGGTGTCATGGGGATGAACACGGGCGTGGTGAGGGTGAGCTCCTTCACCTTGTGCGGGGTGAGGCGATTGCCCAGCGCCTTCACGCCCTTCACGCCGATGAAGCCGGACAGCTCCACATCCTCGTCGGGCCGGCTGGTGCTGCGCTTGTCGTATGCCACGTGGAGGGCGGGCTCGGGCAGCAGGCTGTGCAGCGCCAATCGGCTCTCCGGGTGCTCAGTGATGAAGGATACGGCATCGCGCGCCGGCTCGATGAGGAAGCGCTTCACATGGTACTGCTGCTTCTCCCCCTCCCAATAGACGGCCGTGAGCACGTCCTTGGGGTTCCACTTCACCACCGTGAGGGCGTCGTCGGGGAAGTGCGTGCTGAGCGCGAAGGGGAAGAGCTGGTAGCTGCCGCCCTTGGTGATGCAGAGGATGCGGTCCTCGCCCGCGAAACGGCCCAGGTAGCGGCCATGGCCGGTGTCGTTGAGGCGGCGCACCGTCTCATCGAACCAGATGGGGATGGCGCCCAGCGTGCTGCCGCCGCGCTCCTTCTGCGTGATCTTCTGCACGGCGTAGCGCGTGAGCAGGTTGCCCTTGCTGCCGCGCCCTTTCACGCCCATCTGCGCGAAGTCGATGTCGAACTTCGTCTTGCGCAGGTTGGGGCGCGGGCGCAGCACCACGCTCACCACCTCGCTGGCGCCATCGGGGTTGGCGGTGAAGTACTCCACCGTGCTACCCGGTGCACCGCCGGTGAGGTCGTACTCCTTGTCGCGCGTGACGCCGGTGACGGCGAAGCGCTTCATGTAGTACGGCCCCTTCATGCCATCCTGGTAGATCATGTGGTAGATGGTGCGCTCATCGTTCTTCTTGAAGACGCCGATGTGCAGGATGCCCTTGCCCACGAACTTCTTATCGGCCACCTTGGTCACCACCATGCCGCCGTTGATGCGGAACACGATGATGTCGTCGATCTCGGAGCATTCGCCCACCAGTTCGGCATCCTTCAGGCTCCAGCCCATAAAGCCTTCCTTGCGGTCCACGTAGAGCTTCCTGTTGGCCACGGCAACCTTGGCTGCCACGATGGTGTCGAAGGTGCGCAGCTCGGTCCGGCGCTCGCGGCCGGCGCCGTACTTCTTCTTCAGCTCCTTGAACCAGTCCACGGCATGGTCCACCAGGTGGTCCAGCTTCCCCTGCACCTCGTCGATCTGCTCGGCCAGCTGCCGGATGTGCTCATCGGCCTTGAAGCTGTCGAACTTCGAGATGCGCTTGATCTTGATCTCG
>DDRC01000255.1:4272-4840 GCA_002342985.1 Flavobacteriales bacterium UBA2426
CTTGATCTTGATCTCGGTGAGGCGGATGATGTCGTCCTGCGTCACGGGCCGCTTCAGCTCCTGGATGTGGGGCTTCAGGCCCTTGTCGATGAAGCTGAGTACCTGCTCCCAGGTCTCGGCCTCCTCGATCCTCCGGTAGACCTTCCTCTCGATGAAGATCCGCTCGAGCGAGGCGAAGTGCCACTGCTCCTCCAGCTCGCCCTTCCGGATCCGCAGCTCCAGCTCCAGCAGGCGCAGGGTGTTCTCGGTGCTGATGCGGAGCAGCTCCTTCACGCCCACGAAGCGGGGCTTGTCGTTCTCGATCACCACCGCATTGGGCGCAATGCTCACCTCGCAGTCGGTGAAGGCGAAGAGCGCATCGATGGTGGTGTCGGGGCTCACCCCCGCGGCGAGGTGGATGACGATCTCGGCATGCTCGGCGGTGTTGTCCTCGATGTGCCGCACCTTGATCTTGCCCTTGTCGTTGGCCTTGATGATGCTCTCGATGAGCGATGTGGTAGTGGTTCCGAAGGGAATCTCGGAGATCACGAGCGTCTTGCTGTCCTCCTTGCGGATACGGGCCCGGCAC
>DDRC01000170.1:0-911 GCA_002342985.1 Flavobacteriales bacterium UBA2426
CATCGTGTGCTTCCACCTGGCCCGGAAGGCCTTCTTCCCCGCCAGGGTGCCCTTCCCCCTCGTGCACGTGGACACCGGCCACAACTTCGAGGAGACGATGACCTTCCGCGATGACCTCGTGAAGGAGCACGGCGCGAAGCTGATCGTGGGCAGCGTGCAGGAGAGCATCGACACCGGCCGCGTACAGGAGGAGACCGGCTACTACGCCAGCCGCAACAAGCTGCAGACGGTGACCCTGCTCGACACCATCGAGAAGCACAAGATCGACTGCGCCATCGGTGGCGGACGTCGCGACGAGGAGAAGGCCCGTGCGAAGGAGCGCGTCTTCAGCCACCGCGACGAGTTCGGCCAGTGGGACCCCAAGAACCAGCGGCCCGAGCTGTGGAACCTGTACAACGGCAAAAAGCGCCCCGGCGAGCACTTCCGCGCGTTCCCCATCAGCAACTGGACGGAGATGGACGTGTGGCAGTACATCCTGCTGGAGAAGATCCCCATCCCCAGCATCTACTTCAGCCACGAGCGCGAGGTGTTCGACCGCGACGGCGTGATCTACGCCAACAGCTCCTTCATGCGCCTGAAGCCCGAGGAGAAGCCCTATAGGAAGCGCGTGCGCTTCCGCACCATCGGCGACATGAGCTGCACCGGCGCGGTGGACTCGCCGGCGAGCACGCTGGAGGAGATCATCGAGGAAGTAGCCTCTTCGCGCGTGACCGAACGCGGCAGCCGCATGGACGACAAGCGGAGCGAGGCCGCGATGGAGGACAGGAAGAAAGAGGGATACTTCTGATCAGATGATCAGAGAATGAGATGATCAGATAATGAAAGACAGTTCGACCCACGGCTACCTGGACATGGACCTGCTCCGCTTCACCACGGCGGGCAGCGTGGACGACGGCAAGAGCACCCTGATC
>DDRC01000170.1:1023-1850 GCA_002342985.1 Flavobacteriales bacterium UBA2426
GACGACGGCAAGAGCACCCTGATCGGGCGCCTGCTCTACGACACCAAGCAGATCTTCGAGGACCAGCTGGAGGCGGTGGAGCGCGCGAGCGCCAAGCGCGGCAGCGGCGAGGTGGACCTGTCGCTGCTCACGGACGGGCTCCGCGCCGAGCGCGAACAGGGCATCACCATCGATGTGGCCTACCGCTACTTCGCCACGCCCAAGCGGAAGTTCATCATCGCCGATACGCCGGGCCACATCCAGTACACACGCAACATGGTCACGGGCGCCAGCACGGCCAACCTGGCGATCATCCTCGTGGACGCGCGCAAGGGCATCCTGGAGCAGACCTGTCGCCACAGCTTCATCGCCTCGCTGCTCGGCATCCCGCACGTGGTGTTCTGCATCAACAAGATGGACCTGGTTGACTACGACGAGGCCACTTTCACCCGCATCCAGAAGGAACTGGAGGACTTCAGCAGCAAGCTGGAGGTGCGCGACATCCGCTACATCCCCATCAGCGCGCTG
Source organism: Flavobacteriales bacterium UBA2426 (assembly GCA_002342985.1). Lineage (GTDB taxonomy): Bacteria > Bacteroidota > Bacteroidia > Flavobacteriales_F > PHOS-HE28 > PHOS-HE28. Next base: position 1,531 of record DDRC01000170.1, read on the forward strand.
AAGGGCGACAACGTAGTGGAGCGCAGCACGAACATGCCGTGGTACCAGGGCCCCACGCTCATGTACCTGCTGGAGAACGTCCACATCGCCGGCGACCTCAACCACATCGATCGCCGCTTCCCCGTGCAATACGTGGTGCGGCCCATGACCGATGAGTGGCATGACTTCCGCGGTTTCGCCGGGCGCGTGGCCGGAGGCGTCTTCCGCAAGGGCGACCCGATCCAGGTGCTTCCGAGCGGATTCCAGAGCGCCATCAAGAGCATCCACATCGGCGAGCGCGAGGTGGAGGAATGCTTCGCGCCGCAGAGCGCGGTGATCGC
>DDRC01000170.1:2120-2821 GCA_002342985.1 Flavobacteriales bacterium UBA2426
TACGCCCTCAAGCACACCGGCCGCGATGCACGGTGCATGGTGAAGGAGGTGAAGTACAAGATGGACATCAGCACCCTGCACAAGGCGGAGGACAACACCATCCGCATGAACGACATCGGCCGGGTCCAGCTCCGCACAACGGTGCCCCTGCACTTCGACAAGTACCAGCGCAACCGCTACACCGGCAGCCTCATCCTCATCGACGAGGCCACCAACGAAACGGTGGCCGCCGGCATGATCGTGTGAGTCACGCAAGCGCTAAAAGCGAAGGCCCCGGTGAGTCGGGGCCTTCATCATTCCATGGGGCAGGCGATCACCGCAGGGTGAACTTGATGGGCAGCGTGAACTGCACGCGCACGGATTTGCCGCGCTGCTTGCCGGGCTTCCAGGCGGGCATGGCCTTCACCACCCGGATGGCCTCCTCGTCGCAGCCGCCGCCGATGCCGCGCAGCACCTTCACGTCCTTGATCTTGCCGTCCTTGTCCACCTCGAAGGTGAGGAAGACGGTGCCGCTGATGCCCGCGTCCTGGGCCATCTGGGGGTACTTGATGGCCTTGGCCAGGTACTTCCTCATCTCGAGTTCGCCGCCGGGGTACTCGGGCATCTCCTCAACGATGGTGAAGATCTGCTCCTCCACCACCTCCTCCTCGCGCTGCACGGGGGCCTCCACCACCGCCGCCTCGTTCACCTCGGTATCGATC
>DDRC01000238.1 GCA_002342985.1 Flavobacteriales bacterium UBA2426
CGCCACCTGGTGCCACAGCAGCGACCCCTGGGGCGATGTGTGCCTGCTCACCACCACCTGCACCAATGCGCTGGCTGAGGAGGGCACCGGCACCGCAGCCGGCACCCTGCGCATGTACCCCAACCCCAACCAGGGCGACCAGCTGATGCTGGGCCTGAGCGCGGTGGCTGAGGGCGTGCAGACGGTGAGCATCGACATCTTCGACCTGTTCGGCAAGCGCGTGGCGGCCCGCACCATCCCCGTGCAGGACGGCTTCGTGAACAGCGTGCTGGAACTGAACGGCGAGCTCGCCAACGGCATGTATGTGGTGAGCATCACCGCCGGTACCGACAGCTACACCGAGCGGCTGGTGATCCAGAAGTAGCTCGTTCATCGCCGAAACGGAGCCCCCGTGCCGACAGGCGCGGGGGCTTCGGCTTTTACCGACCTTCGCGCACCATGCTCGGCCTTCAACTCCCCACCGACCCGCGCTGGGCGCAGCTCGTCCGCCAGGACCTGCCCGAGCTGCTCACCGATCATGCCTGGTGCGAGCAGAAAGCCGCCAGCAACGCCATCAGCATGATCGTGCGCTATCCCGAGCTGAGCGAGCTGGTCGCCGAGCTCACCCGCATCGCCCAAGAGGAGCTGGAGCACTTCGGCCAGGTGGTGGACCGCATCCACGCACGGGGCTGGACGCTGGGCCCCGAGCGCAAGGACCACTACGTGAACGAGCTCATGCAGTTCGTGCGCAAGGAGGGCGGTCGCGAGGAGCGCCTGGTGGACCGCCTCCTCTTCAGCGCCATGATCGAGGCCCGCAGCTGCGAGCGGTTCAAGCTGCTCACCCAGGAGTGCGACGACCCGGAGCTGCGCGCCTTCTACCGCGACCTCATGGAGAGCGAGGCGGGGCACTACGCCACCTTCATCGGCTTTGCCCGGGCCTACGGCGGCCGGGTTGACGTGGACCAGCGCTGGAGGGAGTTCCTGGCGTACGAGGCCGAGGTGGTGAGCCGCTACGGCAAAGCCCCCACGATGCATGGCTGAGGCGCGCGCCCCCCGCGAGATCACCGCCGAGGTGATCTCCATCGGCGATGAGCTGCTCATCGGCCAGACCATCAACACCAATGCCGGGTGGATGGGTGAGCAGCTCTCGCTCATCGGCATCCGGCCGGTGCGCGTGCGCACCATCGGCGACGACCGCCAAGCCATCCTCGACGCCCTCGGTGATGCCACGGCGCACGTGGTCCTCATCACCGGCGGACTCGGTCCCACCAAGGACGACATCACCAAGCGGGTGCTGTGCGAGCACTTCGGCACGCGGCTCATCCGCCATCCGCACATCGAGGCGCGCATCGCGGCCTATTTCCAGAGCATCGGGCGGGAGCCGCTGGAGGTGAACCTCGCCCAGGCCGACCTGCCCGAGGCCTGCACCGTGGTGCCCAATGAGCGCGGCACGGCCAGCGGCATGTGGTTCGAGCGCGACGGCCGCGTATTCGTGAGCATGCCCGGGGTGCCCTACGAGATGAAGGCCATGATGGAGAAGCACGTGCTCCCCGAGCTCCGCAGGGCCTGCGCACCGCCCGCCATCGTGCACCGCACCATCCTCACCACGGGCCTCGGCGAGAGCCACCTGGCCCAGCGCATCGCCGCCTGGGAGGACAGCCTCGCCGAAGAGGGCATCAAGCTGGCCTACCTGCCGAGCCCCGGCCTGGTGAAGCTGCGGCTGAGCACCTATGCGAACAACGACCCGCGCGGGGCGCGCGACCGGGTGGACCGCAAGTCCGACCAGCTCTACCGGCTCATCCCCGAGCTCATCTTCGGCGAAGGGGAGGAGCGCCTGGAGCAGGTGGTGGGGCGGATGCTCAAAGAGCGCGGCCAGACCCTTTCCATGGCCGAGAGCTGCACCGGAGGCTATGTCAGCCACCTCATCACCAGCATCCCGGGCAGCTCGGCCTACTTCACCGGCGGCGTGGTGAGCTATGCCAATGCGGTGAAGATGGAGGAGCTGGGCATCCCCAGCGACATGCTGGAGCTGAACGGAGCCGTGAGCCAGCCTGTGGTGGAGCGCATGGCCTCGGGCGTGCGCACGGCCCTGCGCACGGACTGGAGCCTGGCCCTGAGCGGCGTGGCCGGGCCGGAGGGCGGAACCCCGGAGAAGCCCGTGGGCACGGTGTGGATCGCTGTGGCCGGCCCCGATGGCGTGGAGGCCCTCAAGGGCTACTTCCCCGGCACGCGCGACCTGGTCATCAAGCGAAGCGCCCTGGCGGCCCTCAACCTGCTGCGCAAGAAGCTGAACGGCTGAAGCCTAAGGCTTGCAGGCCACCATGGCATTGCCCAGCGCGTAGCGGTCGCGCGTGCGCTTGCGGTTGCGTGCGGGCCATCCGGTGCGTTCCACCGCCCAGGCGAAGGCCCGGAAGAACCGGTTCCCCCAGCCGCTCGGGAAGAACTTGTTCAGGGTGTCCATGAGCACATCGGCATGCCCGCCGAACGACTCCAGGTGCTGCACCTCCAGGCCGGCCTGCTCCGCCAGCCAGCGCAGCCCCGGGCCGGTGGGGTGGCTGTATTCGTAGGGATACTCGCCGATCCAGTTGATGAAGGTGCTGGTGATGATGAGCTTGCCGCCGGGCTTCAGCACGCGCGCCAGCTCCCGCATGAAGGCATCCGGGCGCTGGATGTGCGGGATCATGTCCGTGGCCAGCACGGAGTCGAAGCGGCCATCGGGGAAGGGCAGGCGGTCCGCCGCGTTCAGGTCGAGCTGGAGGTCGAGGTTATCCAGCCCATGCACCGATCCGGGGTAGTCCACGCACATGGATTCGGTGGTGAGGGGCGCATACACCTCGTAGTAGGGCGCCGGGCCGCAACCGATGTCGAGCAGCGCCCCCCGCAGGTGCGCCTGGAGCAGCGGCAGGTAGGCTTTGCGCTGAAGCTCAGCGATATAGAACGATCCCGGATAGGTGCGGCGCAGGTTGAGCCGGAATTCGCCGGTGGCAGGGTCCCTCACCAGCCTGGTAGGGCGCCATTGCTCGGGGTTACGCATGGGGGGGCGGGCGAGAGGGTGGCCCGCAGGCCGTGAGCGCCGGGTTGCCGGGGCGA
>DDRC01000249.1:0-1010 GCA_002342985.1 Flavobacteriales bacterium UBA2426
TTCAAGGAGCACTGGCCCGGGGATGAGGAGGCCGCCCGGTTGCTGCAGGGCCGCGGCTACCATGCGCTGGCCACCGACGTGAACATGGTGCTCGCGGTGGATCCGGCGTGGAAGGACCTGGAGGGCTATCAGCAGGCGCTCACGGCCAAGGCGCGCACACGGCTGCGCTCCATCCTGGAGCGCTCATCGGCGCTGGAGGTGCGGGATCTCGATGCAGGTGCCATCGCCGCTAGCACCGGGCGCATGCAGGAGCTGCTGGATGCCGTGCTGGAGCAGTCGCCCTACATCTTCGGGCGCCTCAAGGTGGAGGCCTACGCCGGCTGGAAGGAGCGCTTCGGCGACGCCATGGTGCTGCGGGGCTATTGGCTCGATGGCGAGCTCGTGGGCTTCAGCGCGGCCTTCGTCAACGGCGATTGCCTCGATGCGCAGTTCGTGGGCATCGACTACGCGCGCAACCGGCAGCACGCCATCTACCTGCGCATGCTCGTCGACCTGCTGGAGCTGGCCATCTCGCGCGGCCTTCGCCGCGTGAACTACGGCCGCACCTCGGAACAGGCCAAGAGCGGGCTGGGCGCGGTGCCAGTGGCCATGGGCGTGCACGTGAAGCTCTGCAACCGCGTAACCAACCAGCTCGCGGGCCCCTTCATCCGCAAGGTGAGGCCGGCCGCGTTCGAGCTGCGCGCGCCCTTCCGCCGATAGGGGCGGGGCCATCATCGGCGCACGCTGGTCCATGGCATGCGCAGCCCATCGGCTGAGGCAACGTTCCTCAAGCGGCCGCGTCAACCGTATAGGCCTACCTTTCCACGTGTTCCTGCCCCGTCCGTCCCGGCTCCGGTCCCGTATCCTTCCCATCCTCGGGGGAGCGCTGGTGATGCTTGGCCTGGCCCTGCCGGGCGTTGCGCAGCCCCTCACCATTCCCTTCACCAGCGGTCCCATACCGCCGTGCGACACCAGCACCTTCACGGCGAATGTGGCGGGGATCGGGACCCTCTATCCCTGGGGCTCCAGCC
>DDRC01000249.1:1169-4845 GCA_002342985.1 Flavobacteriales bacterium UBA2426
CCTCTATCCCTGGGGCTCCAGCCCTTGGGGCGTCTATTCCATCTATTCGCTGGGCGTCAACATCACCACCGACCATCCGGAGTACCTGCAGATCACCCTCACCTCGCCGGAGGGCACCACCCTGCTGCTATCGGCTTTCAACGGCGCGGGCGGCCAGAACTACACGGGCACCAACTTCATCGCGGGCGGCTCCGACATCACCACGGGCAGCGCCCCCTTCACCGGTTGGTGGGCCCCGCAAGGCGGCGATTTCAGCGTGTTCGATGGGGAGGATGCCGATGGCACCTGGGTCATCACGGTGATCGATACGGCTTGTGCGGGCGGCCCCAATGCCGGGCCGGGTGGCGCGCAGAATGGCGAGGGGTGGAATCCGGGCTGGTTCGATGGCAACGCCAACAGCGGCGGCTTCACCATGGCCTTCAACACGCCGCCGCCGCCTTGCATGATCGACATGGGCTGGCAACAGGCCACGATCTGCCCGGGGCAGACGGTGGATGTGCTGAGCAGCTTCGAGAGCGCATGGGGAGGCTCGGGCGTCACCCTTATCGTGAGCTCCTGGACGGGCAGCGTGCCGGATCCGTATGCGGTTGCCGTTGCAGGCACCTATTACATCGAGGGCTACGACTGGTGGGGGGAATGCTACTATTATGGGTCGTTCGAGGTGTATGCCGCGCCGTCCATCGCGCTCGGAGGCGACCAAGCGGTGACGCAATGCAGCGGCGCGGGGCCGGTGGATCTGACCACGCTCTTCAGCTTTGCCGGCGCCACCACCGCGACATGGACGCACGATGGCGCACCGATTTCCAGCATCGAGGCCGCGGCAGCTTCGTCACCGGGGGTGTATGAAGTGGCCGCAACGAACTTCGGCTGCAGCGATACGGCGCAGGTCACCTTGTCCGTGGCAGACACGCCCGTGCTCGGTCCGGACCAGACCGCGACCATCTGCGCAGGCGGCAGTGCCGACCTCGCCTCGCTGTTCACGCTTGCAGGCCTCAGTGCAACCTGGTCGTTCAATGGCGCTCCCATCAGCGCACCCACCGCAGCGAGCCTGCCAGGCACTTACACCGTGAATGCGGTTACGCCGGATGGCTGCATCGACGAGGCAGTGGCGACGCTGACCGTGGAGACCCCGCCGGCACTTGGCCCGGACCAAGCGGCCAGCATCTGCAACAACACCTCGCTGGACCTCAGCGCCTTCTTCACCACGGATGGCATGAGCGCGGCCTGGACCTTCATCGGCGCACCAGTCGCCAACCCCACTGCGGTGCAGCAGGCCGGCACCTACCAGCTTGTGGCCACCACCGCAGCCGGCTGCGGCGATACGGCCCTGGTGGTGGTGAGCGTGCTCCTGAGCCCGTTGCTCGGCATGGACCTGATCGACTCCACGTGCGAGGATGAGCCCTTGGACCTCACAGGCTTCTACCCAACCGCGGGACTCACCACCAGTTGGACCTTCGGCGGATTGCCGGTGCCGGACCCCACTGCGGTCATGACGCCGGGCGTATACACACTGGTGGCCGTGGATGCCAACAATTGCACGGACACGGCACAGACCACGGTGGAATTGATGCCGCTTCCGGTGCTGGGTCCCGATCAATCGTTGACCGGCTGCGATGCGGTTGCGGTGGACCTGACCGGCCTCTACGCCACAGGAACCGATAACACGGCCTGGACCCTGGCCGGTGCTCCGGTGGCCGATCCGACCGCCGTCACCGAAGCGGGCACCTACACGCTCACGGTCACCAATGCCGCCGGTTGCACCGCCACGGCCATGGTCACCCTGCAACTGGACCCATCCCCGGCATTGGGGGGCGATCAGAGCACGAGCACATGCGCCGGCACATCCACGGATCTCACGGCATTCTTCAGCACCACAGGCCTAAGCACCGAATGGACATGGGGCGGCACTCCGGTCGCCGATCCCAGCGCAGTGAGCGCATCGGGCTCGTACCAGCTGGTGGTCACCAATGGCTTCAACTGCACGGATACGGCGGTGGTCAACTACACCGTGCACGCCAACCCGGAACTCGGTGGCGACCTCAGCTTCGCGCTGTGCCCCTGGCAAACGGTCGACCTCAGCGCGGTGTTCCCCACCGTCGGCATGACCGCCGCATACATGCTCAATGGAGCGGAGGTCGGTGACGCCACTGCCGTTGCGGACAGCGGTGACTACGTGGTGCGCATCACGGATGCCAATGGCTGCACGGATGAGGCCACCGCCCGGGTGACCAACGTGGAATGCCTGTGCACCGCCGACTTCACGGCTGACGCGCGCTGCATCCAGGAGCCCGCCCGCTTCACGGCGGTGGCGGATTCGGCCATCGTGGGCGCGCAATGGGAGTTCGGAGCGGCGGCGGGCTCCGCCACGGGCATCAATCCAGAGGTGATGCTGGCCGTCGAGGGCGAGCTGCTGGTGACGATGACCGCCCAGCTCAGCTGCGGAACGGTCACCGTGGAACGGACCATCACCCTGCAGGACTGCGCGGACTCATGCGCCGTGTACATCCCCAACGCCTTCACGCCGAACAGCGATGAGCGGAACGACGCCTGGAGCTGGGTGGGCGATTGCGACCCCGAGGAGTTCCTGCTGATGGTGTTCAACCGCTGGGGCGAGCTGATCTATTCCACGGAGGATCCGCTTGCGAAGTGGGATGGCACCTATCAAGGCACGGTTTCGCAGGACGGGGTGTATGTGTACCGGGTTCGGTACCGTCTCCCCTATCAGGCGCGGAAGGACCTCATCGGCCATGTGACATTGCTGCGTTAGTGTTTCGCGGAAGGGCGCAACCGGGTCTGCCGCCCGGCGCATGGAGGTCGGAGCAAAGCTGGTGAGGCGTGCAAGGTCACGCAACGACGGCGGCCGCGTTGAGGCCTGATGTGCGTCTTCATCGGGCATTAGGAGAACGAACGGCTACGGTGACCAGGGTCACCGGACCAGGGCAGAACCGCCACCACCTTTGTTACACGGTAACGCGTTGCGATGGCCGATGCCAGTGCATCGCGAACCGGATTCACGGAACGACAACCAACACCCTGCCATCATGAAACCGAACATGGGTTCCGCAGACCGTCTCATCCGCGCGCTCGCCGCCATCGTCTTTGCCGTGCTGTACTTCACCGGAACGGTGAGCGGTACGCTGGGCATCGTGCTGCTTGCACTCGGCGCCGTCTTCCTGCTCACCAGTGCGATCGGCTTCTGTCCGCTGTACGCGCCGTTCGGCATCAGCACCTGCCCGGCGAAGAAGGCCTGAGCGGGAAGCTGCCGGATGTCAGGCGCGGGCGATCGCATCGGCGGTACCTTTCGGTTCCAATCCTGGCACCATGGCGAAGAAGGCCCCCCAGCGCAAGACCGTGCGGAAGTCCGCCCCGAAGAAGGCCGCCGGCATCGGTCGCAGTGCGATCACCGGTCGCTTCATGAGCGTGAGCAGTGCCAAGGCGCACAAGAAGACCGCCATCGTGGAAGGCGCAGGAAAGAAGAAGCGCCCATAGCGGGTCGAATGCGCTGGCTGTAGCTTCGGGCCCATGCATCGGACCGGAGCAGTGTTCATGGCGGTGGCGATCGCCGGGTGCAGCGCGCCGATGAGTGAGCGTGCGCAGCAGGAGGTGCCTGCGGCATTGCAGGAAGGCCATATCGTGCAGGACATCAAGGGCTCCTTCTCGGGGCGCGGCTATGCGG
>DDRC01000249.1:5159-20118 GCA_002342985.1 Flavobacteriales bacterium UBA2426
TGGCGCATGCCGATCGGCTGTCGGACAGCTTGGAGCGCGATGAGCAGCGCGGCCGGCTCAGGCAGAGCGAGGCCCGCTATGCTGCGGCCGTGGCCGATGCCCGCGAATCGGGCCGCCGATACGATGCCATCCGGGCGCGGACCACGGAACTCGTGGAGTTGATCAAGCTGCAGCGCACGCTCGAGATCATGGAGCGCTACCAGCGCACCGAACGGCCCGATGATCGGGTGCTGGAAGCGGAGCTGAATCGGATCAAGGCCTTGGAGCAGCGCCTGCGCGCAGCGGCACAGGAGTGACTCCCATGGACGATGATGGCCGTGCTGCCTCGGATGGGCGGCACGGCCATCACCTGCATTCACGGCTTACGGCCTTCAGCGCCTGCCGCCAGGGGGGCGGCCGGGTGCCTTCTGGGGCGGGTTCCGCTGCGGTGCGGGCTGCGTTCGCTGCGGCTGCTTCTGCGGGGGCGCAACGCGCTCGCGCGGCTTCCGCTCGGGATTCACCTGGGGCTGACGGGTAGGCTTGCGATCAGGCTTGGTTTCGGGCACACGGTTGGGCTTCGTTTCCGGTACTCGTTGCGGCTTGGTCTCGGGCTGCTTACCGCGCTCCATTTCCACCGGGCGCACGCCCCTGTCCTTCCCATCCGGCTGCCCGGGTGCGGCCGGGCGGCGCACCACATCAGGGCGCTTGCTCACCGTGCTCGATACGCTGCGACGGTGCATGTACACATTGTGCGCGCGCTCCACGCGGCAGTAGTGCACGTGATGGTACCAGCCCCAGTAGGGCCGTGGGAAGCCCCACCACACGCTCCAGCCCCACGGCCGCCACGGCCTCCACCACGGCGGGTAATAGCCCCAATACCAAGGAGACGCCCAGTCGTACCAGTACGGACCGTAGCACCACTGCACGCTGGGCCATCCCCACACGTTCACCCAAACGGTGATCTGCGCATCGGGTGCGGAGGGCCCGCCGCCCTTGCGGCCGCCCTCCTTCACCTCCTCGGCGGGCTCGATGATGGTGGCTTCCGGATAGAGCAGCTCATCGCCGCGGATCTGCACCACCGCCTGCCCGTCGCCCGTCCGCTCCAGTTCGATGGCCGCCACGTCCTGCACGTCCTCCTTGCCGAAAGCGGCCTGCAGCACGATTACGCGCGCATCGCCATCGGCATGGGTGCGCACGTGGATGTAGTCCACCTCTCCGTTGCTGTCCAGGTCGAGGTTGTTCACCTGGTTGTCGGAGGTGTTCAGCGCCTGCTCGAATTCAGTCAGGTCCTTGGAGCGCTTGAAGGCATCGAGTGCGCCGCGGAGGCTGAACTGGTCGCCGGGAAGGCCCGTGCTATCGGGTGCTTGCGGCGCGGCCTGGGCGCCGAGGGCGCCGATCAGGGCCAGGAGGGGAAGCAGCGGCTTCATGGCAATGGGTTTCAGGGGTTGGACAGCAATGTCCGTACCGGGTTCAATCCGGCTTGAGCGTACGGGTCAGCAAGGGGCAGCGAATCTGGCGCAGCACCCGTTCGGTGGTGCTGCCGCGCAAGGCGTCCAGGATGCCATCATGGCCCTGCGTGGTCATCACCACCAGGTGCGGTTGCCACGCGCGCTCCACGCGCAGGATGGTCTCCACGGCCTCTCCTTCCTGCACGTTCAGGTGCCATTGCCATCCGGGGCGCTGGGGCGGCTGCACGCGCGGGGCACGGTCCTCCCGGCCGGCATGGAGGAGCATCACCTCGGCATCCTCCACGGCGAGCGTCTCCAGCAACCAGGCGGTCAGCAGCACGGCCGCATCGGGTGCGGGCGCCTTGTCGATAGGTACCAGGATGCGCTGCAGCCGAAGGGCGCCCGTAGCGGGGTCCACGAAGCCTTGTGCGCCACCGGGGACGATCAGTACCGGCTGCTGCGCCTCGCGTGCCACGGGCTCGGCCACACGGCCGCCCAGCCAAGCTGCGCCGCCTTCGCGCTGATGCGTGTGCAGCACCACCAGGTCGCAGCGGTGCTCCTCGAGGTAGTCGGCGCAGGCCTGCACGGGATCGCCGCTCGCGAGCAGCTTGCGCACGCCGAGGCCGAGATCCTTCAGCTCCTGTGCGCCATCGGCGCTGCGGAGCAGCCCCCAGGTGCGCAGCGTTTCACGCACCTGCGGCATGGCCCCCATCGTGCGGTCGTCCTCCTCGCCGGCATGGAGCAGGGTGAGCGTGGCGCGGGCGGAGACGGCCAGGCGCAAGGCATGCGCGAAGGCGCCGGTCGCCGCGGCCTCAAGATTGGTGGGATGCAGGATGCGCCGGGGCTCCGCCGTCGGATTCATACCAGAAAGGTCGGTCGCCCTTCAGGGTCGGACACTGACGGCGATCAGGGCGCTGGTCGGCGCCTACGGCTTGGCGCCCAAGCGGAAGGCGATGGGCAGGGTGAGCTCGGTATCCACCGCCTTTCCATTGATGAGTGCGGGCTTCCATTCGGGCATCGCGCTCACCACGCGCACCGCTTCGCGATCGAGGTCGTCGCGCACGCCGTGCTTCACATGGGCGCCGGCCACGCGTCCGCTGGCTTGCACGGTGAAGGCGATGTGCACCATGCCCTCCACACCGTCCTTGCGGGCCGATTCCGGATAGGCGATGGCTGCGCTGAGGTGCTTGACGAGGGCCTCCATGCCGCCGGGGAATTCCGCCTGACGGTCGGCTTGGAGGACGACGGCCGAAGGCGGCGGGATGCCGGCAGGAATGCGGCTGGTGCCGGTGAGGAGCGCGAGGAGGGGCACCAGGGACAGGGCGATCAGCAGTTTGGGCAGCGCTTTGCGCGGGGGGCGGTTGTTGTGGAGCATGCGGATGCGGTGTTGGAGGTTGGATGTGCGGAACCGGTTGAGGAGCGCTTCGGAAGGAACGCCGAGCGCGCTGGCGAGGAGCAGCTCGGGGTAGTGGTCGGTCGACCGCGCAGCGATCGCATCGGCTTGGTACTCGTGCACGCGGCGGAGTTCGCGCAGCAGGATGCGCCAGAGGGGGCTTGACCAGCAGGCTGCGGCGAGGAGCTCGAGCGCGACCACATCGCAACTGTGGCCGAGCGCGGCATGGGCGCGTTCGTGGGCCAGCATCGCAGCGCGGTCGCGGACGGATGCGCCATCGGGAATGTGGATCCTGCCGAAGAAGGAGGAGGCGCCGCCGAGGCCATGGTCGAGCGCGCGTGTGGCCCTCCGGATGCGCCAGCCGAGGCGCGCGATCAGCGCGACGCTCACCAGCGCATGCAGCGTCACCAGCAGCGAAGCGGCATCGATGGCGGGTGCCTTCTGCGCGAAGGCGGGGGCGAGGCGTAGCACGGGCAGGTCCTGCAGGACGGTAGCGGCGGGAAGCGGGAACGGCGGAAGGAGCGGCAGCAGGAGGGCGGAGATGGCCGCGCCGAGGAGCCACGCCCTGCGGCCCGCAAGCCAGGTCTCGTATCGGAGCGCCAGCCAGTAGGCGCCGAGCAGCAGCGCGAGCGCGGCATTGGCCTTGAGGTACCAGAGGATCGCGGGCGTCATGGCTTGCGGTGCTTCTTGATGAGGCGTAGCAGCGCATCGAGCTCCTCCGCCCCGATGTCCTCTCGCTCCATGAAGGAGGAGAGCAGGGCGTGCGGCGACCCGGCGAAGTAGTCGTGCAGCAGCCGTCGCGCTGCGCGCTTGCCGTAGGCTTCGCGGCTCACGAGGGCGTGGTAGCGGTGGCTGCGGCCGAAGGCCTCATGCCCGACGAAGCCCTTTTCCTCCAGGATGCGCACGATGGTGCTCACGGTGGTGACGGCCGGCCGCGGCCGGGGCATGGCCTTGACCAGGTCCTTCACGAAGGACGGGCCCAGCTTCCAGAGGGCGTGCATCACCGTCTCCTCGGCGCGCGTGAGGCGTTCCATGGCCCCAATTATAACTAAAGTATTAGTCGAATAGCCAAGGATTTAGTTGGAAAGGGGCGGACGGTGCGGCCAACGGTGGCGATGGGCTGGGCAACGGCGGCCGCGAGGCGGGCGGGGCGCCCCGCCCGCCCCCGGCTTGATGAGCCCTAGGGTGCCAGTGCGCAGTTGACCGCGGCCGCCGCGTTGATGTTGCCGTACCCCTTGCTGCCGCTCGGTGCCGCCGCGAACTGCGCGGTGGAGGTGAGGCAGCCCAGCACCTGCTCACGCGTGGCGGTGGGCCGTGCGCTCCACACCAGCGCGGCTATGCCCGCTGCGGTGGCGGTGGCGCTGCTGCTGCCGCCGATGTAGATGGGCGAGGTGCCGCTGGGCGGCAGGCTGAGCGAGTTGCGGCTGCTGCTCGCATTTCGCTCCATGCAGATCGTGAGGTCCACCTGGCTGCCGTCGTGGCAGCTGCTGCATTTGGCTCCGCTCTCCTTCACGCCGGTCACCGCCACGCATTTCGGGAGCGCTGCAGGGTAGATCACGCCCCACCAGCTTGTCCAGCTGAAGCTCGTGCCGGCCGCGGCCATGAGCATCTTGCCCTTGCCATACGCGTAGTTGACGCCATCGGTGAGCACGCTGCTGCTGAAGGGCGTTCCGATGCTCATGCTGATGACGCGCACGGCAGGGTCATCGCCGAGGGCGACGAGCGCGTTCTTCACGCCGGTACGCTCGCCGCTCTGGTCGAGCACCACGTCCTGGCAGGCGCGGATGAACCGCAGGCTGCTGCGGTAGGCCACGCCGGTGGCGGCGCCCGTGGCGTTGCGCGGCCCAACGGCCTGGCCGCTCATGCTGGTGCCGTGAGCGCAGCTGCTGAAGGCGCTGCCGCCGTAGGTGTAGCCGGTGGTGATGGTGCGCCCCGCATCGCTGTCGCCGTTGTTGAAGTCGGCGCCGATGAGCGGCTGCGCGGAGCTGATGCCCGCATCGATGATCCCCACGGTGATGCCTGCGCCCGTGACGGAGGTCCATGCGGCGGGGATGCCGTGGTTGTTGAAGTTCCACGGCAGGCGGGCATTCGGCGTGATGGTGGTGAGGTCGGCGGCGTTCACTGCCGTGGTGCTGGCATTGCAGCCGCTGGTGCTCCGCTGATCGCGCCCGGCCTCCGGGAAGTAGTCCAAGGGCTCGAGGTAGCGCACGTTGCGCAGGTTGGCCAGCATGGTGATCGCCCGCTTGTCGGTGAGGCGCAGGGTGAGGATCGGCAGCACGGGGTCGTCCTCCACCAGGATGTCGTCGAGCGTAACGGGTTCCGACTTCCTGTCGGCATTCAGCGCATCGAGGATGCGGGCCAGCAGCGCATCGTGCACCGCCTTCCACGCTCCGCTGCGGATATCGACCTCGTGCAGGCGGTCGTCAACCCCGACGGCGCCTGCGGGCTGGTAGCCGATGGCAAGGGTGTGGTCATTGTACTGCACGGCGCTCCAAAGCGTGCGCAGGTCCATCCACTCCCATCGGAAATCGTTGCGCGACTCCAGGGTGCGGATCACGATGCGGTCGAGCTCCTCCTGCGTGTAGGGATCCCCGGCAGGTTCGGGCAGGGCAGGGCTGCTCTCCACCAAGAGGCCTTCCTGCGTGAAGTCCTGCGGGGCCGCCGGCTCTTCGCGACGGCAGGAGGCGATGAGGGCGACCAGGGTGATAAGGGCGAATGAGCGGCGCATAGGGCGGATGTTTATCGAAAGCTATCGCAGGCGCTTGCTTGCAGATCGGCGAGGGGTCGCGAATCATCACCAGCGGTCTGTTGAGCGGCGGCGGGGATGCTCCATTGCGGTCCGTGGAAGCCCACGCTGCGCCTGCACCGCGACATCAGCGAAACCAGCCGTTCCTTCGACGAGGATGACGAGCGCATCGATGAGCGGCACCCAGGGGCCCGCTGCCTGCAAGGCAGCATTCCACGGGTCGGCCCACACGGCGCTGTTGACAAGTGCGGAAGGCGCCATCCGCTGAGCGCATGGGCTGCGGATAGGTTTGCCCGGCACCTGACCGGAAAGCGCGGATCGCAGTGTGGCCGGGTGCATCGGCGGTCATTCCTGAGCCGATGAGCCGGGCCGATGGCGATCCACAGGGACGGGAATCCGCTCCGAGCGCAACGGCGCCTACGGCAGGGCCACTCAAGCAGTCCGGTACATGACGGCACAACGACGCCTCCCGATCGCCCTGCGCCACGCGGGGAAATCACCCGCTCGCTTCCTGCTCCACCTGATGGCCGCCCTGGCCGCCCTCCTCTTCTGGCAGGGCGAGGCGCGGGCTACGCACGCCATGGGCGGCGAGCTCACCTACGAGTGCATCGGCACCGGCATCTACCGCGTGCGGCTCAACTTCTACCGCGACTGCAACGGCGTTGCGGCACCGACCAACTGCAGCAACGGACGCCAGTTCCGCCTGCGCAGCACGGCCTGCGGCGCCACGCTCAACCCCTGCTTCAGCCTTGACGGCGTGGACGTGGTGACGCCGATCTGCGGGACCTCAGTGGACCGTTGCCTGAGCTCTTCGGGGCAGTACGGCATCGAGCGCTACCGCTACAGCGCCGTGGTGAACCTGAGCGCCTACGGCGCATGCGGGAGCGACTGGATCATCGACTGGGACCTCTGCTGCCGGAACAACGCCATCACCTCGCTCAACAACCCGGGCTCTCGCAACCTCTATCTCTATGCACGGCTCAACCAGACCGCTGCGGCCTGCAACAACTCGCCGCGCTACCTGAATGATCCCACGCCCTTCGCCTGCGTGGGCCAGAGCGTGAGCTACAACCACGGCTTCAACGATGTCGACGGCGACTCGCTCTCCTTCGAGCTGGCGCCAGCCCTGGGCAGCAACGGCAGCACCATCCCTTACAACACGGGCTACTCCTTCCTGCAGCCGCTCGTCACCACCGGTGGCGCCAACGGTGTGCAGATCGACCCGGTCACGGGCACCATCACCTTCGTGCCGAGCATCCAGCAGGTGGGCGTGGTGACGGTGCGCGTGCGCGAATGGCGCAACGGGGTGCAGATCGGCGAGTACATCCGCGACGTGCAGTTCGTGATCATCACCTGCACCAACAACCTGCCGCAGGTGAGCGGCGTGAACGGCACGGGCACCTATACCTATAGCGTATGCGCCGGCGTGCCCTTCTGCTTCACCGTGAACAGCAGCGATGCCGATGCGGGCCAGACGGTGACGATGAGCTGGAACAACGGCATTCCAGGGGCCACCTTCACCACCACCAGCGGACCGCTGCCGGTGGGCACATTCTGCTGGACTCCGACCGCGAGCGATATCGGCCCCAACCTCTTCGCGGTGAACGTGGCCGACAATGCGTGCGTGCTCAACGGCGTGAACAACTTCGGCTACGTCGTGCAGGTGACGCCGCCCTTCACCCCGGCGAATGCGGGTCCCGACCAGAGCGTTTGCGGGACCACCGCCACCCTGGCCGGGCAGCTTCCCTGGCCGGTGCAGGGCACTTGGAGCGTGGTGAGCGGCTCGGGCACCTTCGCCAACCCGAACAGCCCGACGACGAGCGTCAGCGGGCTGGGCCTCGGCGCAAACACGTTCCGATGGACCGTGAACTACGGCACCTGCGGCACCACCAGCGACGATGTGGTGATCACCAGCTTCAATCCCGCGCAGCCGGCGGCGAACGCGGGCCCCGATCAGAGCATCTGCCTTCCCAGCACCGGTACCACGCTGGCGGCCAACAGCGCGCCTGCGCCCGCAAGCGGTGCATGGGTGCTCGTGAGCGGCACTGGCACCTTCGCCGATGCCGCCAGCCCCACCACGGCCGTCAGCGGCCTCAGCGTGGGAGCGAACGTGTTCCGCTGGACGATCACCAATGGGCCTTGCGGCGCACCGACCAGCGACCAAGTGACCGTGTTCGTGTTCAGCAATGCGCAGCCGACGGCGAATGCAGGCCCCGACCAGCAGCTCTGCGCGCCATCGAGTTCCGCCACGCTTGCGGGGAATGCACCGATTGCGCCCGCCACGGGCTCGTGGACGGTGGTCGCCGGCACCGGCACCTTCGCCAATGCGAGCAGCCCGAGCACCGCTGTCAGCGGATTGGGCATCGGGGTGAACACCTTCCGTTGGACCATCAGCAACGGACCCTGCGTTCCGCCCACCACGCAGGATGAGGTGAGCATCGTGGTGTTCAACCCGGCGAGCCCCGCCGCGAATGCGGGCCCCAACCAGTCTGTGTGCAGCAGTTCCACCACGTTGGCGGGCAACGCACCTCTTGCTCCGGCCTCCGGGGTCTGGAGCGTGGTAAGCGGTACGGGGACCTTCACGGATGCGACGAGCCCCACCACGGGGGTCAGCGGACTCTCGTTCGGCGCCAACGTGTTCCGGTGGACCTTGAGCAATGGCCCCTGCGCCAATGGCGTCACCAGCTCGCAGGTCACCATCACCCGTTTCGATCCCGCATTGCCGGCACCGAACGCCGGCCCGGACCAGGATGTCTGCACCGCTACCGGCAGCTCCTTTGCCTCGGCAACGCTGGCGGCATCGGCCGTGGCCCTGCCTGCAACGGGCAGCTGGTCCATCGTGAGCGGCCCCGCAGGCGCCGTCATCACCGCTCCCGCCAGCCCGACCACCACGGTGACCAACCTGGCGGTTGGCACGCATACGCTGCGCTGGACGGTGAGCAATGGCCCGTGCATTCCGCCCACCGCCAATGACCAGGTGGTGATCCGCGTATTCGACCGCAACGCCCCGGCGGCCAATGCAGGGCCCGACCAGAGCTTCTGCGCCCCGGTAGCCAGCGTGACCCTGGCCGCCAATGCGCCGACAGCACCCGCCAGCGGCTCCTGGACCGTGGTGAGCGGAGCCGGCACCTTCGCCGATGCCACCAACCCGGCCACCACAGTGACTGGCATGGCGCTGGGCGTGAACATCTACCGATGGTCCACCTCCAATGGACCCTGCCCGGGCAGCGCGACGACCGACGATGTGCGGGTGACGCTCTTCGACCCTGCGGTGGCGGCGGCCGATGCGGGTGCGGACCAGAGCCTTTGCGGAGCCGGCTCCACCGTGATGGCCGCCAGCGCGGTGGCCGCTCCCGCACAGGGCATCTGGACGGTGGTGAGCGGGACCGCGACGATTGCCAATGCGAACAGCGCGACGACGGCGGTCACCGGCCTCGTCACAGGCAGCGTGACGCTGCGCTGGACCGTGAGCAACGGCCCTTGCGGCACCACGCAGGATGAGGTGACCATCCTGAACTACGACCCGGCCAATGCGCCGGCCAATGCCGGTCCGGACCAGGAGATCTGCGTGCCCGTGGCACCGAATGCGGTGATCATGGCGGCCAGCAACGCCACATTCCCCGCCATCGGCACCTGGAGCATCGTCAGCGGTCCGCCGGGCGCGGCCATCGCGGATGCGAACAGCCCCACCACGCAGATCGGGAATCTCGCGGTGGGCACCTATGTCTTCAGTTGGTCGGTGGACAATGGGCCCTGTCCTTCCGGCGTCACCACCGATGAGGTGACCGTGCGCGTGTTCGATTTCGGCACGCCTGCCGCGGATGCCGGCCCGGACCAGTCGCTTTGCACCACCAACGGCACGGCCACCATGGCCGGCAGCGCCATCATTTCCCCGGCCACGGGTACCTGGACCCTGGTGAGCGGCACCGGTACCATCACCGACCCGTCGAGCCCCATCACGTCCATCACCGGCTTGCAGGTCGGTCAGAACATCTTCCAGTGGACGGTGAGCAACGGCCCTTGCTCGGGCGTGACCACGGATCAGATGAGCATCTTCATCTACGATCCGAACAACCCGCTCGCTGAGGCCGGTCCCGACCAATCCTTCTGCACGCCGGTGACGAGCACCGTGCTGGAAGGCAGTCCGGTGACCTTCCCCGCCCAGGGCGTTTGGAGCCAGAGCGCCGGCCCGGCCGCCACCATCGTCAGCCCCAGCAGCCCCACCTCCGCCATCACGGGCCTTCAGGTCGGCGTGAGCGAGTTCACCTGGACGGTGACCAACGGCAATTGCCCGAACGGAATCACCAGCAGCACCATGACCATCACGCTGGCCGACGGCGATGCGCAAGCGGCGGTGGCCGGCCCGGACCAGAGCGTATGCGGCACGTCGAGCAGCGTGGTGATGGCAGCGAATCCGCCCACCGGCGTGGCCACGGCCAGCTGGAGCGTGGTGGCGGGCACGGCCAGCATCAGCGATGCCAGCAGCCCCACCGCGACGGTCACGGGCCTGAGCATCGGCCTGAACACGCTGCGCTGGAGCATCAACAACGGCGCATGCGGCATCACGAGCGACCTGGTCGACATCTATGTCTTCGACCCGAATAGCCCCGCGGCTGCCGCCGGTGCGGACCAGCAGTTGTGCACACCCACGACCAGCACCGTGCTCACGGGCAATACGCCGGTGTTCCCCGCCCTCGGCACCTGGACGCTGGTGAGCGGGAGCGGCACCATCGCGAACCCCAATTCGCCCACCACGGGGGTCAGCGGCCTCAGCATCGGGGCCAACGTATTCCAGTGGCAGGGGAACAACGGCGCCTGCCCGAGCCCCATCACCACCGATCAGGTGACGGTGTTCCTGTTCGACGATGAAGCGCCCGCTGCCAATGCCGGTGCGGATATCGATGTCTGCACGCCCGCGAGCAGCGTGAGCATGGCGGCCAACACGCCCATCGGCCCTGCCGTGGGCACCTGGACCCTCACCGGTGGCGCAGGCGGAACGGTGGCCGACCCCAATGACCCCAATACGACCATCAGCGGTCTGCCCGTGGGCACCCACACCTACGCCTGGACCATCGTCAATGGCCAGTGCTCCACCACCTCGGACGAGGTCACCATCCGCGTCTTCAATGCCCTGAACCCCGTTGCGAATGCCGGCAACGACCAGCAGCTGTGCCTGCCAGCCACCAGCACCTCGCTGCAGGGAAGCAATGTGATCAGCCCGGCCACCGGCACGTGGACGCTGGTGAGCGGCAGCGGCACCATCACCAACCCGGCCAGCCCCACGAGCCTCGTGATCGGCCTGGGCACGGGCGAGAACATCTTCCGGTGGACGGTGAGCAACGGCCCCTGCGCCAACGGCATCACCACCGACCTGGTGAGCATCTTCGTGTACGACGACCAGCAGGCCGCGGCCGATGCCGGCGGTGACATCGAGATCTGCACCCCGGCGAGCGAAGTGACGCTCTCGGGCAACGCGGCAGCGTTCCCGGCGGAGGGCTTCTGGTTCCAGGTCAGCGGCTTCGGCGCCATCACGGACCCGAGCGATCCGGCCACGACCGTAACCGGGCTCCCGGTCGGTGAGCATGTGTTCCAATGGAACATCGCCAACGGCCCTTGCGGCACCACCGAAGATGAGGTGCGCGTACGCGTGTTCGATGCCAACAACCCGGTGGCCGATGCTGGTCCCGATCAGGAGCTGTGCACGCCGCAGACCAGCACCGTGATGGCGGGCAGCGGCCTCATCTTCCCGGCGACAGGCCAGTGGACCTTGGTGAGCGGCCAGGGCAGCATCGCCGATCCGTCATCGCCCGCCACGGCCATCACCGGCCTCGCTGTAGGCGAGAACGTGTTCGAGTGGACCGTATTCAATGGGCCCTGCGCAGCGCCCACCGTGGATCGCGTGAGCATCTTCGTATTCGATGCCGACAACGCCGCTGCGGATGCCGGCCAGGACCAGGACCTGTGCACCCCCACGAACATCACCACGCTCTTCGGCAGTGCCCCCATCTTCCCGGCCACGGGCCAGTGGACGCTGGTGAGCGGGCAGGGCACCATCACCAGCCCCGATTCGCCCACCACCACCGTCACCGACCTGGGCGTGGGTATCAACGTGTTCCGTTGGACGGTCAGTAATGGGCCCTGCGCCAATGGCCTCACGCAGGATGAGGTGACCATCTTCCTCTACGACCTGAACAATCCGAGCGCCAGCGCCGGAACCGATCAGGAGCTCTGCACCCCGCAGACCAGCACCAACCTGCAGGGCAATACGCCCATCGTGCCGGCCTTCGGCACATGGACCCTGATCAGCGGGCAGGGCGACATCGCCGATCCCAACGACCCGAACACCCTGGTGACCAACCTGGCCGTGGGCGAGAACGTGTTCATGTGGACCATGGACAACGGCCCCTGCGAGACCAGCGGCAGCAGCGACCTGGTGAGCATCTTCGTCTTCGACGCCGACAATGCCGTTGCCGATGCGGGTCCCGATCAGGAGCTGTGCACGGCGGACGTTACCACCACCACCTTGCAGGGCAGCCCCGTGACCTTCCCCGCCGTGGGCACGTGGACCCTGGTGAGCGGCACCGGCACCATCGCCAACCCGAACGACCCCAGCACGGTGGTCTTCGACCTGGCCATCGGCGAGAGCATCTTCTCCTGGACGGTGACCAACGGGCCTTGCGCCAACGGCATCACCACGGATGCGGTGAGCGTGCAGGTATTCGATGCCAATAACCCGAACGCGAATGCCGGCAACGACCAGAGCCTGTGCACGAGCGAGGGCACCTCGGCACAGCTCAACGGCAGCCCGGTGACCTTCCCGGCCGTAGGCACCTGGACCGTGGTGTCAGGCACAGGAACCGTGACGGACCCCAACAGTCCGAGCACCACCATCACCGGCCTCGGTGTCGGCGTGATCGTGGTGGAATGGACGGTGGACAATGGCGCCTGCCCCAACGGCATCACCAGCGATCAGGCCGTGATCTCGCTGTACGATGAGAACAACCCGGTGGCGGATGCCGGGCCCGATCAGGAGCTCTGCACGCCCACCGGCGCTGCTGCGGCCACCAACCTGCAGGGCAGCGCCATCATCGCTCCCGCCATCGGGACGTGGACGCTTGTGAGCGGTACCGGAAGCATCCTCGACCCGAACGACCCGGCGAGCGCCGTAACCGGGCTGACGGTGGGTGAGCACATCTTCCAGTGGACCGTGAGCAACGGCCCGTGCGACCCGAGCCTCACCACCGACATCGTCACCATCCGTGTCTACGATGCGAACAATCCGGATGCGGAGGCGGGTCCGGACCAGCAGGTGTGCACGCCGGTGACCAGCGCCACCATGGCGGGCAGTGCCATCACCTTCCCCGCGGTGGGAACGTGGACAGTGGTGAGCGGGAGCGGCGACATCGCCGACCTGAACGATCCGAATACCGAGATCACCAACCTCGGCCTCGGCGTGAACGTGTTCCAATGGGAGGTCTACAACGGCTCCTGCGCGAACAGCCTCACCAGCGACCAGGTCACGATCATCCTCTTCGATGCGCAGGCGCCGCCTGCGGATGCAGGAGCCGACCAGGAGCTCTGCTTCCCCGACAACAGCGTGACGATCACGGGCAATGCACCTGTGGGCGCCGCAGTGGGCACATGGACGCTGGCAGCCGGCCAGGGCGATATCGCCGACCCGTCATCGCCGATCACCTCCGTCACCAACCTGGCCGTGGGCGAGAACATCTTCCGATGGACCATCGCGAGCGGTACGTGCGTCACCACCGATGATGAGGTGAGCATCTTCGTCTTCGACCCAACCAATCCCCCGGCCGATGCCGGCCTCGATCAGGAGCTGTGCGTGCCGCAGGACAGCGTGTTCATGGCGGGCAGCGCGCTCATCTTCCCGGCCCAAGGCACATGGAGCGTGCTTGCCGGAGCAGGGAACCCGGTGAACCCCAACGATCCGCTCACGCTCATTGAGCAGATCGCCATCGGCGTGAACACCTATCAATGGGAGGTGTACAACGGGCCTTGCGGCAGCAGCCTCGACCAAGTGACCATCGTGCTCTACGATGACACCACCGCAGCGGCAAACGCGGGCCCCGATCTGGAGACCTGCCTCCCCATCACCGCGATCAACCTTCAGGGCGAGCAGCCACCCGCACCGGCAGAGGGCACGTGGACGCTGATCGCCGGCACCGGCATCATCGCCGACCCCAACGATCCGAACACCCAGATCACCGGGCTCTCACAGGGCGTGAACACCTTCGTGTGGACGCTGGAATGGGACCCCTGCCCCAACAACGGCGTGCTCACGGATACGGTGAGCGTGCGCGTGTACAATCCGTCAGCGCCCTTGGCGGATGCCGGGCCCGACCAGGAGCTCTGCACACCGGTGGACCAGACCGCGATGGCGGGCAATGTGCCGGAGACGCCGGGCGTAGGCACCTGGACGCAGGTGCTCGGCGCACCCGCAGTCATCGTCAGCCCGAATGACCCGGCCACTGTGATCACCGGCCTCGGCGTGGGATCCTACCAGTTCGTCTGGGAGATCTACAACGGCCAGTGCGGATTCGGACCGCCGAGCCGCGATACCGTGCAGGTGGACATCTTCGATGGCGAAGCGGTCCCTGCTCAAGCGGGCAACGACATCAACTGGTGCACGCCCACGAACAGCGCTGTGCTGATCGCCAACGATCCCGTGTTCCCGGCGGTCGGCACCTGGGTCTCCATCAGCGGCACCGGTACGCTCGCAGACCCCAACGACCCCAACACGGCGGTGTTCGGCCTCGGTGTGGGTGAGCATGTCTTCGAATGGACCATCGATAATGGCGCATGCGGAACCAGCAGCGACCAGATCAGCGTCTTCATCTTCGATGGCGACCAGCCCGCCGCCGATGCCGGCCCCGACCAGGAGCTGTGCACCCCTGCGACGAGCACCGCCCTGGCGGCCAACGCAGTCACCTTCCCTGGCACGGGCCAGTGGACGGTGATCGCCGGCGCCGGCTCCTTCGCGGATGATGCAAGCCCCACCACCACGGTGAGCGGGCTCTCGGTGGGCACCAACACCTTCCGGTGGACCATCAGCAACGGCCCCTGCGAGGGCAGTTCGGACGAGGTGACCATCACCGTGTTCGATGCCAGTCAGCCTGCAGCCAATGCGGGACCCGACAAGCAGCTGTGCACGCCCGTCACCAGCACCGGGCTCAGCGGCAGCGCAGTCACCTTCCCGGCCACCGGCACGTGGGTGTTCGTGAGCGGCACCGGCACGCTGAGCGACCCGAACGATCCCAATGCCACCCTGAGCGGTCTCGGCGTGGGGACCATCGTGCTGCAGTGGGTGGTGGACAATGGGCCCTGCGGAATCACCACCTGTCTCTTATACACATCTCCGAGCCCACGAGACCG
>DDRC01000249.1:20216-20774 GCA_002342985.1 Flavobacteriales bacterium UBA2426
AATGGGCCCTGCGGAATCACCACCGATCAGGTGACCATACAGGTGTTCGACGGCCAGGCCCCTGCGGCAGCGGCTGGCCCAGACCAGAGCTATTGCACGCCGATCGACGGCCCCGTGACCATGCTGGCCAGCTCGGCCACGGCGCCGGCCACCGGCAGCTGGAGCCTCGTGAGCGGCCAAGGCACCATCGTCGATGCAGCCGACCCCTTCACGGCCATCACAGGCCTGGGCCTCGGGGAGAACATTTTCCGCTGGACGGTGGATAACGGCGAATGCGGCCTCACCTCCGATGCGGTCTCCATCACCGTGTTCGACAGCGCGGTGCCTGCGGCGGATGCGGGCCCGAGCCAGCAGTTCTGCCAGGATATCACCACCGCTACGCTCGATGCCGTACCGGCAACAAGTACGGCCAGCGGCTCATGGAGCCTGGTGAGCGGCAGCGGTGTCATCGAGGAGCCTGGCAACCCCGCCTCGGCCGTGACGGGGCTCGCGCTCGGCACCAACGTCTTCGCATGGACCGTGACCAACGGCGATTGCGGCACCACCTCGGACACCATG
>DDRC01000249.1:20969-48359 GCA_002342985.1 Flavobacteriales bacterium UBA2426
CGGTCTTCGTGCCGGAAAGCTTCTCGCCCAACGGCGATGGGGTGAACGATGTGTTCGTGATCACGAACATCGAGAGCTACCCGGGCAGCAAGTTCATCGTGTTCAACCGGTGGGGCAACAAGGTGTATGAGGCGGCCCCCTACACCAACCAGTGGGATGGCACCAGCCAGTTCGGCTCGGCCTTCAAGGAGGGCCTGCCGGAGAGCACCTACTACTATGTCCTGGACCTGGGCACCGATGCCGACCCCTACACGGGCTTCATCTACCTGCGCCGCTAAATGACCCAACCGCACGGGCGCGCCCGCCGGCGCCCCCACCAAGCTCCAATGAAGATGAGACAGGCCAAACGATGGATGGGGACGGCGCTCGCGCTCTTCCTCGGCACCGCGCTCTTCGCTCAGCAGGACCCGCAGTTCACGCAGTACATGTTCAACCTGCTGGCCCTGAATCCGGCCTACGCGGGCAGCAGCGACAGGGTGAGCCTGAAGGCGCTCACCCGCCACCAATGGGTCGGCTTCGAAGGCGCACCCACAACGCAGACGCTTACGGCGCATAGCCCTGTGTTCAACGAGAGCTTCGCCTTGGGAGGCACCATCATGCGCGATGCCCACGGGCCCATCACCCAATACACCTTCATGGTGGATGCCGCCTATCGGATGTTCCTCGGGGAGAGCAAGCTCGCCTTCGGCCTCAAGGGCGGACTGAACCTGTTCCAGGGCCGTTTCACCGAGCTGAACCCGCTCACCGCGGGCGACCAGGTGTTCCAGCAGAACGTGAACACCAAGCTCGACCCCCAGTTCGGCTTCGGCATCATGTGGTACAGCGACCGGCACTACCTCGGCATCAGCACGCCCAAGCTGCTGCGCACCGAGTTCTTCCAGACCGATTCGCTCGCCTTCGTCAGCCAGCCTGGCCAGCGCCCGCATTATTTCCTCTCTGGCGGCTACGTGTTCGACCTGGGCCTTTACCACAAGTTCAAGCCCACTTTCCTGGTGAAGGCGGTGCAGGGCGCGCCGGTGAGCTTCGACCTCAGCGCCAACGTGCTCTTCTTCGAGAAGTTCTGGCTAGGCGCCATGTACCGGCACACCGACGCGGTGGGCGCGCTGGCGCAGTACCACATCACCAACGACCTCACCATCGGATACGCCTACGACTTCCCGCTCTCGCCCCTGCGCAACTACAGCGGCGGAAGCCACGAGATCATGCTCGGCCTTGAGCTGGGCAAGCCGGCCAAGGGCATCCGTTCACCCCGTTACTTCTGACCATGACGGCACGCATGACAACCGTTCACACGCTGATCGCCGCCGCACTGCTGATGGCCGGGGGCGGCGTGCAGGCGCAGAAGCTGCAGCAGCGCATGGCCGACCGCTATGCCGACGTCTTCGACTACGGCAAAGTGGCCGCGATCTACGAGAACCTCGATGCAAAGGGCCAGAGCGATGCCGCCATCCTGCGGAGGCTGGCCGTCGCCTACAGGAAGCTGGGCGATGCGCCCAGCGCCGAGGGCGCCTACCGACGCCTGATGATCGCACCGGGCCGCACCGCCGATGACCTCCTGAGCTTCGCGGACCAGCTGCGCGCCAATGGCAAGTACAGCGAGGCCTTGGAGCAGTACGAGCAGTACGCCAAGGAGCGCCCCGATGACAAACGCGTGCAGGGCTACCTGCGCACCCCCGACCTGTTCTTCCGGCTCAAGCGCGACAGCGCCAGCGCCACCATCCGCACCGTGCCCATCAATAGCGCGGAGGCGGATCTCGGCATGACCGTGATGGGCGAGCTGCTCCTCTTCAGCAGCGCCCGCGGCGAGGGCCCCGGCGGGCACAGCGCTTACCCGTGGGACGACCAGCCCTTCCTCAACCTCTACAGCGCCATGCTCAAGGGGGAGACGGCCGAGGAACCCTTGGTGATGCGCCAGCACATCAACACGCGCTACCACGAGGGCACCGCCAGCTTCGATTCGCTGGCCCAGCGCCTCTACTTCACGCGCAACAACGTGTACTACGGCACTGTGAGCCGCAGCCCCCGCGGCGAGCTCAACCTGGCCATCTACTTCGCCGATATCGTGAAGGGCGAGTTCGGCCAGCCGGAATGGGGCAATCTGGTGCCCTTCGAGCACAACAGCCCGGACTACAGCACGGGCCATCCCTGCGTGAGCCCGGATGGCCGACGGCTCTACTTCGCAAGCGATCGGCCTGGCGGAGAGGGCGGTGTGGACATCTGGTTCTGCGACAATCTGGGCAACCAATGGGGCGCTCCGCAGAACATGGGGCCCAAGGTGAACACCGCAGGCGATGAGATGCACCCCTTCATTGCGGGCAACGGCACATTCTACTTCGCCAGCAACGGCCATCCCGGGCTCGGCGGGCTCGACCTGTTCTACACGCGCATCGGCGCCAACGGACCTGGGAACGTCTTCAACCTGGGCTACCCCATGAGCACGCGGTTCAACGACCACAGCCTCCTGCTCCTCAACGACAGCGTCGGCTTCTTCGCCAGTGACCGCACCGGTGGCGTTGGAAGCGACGATATCTACGGATGCACGATCCGGCCGCAGCTCATGCGGCTCGCCGGCCGCGTGATCGACAAGGCCACCAAGGCGCCGGTGGAGGATGCCGTGATCGTGCTCAAGGACGGCAAGGGCTCCACCGTGCAGCGTGCAACGCTCGACTTGCAGCCCGGCGGCCGTTTCACCATCGACGCCGAGTACCGCGAGCGCTACGTGCTGGTGGCCAATGCCATTGGCTACAATGAGGCGGAGATGCCCGTCGCCACGAACGATGATCCGCTGGAGGAGATCGTGATCGAGATGGAGAAGTACGACTACGCGGCGGAAGGCACCGTGTACGATGGCGATATCAACCAGCCGCTGGCCGGGGCCATTGTGGTGCTCATGGACGGCAGCGGCACCGAGATCGCACGGGTCACCACCGATGCCGCCGGCACCTACCGGTTCCCGCTGCAGAAGGAGAGCGACTATCGCATGGCCGCTGAGAAGGATGGCTATTTCAAGCAGACGGCGCGGATCAGCACCAAGGGCAATCCAAACCCCGTCATCCGCACCGATTTCCGCCTCTATCCGCTCAAGGTGGATCAGGTGGTGAGGCTCGACAACATCTTCTACGACTACAACAAGTGGAACATCCGCCCCGATGCCGCGGTGGAGCTGGACAAGCTGGTGCAGACCCTGGTGGACAACCCCACCGTTCGCATCGAGTTGAGCAGCCACACCGATTGCCGCGGCAAGGATGCCTACAACAAGAGCCTGTCTGAGAAGCGCGCGAAGAGCGCCGTGGACTACCTCATCAGCAAGGGCATCGCCAAGGACCGCTTGGTGAGCCGGGGCTATGGAGAGAGCCGGCCGAGCGAATCCTGCGTGTGCGAGAAGTGCACGGAGGATGAGCATGCGCGCAACCGGCGCACCGAGTTCAAGGTGCTGAGCAAGTAGGTGAACGCACTGGTCCGGGGTTAGGGGACCAAAGGGGGACGGACGGGTCGAGGCAAGCGCCGAGGCCCGTTCGTCGTTCAGGGCCGTGGGTCGGGCCCGCGCCTGGCGGCCGCACGGTCCGCATAGAAGCCCTGGCCGGCGGAGATGCGGCCGAAGGCCTCCTGCGCCGCTGCGGACTCGCCGAGCTGCTCGAGGGTGAGCGCGTGGTACCACGCCGCCTCCTCGTCGAAGGCGGGCACCGGGTGAGTGGCTGCACGGTGCAGCAGGGTGCGCGCGCGGCCATATAGCCCCAGATTGTAGGAGCAGAGGCCCGCATAGAAGTGCGCATTCACATCATCGGGGTACTGCTCCATGAGGAAGCGAAGGTCATCGAGGCAGCCCTTGTGGTCGTTGCGGGCGAACCGGGCGAGCGCCTCATGGAAGAAGGCGGTGTAGCTCAGGGTAATGGACTCCTGGCGCGCCTGCTGCTGCGCACGCTGGTCTGCGAAGCGGGCGGCCACGTGCGCATCGGCCAAGGTGAGGGTCGGGTCAGTGGTGTACAGCTCACAGGGGTCCACCACTTTGAGGTCATGCAGGAAAAGCAGCCTGAGGGAGGGGCGTGAACGCCCGTTGCCGCGGGGACCGGAGGCTTCGGGGGCGCGCTCCATGACCGGGGCGCGAGCCGGCAGCGTTTCTATGCCGGCATCGCGTGCGACGGCCGGCGGGTCAGCGATGCGCCGATGCAGGGCGGTGGGCTCATGGCCTATCCGCAGCGATTCCGGCTGCTCCTGGGCGGCCTCGATCTCCGTAGCCGCCAGCTCTGACTGCTCGATGCGCGGGGCGGCCGCCTCAGGCTGCGGCACGGGCACGCCCTCAGGCTTTGTCGGCAGCACGAGAAGGAGCGCGGTGACGGCCACCGCGAGCGCACCGGCGACCCACCAGCGCCACGCCCGTGAGCGGATCGGCCGGTGCTCGCGCAGGGATGCCAGGCCGGCCACGGCACCGGTCTGGGCCAGTCCTTCGGCGGCATCGCGCAGCAGCGGGTCCGCTTCCAGATGCAGCTCCACGCGCTGCTGCTCCGCAGGCGAGAGGCGGCCCGCCAGATAGGCTTCGAGCTCCGCGCGCGTCAGCGGGCCTTCAGGCGCGAAGGGGTGCTCAGGGGCGTTCTTGGTCGGCATGGCGAAGGAGGATGAGGCGGAGGTTTCGGCGGCCGTTCTGCAGATGGCTGCGCACCTGTTCGATGGAGAGCCCCGTGCGTGCAGCGGTCTGCTGGTAGCTATTGCGCTGGAGATGAAAGAGGGTGATGCAGGTGCGCTGCGCATCGGTCAGTCCGGCAATGGCACGCTCAAGCTGCTGCAGTGATGCCTCACGCAGAGCGCCCTCTTCGGATTCATCGGCCAGGTGATCGGCGAGGTGGTCGTCCGCGATTCGCGCCGTGCGTCCATCCTTGCGCAGCCGCACCAGGCAGCGGTTGCGCATCACGGTGTGCACCCAGGGCCGGAAGCGATCCACCGAGTGGCGCTCAAGCAGTGCGGGAAGTGCGGCGAAGAGCTCCGTCACTTCGTCCTTGCTGCGGTCGGCGTCCTTCAGGTACTTCATGCCCACGCCGTATAGCAGGTGCGCATAACGGTCCCACAGCAGCCCCAGCGCGGAACGGTGCCCGCCCCGGAGGGCGAGCACCAGTTCTTCGTCCGAGGGGCCGGGGGATTGCTTGCGGCGCAGGAGCATCGGTAGGCTTCAGTCCGGGTCCGTGCTTTGCGCGCTGCGCTCGGCCGCCAGCATCCGCGCGTGCTGCAGCATCTCGGCGTACGACTTGGTCTCGATCACCACCACCCCGCCGGTGACATCGCCGTAGCGCGCTGGCAAGCCGCCGGTGTATACGCTCACGCTGCTGATTGCAGATGGCGGAATGCGCGGCACCGTTCCGCTCACCTTCACGCCATCGATGAAGCTCACCATGTTCTCTGAGCGCGAGCCGCGGAAGTAGAGGCCGTCGCCGTTCGGGGTGGGTGTCACGCCCGCGAAGTTCTTGCCCAGGAATTGGATCGGATCGCGCCGGGTGGGGTCTTTCTCGAATTCCTCGGCGAGAAGGCTCATCCGGCTGGGGTCATCGACCTCGATGCGCTTGCGGCGGTATTCGATCACCTCCACATCGTCGAATTGCTTGGGCTTCATCCGCACATCGGGGAGGTAGCTGGCACGGTCGGCGGTGACCGCGATGCCCGGGAACTCCTGCGGCTGATTCCCGGTGAAGGAGACGGTGATCGCATAGCGGCCGGGGTCGAGCGGCTTCAGCACGAAGCGGCCATCCAGGTCGGTGGTGGTGCCGAAGAGCTCGCCGTTCACGCGCGTGAACACGTTGGCCATCGGCAGGGGCTGGCCATCGGTGCCGAAGACACGGCCGCGGACCTCGCCGAGGCCCTGGGCATGGAGGGCGCCGCACAAGGCAAGCGCCGCAAGGGTGGGTAGTGCTCTGAGGTTGCGCATCGTATGGCGTTTCCCCTAGGATGCAGGGAGCCGCCGGATCGCACACGCCGGAGCGGCGGCGCCTACAGTTCCTCCGCCACCACCTCGCGCACGCCGGGCACTTCGTGCCGCAAGAGGTTCTCGATGCCCTGCTTCAAGGTGACCATGCTGCTGGGGCATCCGCTGCAGGAACCGCGGAGGGACACGGTGACAACGCCATCCGTGAACGATTTGAAGGCGATGTGCCCGCCATCGCCCTCCACGGCCGGGCGGATGTATTCCTCCAGCACGCGGATGATCCGCTCATCATCGGGGCCTGCGGGCGCAGCATGCGTGGTGGCGCGCTCGTTGGCATCGGCCAGGGCCTGTGCCGGGGCATCCTCGTACACCACGCGGCCATCGGTGTTCAGGTAGTCCTGGATGTACTCGCGCAGCTCCAGCTGTACGAGGTCCCAGTCCACCGATGCGTTCTTGGTGACGCTGATGAAGTTGCCGCTGATGAAGACGGCCGTGACGAAGGGCAGGTTGAACACCTTCTCGGCCAGCGGCGATACGCCCACCGGCTCGTCCGGTGCGCGGAACTCCAGCAAGCGGCCGTCCTGCACCAGCAGCCGGCTGCTCACGAATCGCATCGTGGCGGGGTTGGGCGTCATCTCGGCATATACGGTGACCGGCGGGCGCTTCATGGCGGTTTCCATGGCGCGAAGGTAGGCTGGTGGGCCCCCAAGGATCGGGTCGCTAGCGGGCTCAAGGGACCGGTCCGGCGCGGTATCTTTGGCCCGCATGCTGCTGGGCACATTCCGCCGTCCCGTCGCCGCCTTCACCATGGCGGCGCTGCTGCTGCTCGGCACCAGTGGCGTGGCCCTGTCGCGGATGACCTGCCTGATGGGCGGGCATAGCGTGGTGAGCGTGGGCATGGCTGACGACTGCTGCCCGGAGCAGGACGGCACCGGGGGAATGGCCCTATCGGCGGATTGCTGCGCTTACACCCAGGCCGGGGGCGACCGCCCCGATGCGCTGCAATCGCAGATGCCTGAGTTGGCGCTGCCCGTGGAGGTGTCGGATGCGGTGGCAGTGGTACCTCTGCCGCTGACCGTCAATCGCCCGTGGAAGTGGCTGGATAGCCGCCCGCCGCCGCACGATGCGCCGGGACGGCTCGCGCGCTTGCGGGTACGCTTGGTCTGAGTCGGGGAAACAGCAGCGCCTGAGCGCATGGGGGGCCACCCCCCGAAGTCCCCTGTTTCACCTCGATCGGTCATCATGCATCCCTTACGTTCAATCGTCTTTTCCGCATTGGCGCTCGCACCGCCGGCCCTGGCCCAGGAGGTCAAGGGCGTCGTCACCGCGCTGGAGGGCGGGGAGACCCTGCCTGCGGCCAACGTCCATTGGATCGGCACCACGATCGGCACCGCCACCGATCAGGATGGTGCATTCGCCATTCCTGCTCCAGGCCGCTGGCCTGCCCGGCTGGTGGCCTCCTTCGTGGGATACAAGCCCGATACCCTGCTGCTGAAGGAGCCCCCCACGGCGCCGTTGCGGTTCACCCTTCGGTGGGCGGTGGAGATCGGCCCCGTGGAGGTGGTGGAGCGTGTCCAGGGCACCCAGCTCAGCACCCGCACCATCAATTCCACCGAGATCATCGGCCAGAAGGAGCTGAAGCGCGCCGCCTGCTGCGACCTGAGCGAGAGCTTCGAGACGAATGCCACGGTGGACGTGAGCTTCAGCGATGCGGTCTCCGGGACCAAGACCATCCGCATGCTCGGACTCGACGGCAAGTACGCGCAGATGAGTCTGGAGAACGTGCCCTTCGTCCGCGGACTCTCCATCGCCTCCGGGCTCACGCTGATACCGGGCACATGGATCAAGGACATCAACCTGAGCAAAGGCATCGGCACGGCGGTGAACGGCCCCAACGCCATGACCGGCCAGATCGACCTGTGCCTGCTGAACCCGTTGGAGGAGCCGCCGCTGTTCGTGAACCTATACGGGAACAGCCAGGGACGCCTGGAGGCAAACGTGCACACCGCGCAGCGCACCGGTGAGCATAGCGCCAACCTGCTCCTGCTGCACGGGAATTGGTTCGACCAGGCCATGGACCAGAACGGTGATGGCCTGCTGGACATGCCCCGCACCAAGCGCCTCAATGCGGCGAACCGATGGATGCGCCTCGATGAGCGCCGGAGCTCGCAGGTGCTGGTGAGGGCGGTGCATGATGAGCGGCGGGGCGGCCAGGATGGAATGAGCGCGGCAGCCCCTGAGGCGCATGCCCATACCCTCCATGGGCCTTACGCCATCGAGGTCCTCAACCGCATGCTCGATGCTGTCATGAAGCACGGGTGGGTTTTCCGCAACAACCCCACCAGGAGCATCGGCCTCATCGCTGCCGGCCGCTGGCATGAGTCGCGGTCCCTCTACGGGCTCCGTCGGTACGATGGCGAGCAGCGCAGCGCGTATGCGAGCATTGTCTATCAGCAGCTGCTGGGCGATGGCAGGGACCAGGTGAAGGCCGGTCTGACGCTCCAATTCGATGATTACCGCGAACTGTTCCGCAACGACACATTACAGCGCCTCGATCTGGGCCGCACGGAGCGCATGCCCGGCGCCTTCGTGGAGCATACGTTGAAGCGGGAGCGGCTCACGGTGGTCTCCGGCCTGCGGCTTGATGCCAACGACCGCTTCGGCGAAGCGCTGAGCCCCCGAGTCCACGCGAAATACGACCTCGGCCCGCTCACCGCCATCCGCGCCAGTGCTGGGTATGGGTTCCGCACCGCGAATCCCCTAGTCGAGCAGGCGGCTGTGATGGCCAGTTCGCGCTATGTGGCCATGGAGGGCGAGCTGGGCATGGAGCGATCATGGAATTTCGGCGCCTCTGTCCTGCACAAGTTCAAATGGCTCGGACGGAAGTGGGCGGTGGGCATGGATGCGTATCGCACCGAGTTCCGCACGCAGCTGGTCGCAGACATGGACCGCGATCCCCTGACGCTCGCCTTCTACATGCTGGACGGACCGTCCAATGCCACCAGCGTGCTCACGGATGTGCAAGTGGAACTCACCCGGACGCTCCTGCTCAAGCTCAGTCATCGCTGGTACGAGGTGCGCACCACCTACGACGGCCGCCTCCTCGACCGTCCCTTTACGCCCTCGCACCGGGGCCTCATTGACTTGGCCTACGCCAGCCGCGATGAGCGCTGGCGGTTCGACATCAGCCTGAACGTCTTCGGCCAGGGCCGGATACCGGATACGCGTCCCAATCCCGTGGAGGAGCTCCGCTTCCCGGAGCGCTCTCCGGCATACTCCACCTTGCATGCGCAGGTCACGCATGTGGCAGGTGCTTGGGAGTTCTACTTGGGAGGCGAGAACCTGACAGGAACCCTGCAGCAGCGCCAGGTGATTGCGCCCGACGATCCCTATGGCCCGTACTTTGACGCCAGTTTGATCTGGGGGCCCACCAACAAGGCCATGGTCTATGGCGGTCTCCGCTACACCCTTCAAACGAAGAACCCATCATGAGAACCATCGTTACCGCTCTGCTCATCGGCTGCTGGATCAGCCTTGCCGCACAGAAGGCCCCCGCGCACCTCGATATCGTGAGCAGTACGGTCTGCGACATGTGCGTGCAGACCATCGAGGGGGAGCTCATCTATGAGAAGGGAGTGAAGAAGGTCGTGGTGGATCTGGCCTCCTCCACCGTCCATATCGAGTACGACGCACGGAAGAACAGTCCCGCTGGCCTGCGCGCGGCATTGGTGAAGCTCGGTTACTCGGCCGATGGCGTGCCCGGCGACCCCAAGGCCTTCGCCAAGCTGCCGGATTGCTGCCAGAAGGAGGGCTGCGGCAAGCTGCCTGAAACGAAGCCCTGAGCCATGGCACTGATACGGAGCGTACGGGGCTTCAGCCCACGATTCGGAGGCGACTGCTACTTGGCGGAGACGGCTGTGGTGATCGGTGACACCGTGATGGGCGACGGCTGCAGCGTCTGGTTCAATGCCGTGGTGCGCGGCGATGTGAACGCCATCCGCATCGGCCATCGGGTGAACATCCAGGACGGCGCGGTGCTGCACTGCACCTACGAGCGCGCAGCGCTCACCATCGGCAGCGATGTGAGCATCGGGCATAATGCCATCGTGCACGGGTGCACGGTGATGGACAAGGTGCTCATCGGCATGGGGGCCATCGTGATGGACCATGCCGTGATCGGCGAGGGCAGCGTGATCGCTGCGGGAGCGGTGGTGCTGCAGAATACCGTGGTCGAGCCCGGCAGCCTCATGGCCGGGGTTCCTGCCAAGCGCATCGGCCCGGTGAGCGCGGACCTATCGCGGAACGAGATCGAGCGGATCGCCCGCAACTATGGCATGTACGCCTCCTGGTTCAAGGAAGGCTGAGCGCGCCATCGAACCAGGCGGCCTGTGCCACCGGGGCGTCGGGCAAGCCCATGCGGCGCATCATGCTTCGGAACGCTGCCGGACTGCCGCTCGTCCAGATGCGCATGCCGCCCGCAGCATCAGTGGGAGCCAGGAGCCCCCGCTCCTCGAGCAGCCGTGCGGTCTGGCGCGCCACCGCAGGAGCGGGGTCGATGACCCGAACGTGCGGCCCCACGATGCGCTCGATCAGCGGCCGTACGATGGGGTAGTGCGTGCAGCCCAGCACCAGGGCATCGATGTTCCGCGCTATCATGGGCTCGAGCCATCCGCGCAGCATCGCTTCCGTGGCAGGCGTATCGAATTCGCCCGCCTCGATCTGCTTCACCAGGCCCGGGCAGGGCTGATGCAGCACCTCCACGCCTTGGGAGAAGCGCTCCACGATGGATGCGTAGAGCTCGCTCTGGAAGGTGGCTACCGTGGCAATCACCCCCACCACGCCGGTGCGTGTCTGCTCGGCGGCAGGCTTCACAGCCGGCTCCATGCCCACGAAGGGCAGCTGGGGCCAGCGCCGGCGCACCTCGGCCAGGGCGGCCGCGCTGGCCGTGTTGCAGGCGATGACGATGAGCTTGCATCCCTGGGCGAGGAGCGCCTCGGTGATGCTCATGCTGAATCCGCGCACCTCGCTGAGCGACCGTGCGCCATAGGGCATGTGCAGGTTGTCCCCGAAATAGAGCAGGCGCTCCCGAGGGAGCGCCTGCCTTATGGCCGCTGCCACCGTCAGCCCGCCGATACCGGAATCGAAGATGCCGATGGGGCGGTCGTTGCCGGCCACGGGTCGTTTATTGGATGCCCAGCTTGGCCTTCACCAGGGGCATGATGTCCTCGCCCTTGTCGAAGTAGAGGACGAAGCCGGTGCTGATGTCGAAGATGTAGGTGAAGCCCTTCTCGTCGGCCACATCCTTGATGGCCTGGTTGGTTCGCTCCACCATCGGCTTCAGGAGTTCCTCCTCCTGCTTCGCGAGGTCCTCCTGGGCCTTCTCCTGGGCGGTCTGGATGCGCTGCTCGAGCTCATTGATCTCGCGTACGGCCATTTCCTTCTCCGTCTGGGTCATCTTGTCGGCACGGGCCTGCGCATCGGCCACCTTGGCCTGGTACTCCGCGCCCATGGCCTTCAGCCGCTCATCGAGGGTTTTGGCGAAGGCCTGCATCTTCTCCTCGGCGCCCTTGCGCTCGGGCAGGGTCAGCAGCAGCTTCTGGCGGTCGATGTGGCCGAGCTTGACCTGCTGGGCCATCGCAGACTGCCCTGCGGCGAAGAGCAGGCAAAGGGTGAGAACGAGTTGCTTCATCATGGTTGTCGTGTTCATCGTGGTTGTTTCTGTTCAGCGCCGCCGCCGGTGCGTGGCGCGCCTTGGTCGCGGCCGCCATCCCGACCGCCGTCCTTTCCGGGCTCCTCCTGCGGCGGCTCGCCGAATTCCTCGTCGTCCTTGGCGGGTCCGGTGCCCTCGCGCTTGGGCCGGATGCCGAGCTTCTTGAGTACAGCGTCGCTCTTGTCGTACTTGTCACTGGCGAACAGCAGGTTGCCGCCGTTCTGGCCGCCGATATCGAACACGGCGACGTAGCTGGTGCCGGCCACTTCCTTCACCGCGTTGTAGACGCGGTCCTGGATCGGCTGGATCAGCTCCTGGCGCTTCTTGAAGAGGTCGCCCTGCGGGCCGAAGCGCCGTTTCTGCAGGTCGCGCGCATCGCGCTCCTTGGATTCGATCTCCTCCAGGCGGGAGCGCTTCATGTCCTCGGTGAGCAGGATGGCCTCGGCGTTGTATGCATCGCGCAGGCGCCTGATGGTCTGGTGGCGCTCATCGATCTCCTCCTGCCATTGCTTGGAGAGGCGGTCCAGCTCCTTCTGGGCCGTTTCGTACTCGGGCAGCTGATCGAGGATGTACTTGGTGTTCACGAAGGCCACGCGCTGGGCGTTGGCCGGCAATGCCGCCATCAGGGGCAGCAGCGCGAGGATCGCGGAACGGAGGAGGCGGCGCATGCGTAGGGTGTCGAAAGTAGGCGATGGCTCCTAGAGCTCGCCAAGATCTATGCCGATGGTGAAATGGAATTGGCTCTTGGCCATGTTCGGGGCCGTGGGAACATCGTCCAGGCGCCATCCATAGTCGAGTCCCATGGGGCCGAACATGGGCAGGAAGAGGCGTAGCCCGACGCCCGCGCTGCGATAGAGCTTGAAGGGGTTGAACTGGTCGAAGCTGCCCCAGGTGTTGCCGGCCTGGACGAAGCCGAGGGTGTAGATGGTGGCCTGGGGGTTCAGCGAAACCGGGAAGCGGAGCTCGGCGGTGTACTTGCTCACCACGAAGTTGCCCGTCTGGGGCGACAGGGAGAAGTCATCGTAGCCGCGGAGCCCCACGATCTCACGGCCGTCCAGCTGGAAGCCGGTGAGCGCCGCTCCGCCGAGGTAGAACCGCTCGAAGGGCGAGTCGCCGATGGAGTTGTTGTACCGGCCCAGGAAGCCGTAGCCCGCGCGCACCATGAGCACAAGGTCGTGCTGGCTCTTGGACCGTGTGATGCGGTTGAACCATTGCGTGGTGAACTTCCACTTGTGGAACTCCGCCCAGTTGTACCGCTGCTCCGCCGGAAGGGCGGCCCAGTCGCGTGCAGGCTGAAGCAGGGAGAAGGGCGGCGTGGCCTTCACCGAAACGGTGACATCGGAGCCGGAGCGGGCGAAGAACGGCGCATCGACCGAGTTGCGCGACAGCTGAGCGCTGTATGCAAGCACATTGCTGGTGCCGTTGCTGAAGGCGAAGATGACCTGGCCGCTGCTGTAGTTGCGCAGGTCGTAGAGCTGGTAGGAGAGGTTCTGGCGCAGGATGAAGAAGTCGTCCGGCACCTGCAGCCGTTTGCCCAGGCCCAGGGTGATGCCGCTGATGAGCAGCGATTGACGCCGGGGGTTCTCCACGCGCCCGGCCTCGGTGCTCACGAAGCGGGCCTCCCCGTTGGTCTGCACGCTGTGGTATACGGAGAAGCTGAGCGCATTGGGCTTGCGGCCGCCCAGCCAGGGCTCCACAAATGAGAGGCTGTAGCTCTGGAAGAACCGGCCGTTGGTCTGCGCCCGCAGATTCAGCGTCTGCCCATCGCCGGCTGGCAGGGGCTGGTACGACGAGGGGTCCGTGATCTTGCGCAGGCTGAAGTTCGTGAAGGAAAGGCCCAGGCTCATCACCACGCGGCCCGCGCCATAGCCTCCGCTCAGCTCCAGCCTGTCGCTGGGCCGCTCCTCCACGGTGTACTCCAGGTCCACCAGGCCGGTGCGCGGATCGGGGATGGGATTCACGCCCAGCTTCTCCTGGTCGAAGTAGCCGAGCTGGGCGATCTCGCGCTGCGTGCGGATCACATCGCTGCGATTGAACAGCTGCCCGGGCTTGGTACGGATCTCGCGCCGGATGACGTGCTCGTTGGTCTTCGAATTCCCCTTGATGATCACGTTGCGGATGCGGTACTGACGGCCCTCACGGACGCGGATCTCCAGGTCGATGCTGTCGCCCTCGGCCATCACCTCGATCGGCTCCGGATAGAAGGAGAGGTAGCCGTCGTCCATGTAGAGGGAGCTCACGTCGCGGCCCGTGGGATTCATGTAAAGCCGGCTGTCCAGCGTTTTCTTGCTGTACGCATCGCCCTTTCGGATGCCCAGGATGCTGTCCAGCCGGCTGGTGCGGTACTTGGTATTGCCGGTCCACGTGATGTTCCGGAAATAGAACTTCTGCCCTTCGTCCACCTCCAGCTCCACGCGCACCCGCTTGCGGCTCACCTGGTACATGGTGTCGCGCGTGATCATGGCGTTGCGGTGGCCCTCGTTGTTGTATGTCTCGATGACCCTCGCCTTATCGGCTTTGTACTCCGCTGGAATGAACTTGCTTCCGGAGAGGAAATTGTACCAGCGCTTGCGCTTGGTCTTCTTCATGGCACGCCGCAGGCGGGAATCGGTCAGTGCCTCGTTGCCCTGGAAATCCACGTCCTGGATGCGCATGCGGGCGCCGCGGTCCACGTCCACGAAGAGCACCACGCTGTTCTCCAGCGCTGAGCGCAGCGTATCGGGCACCTCGCGCATGCGCACATCGGCCATGAGGAAGCCCTTGTCCACGTAATAGGTGCGGATCGACTGGCGAACGCGTGCCAGCAGCGCCTCGTTCACCTGCTGCCCGCGCGCCAGGCCCACTTGCTCATCGAGCTTCTCGGCCTCGCCCTTGCTCACTCCGTTGTACTTGTAGCGGGAGAGCCTGGGCTTCTCCGCCACCACGATGTGGAGGAAGATGGTGCGCCCCCGTATCTCGGCGGCTTCGACCGCCACGTCGCTGAACAGCTTCTGGTCCCACAGGTTGCGCACGGCCCGGCTGATGCGGTCGCCGGGCACCTCCACCTTGTCGCCCACCTGCAGTCCGCTGAAGAGCTTCACCGCATTCGGGTCCACCGTTCGCGTCCCGCTCACGGTGATTCCGCCGATCTCGTAGGTCTGGGGCAGCCCGTAATCCATGCTTGGCTGCTGGGCCTGCGCTGCCGCGATGCTGGCAACCGCAAGGGTGAGGACGATAAGCGCGCGCATCTCAACGGGTGGCCACCTGGTCGCTGGTCTTGCCGAAGCGGCGCTCGCGACTCTGGTAATCGAGCACGGCCTGGAACAGGTGCTCCTTGCGGAAATCGGGCCACAGCACGGGCGTGAACCACAGCTCGGTGTAGGCGATCTGCCAGAGCAGGAAGTTGCTGATGCGGAGCTCGCCGCTCGTTCGGATGAGCAGCTCGGGGTCGGGCATGCCGCGTGTGGCCAGGTGCCCGGCCACCACGGACTCGTCTATGGCGGAGGGCTCCAGTCGACCGGCACGTGCCTCCTCGGCGATGGTCTGCGCCATGCGCACCAGCTCCCAGCGGGCACTGTAGCTCAGGGCCAGCGTAAGGGTGATGCGGCTGTTGCCCGCGGTGCGGGCAATGGCGCGCTGCAGGGTCTCGCGGCAGCGGACCGGCAGGCTGTCGATATCCCCGATGGCATGCAGCCGCACGCTGTTCTGATGCAGCTCCTCCACCTCGTCGACCACGGTGCGCACCAGCAGGTCCATCAGCGCATCCACCTCAGCTCGGGGCCGGTTCCAGTTCTCGGTGCTGAAGGCATAGAGGGTGAGGTATCCCACGCCGATCTCGGTGGCGGCGGTGAGGGCCTCCCTCACCGACCGCACGCCGCTCGCATGCCCCATGATGCGTTGCTCGCCATGGAGCTCAGCCCAGCGGCCGTTGCCGTCCATGATGATGGCGATGTGCTTCGGCACCCTGTCGGGGTCGATGCGCTGCTTGAGGGCGTCGGTATGGGGCTGGGGATTCTCCAAAACGGTCGGCGAAGGTGGGAAGAACGGCGTCACCGCCTGCGCTTCATCCAGTTATACTGCTCATCGCAGTCGGAGAAGCGGCTGATGACATAGGTGATGGTGAGGCCGGAGTAGACGTACCAGTCACGCGTGTTGGCGTCCCCGCGCGCCCGCCCCGTGTTGCTATAGCCGGGGATGCGGTCCTCCAGCCCCGACCGGTCGGCCAGGGCTGCGGCGAGCGGCCCGTTCTCGAAGGCTAGCACGTCGTTGTCGAAGTAGGCGCCGCTCACGTCGTCGATGTAATCGGTCCAGGTGCGCCGCATGCCCCATTCCAGCTGGAAGTCGATCCGGCCGGCATTGAGCTTGAGCCCTGCCCCGAAGGGAATCGCCATATGGTCGACCGCATAAAGCTTGTCGCCTTGCGTGGTGCTTTGCCCTTCGGTGCCCAGCTGCTGCAGGTCGTACCAGGTGTCATCGAGCTGCGCCTTGGGATTGGCCCTGAAGTAGGCCAATCCGCCGAAGACGAAGGGAGTCCACTTCTTCGCGTCCTTGCCCTTGGACCTGTACTTGAAGAAGTTGATCTCGAGCAGCAGGGAGGCTTCGAAAAGCGGGGCCCGGAAGTGGAGGTTGCGCAGCTGCTGAAGGCTGTCCGGCGAATCGCTGTCGTAGGCCTGGAGCGTTCCGTAAAGGCCTTGGAGCCGAAGGGCATACCGGTCGGTGAGGTTATGGCGGAAGACGATGCCGCCGGCGAGCTTGGTGTCCTTCGGGTAGTGGCGGTAGGGGTTCAGGTCGCCGATGTAGTAAGTGGCGCCGACGGTCAGCCCAAGCTCATTCACCTGTCCGGTGACGGCCAAGCCGTTCAGGATGAGCAGGAGAGGAAGGAACCAGCGGTGCATCGGCAGTCTCAACGGAAGTGCTTGGCCGGTGGTATCCGGCTGTCTTGGCCGGGCGAAGGTATCGGTCTGCCCGATGACGCAGTAACGTGCTGGGAATCCGGTCGTTAAGATTCGTGAAAACAATCCAGTCACGGTCTTCCGCTGCGCGCGTCCAATCCCCAATTGAGCTTCTCGCGCAGGGTGCGGAGGAAATCGTGCCCTTCGAGCTGCACCATCTTCATGGAGAAGGGGGCGCGCTGGATCATGACCGAGCTCCGGCCCTCAATGGGGTGGCTGCGGGCGTCGAGGTTCAGCAGGCACAGCTCGGAGCGTGCTTCCAATTGAAGGGTGATCGTGAAGTGGTCGGGAATCACGAAGGGCCGCACATTGAGGTTGTGCGGACAGATGGGGTTGATCACCAGGGCATCGCTGGTGGGGTAGAGGATGGGCCCGCCGCAGCTGAGCGAATAGGCTGTACTGCCGGTAGGGGTGGCGATGATCAGTCCATCCGCCCAGTAGGTGTTGAGGTAATCGTTGCCCAGGTGCACATGCACTGCGAGCATGGTGCTGGTGTCGCGCTTGTGCACGCTTACCTCGTTGAGGGCGAAATTGGCCTCGCCGAGGAGTGCGTCATGCCCGGTGACTTCGAGGAGCGAGCGGTCCTGCAGCGCATAGCGGCCCGCCCGCAGTGCCGTGAGGGCGTGATCCACCTCCTCGAGGCGAATGTTGCTCAGGAAGCCCAGCCGCCCCAGGTTGATGCCGAGCACCGGGATGCCGGCGCGGCCCATCATCGCCACCGTGTCGAGCAGTGTGCCATCGCCCCCGAGGCTGATGCAGAGGTCGATGTCCTGGCGGCCGGGGTCCGTGGGGGGCAGCGTGGCGTCGGCAGGAGGAGCGCCGCTGCGGGCCATCCAGTCGGCCAGCTGCGGGGCGAGTACCGGGCTGATGCCGGCGCTACGCATCCGCTCCAGCACCTGCGCCACCATGGGGGCCATGGCAGCATCCATCCCGCGTCCGTTCACCGCTGCGCGCATGGCTCAGAAAGGTTGCGTGAAATGTAGGAAGAAGCCATGCTCGCCAAGGGCGTTCAGCGTGTATTCGGCACGCACCACCTGATCATAGCTTGTCACCAGGTCGAGGCCTGCGCCGTACCCGCTCATCCAGGCACCGGCCAAGGGGTTCGCCGCCGCGTACCGACTGTCCCATACCCGGCCGGCGTCAGCGTATAGGTTGAGATAGAGGGCCAAGTAGAGCGTGCGGAAGGCCTCGGCGGGCATGAATTCGGCGCGCCGCGTGCGCGGCCGCAGCAGCTGCACCACCAGGTTGCCTTTGCCCAGGACGAAGGCCTCGCCGTCGATGACATAGTACTCATAGCCGCGGACGTAGTGGGCATAGCCCAGCCCTTCCTGCACATAGTAAGGCGGCGTGCCCAGCGTGCCCTTTCCGCGCAGCCCCGCCGCAAGGCTCACGGGTTCGCCCAGCTTCCACCATTTCTTCAGGCTGGCGTATGCGGTGGTGATGCCGGGCGCATTCACATCGAGCAGGCCGAGGCCGAGCCGGTCGATGCGCAATTCTGCGAAGTGCCCCGAACGGGGGTAGGCCCTCATGTCGCGGCGGTCCCATACCATGCCGTAGCCGATGCTCAGGAAACGTGTAGCGCCGCCGCCGCCAGCGAAGTACTCCGCAGCCACTTCCAGCACGGTATCGCTCACCGCCGCCTGCACGAACCCCGCGCGTAAGAAGTGGCGGATATCATGGCTGGGCCTGAGGCTCACCTCGAGGTCCGCTTTCTGC
The DNA here is from genome assembly GCA_002342985.1 of Flavobacteriales bacterium UBA2426. Taxonomy (GTDB): domain Bacteria; phylum Bacteroidota; class Bacteroidia; order Flavobacteriales_F; family PHOS-HE28; genus PHOS-HE28. The sequence goes on from DDRC01000249.1 coordinate 39,235, forward strand.
TCGTTGCGGTTGGGGCCATCGGCGCGCCGCAGCAGGAGGCGCCGGTTCGCCAGGGTGCCGGCGGTCACCTCGGCCTGTTCGGTGTATGAGGCCCCGATGCTGATGCCCCAGCGCTGCCGCGCATCCACGTTCGGCACCTTGTAGCGGAACCCGAACTGGCGCGTGTAGCCGAATTGGGCCTTCAGGTAGATGGTCTCGTTGCGTCCGCGGAAGTTGTACTTGTAGAGGTAGCCGCCATAGTTGACCCGGTCGCCATCGCGATTGAATGTCCGCCACCAGGTATTGAAGTTCGGATCGGCCAGCTGGAAGATGGGGGAGGGCCAGATGGTCCACCGCTCGTTCACGGACACCTCCACCAGCACATGCGTGAGATCCAGGTAAACCGGCAGCACCGACACGGTGTTGAAGAGCCCGGTGTTCATCAGGTTCTGCCGGCTGCGCTCGAGGCGCTCATAGAGGGCGGTCTGGGTGAGCGAATCCCCCTCGCGCACCAGTACCTCGCGCACGATGATGCGCTCCTTGGTGGCCCTGTTGCCCGTCACGGCCACGCCCATCACCAGCACGCGCCCTTCAGCAAGGGCCGCCTGCTGCGCCAGGGCGGCTGCCGCCGGTCCGGTCATGACCAGGAGGAGCAGCGATCGCGCGAGACGGGTCACGGGTTGATGAAGCGCATCAGCTCCTCGAATCGGTCGCGCAGATCGTCATGGAGCTTGCTCCCTTGGTAGGTGGTCTTCACGAAGTAGTCGTAGCGCTCGAAGCTCCGCAGCACATCGCTGATGTCCTCGCGGTTGATCTTCAGCGTCACCTCGATGCGCGTGGAGTCCGGCAGGGTGCGGGTGTACACGCTCAGCACCTTGCCGTCATTCGATTCAACCAGCCTGGCGATCTCGTGCAGGCTGTAGTCGCGCACGTTCATCTCCAGCACCACGATGCTTCCCGGCTCATGGATATTGGTCACCTGCGCGAGCCGCTTGAGGGCCTCATGCTCGGTGATGGCCCCTTGGTACACGCCCAGTTCATCCAGCACGGGCACTACGGTGAGCCCGCGCTCGCTGAAGAGCTTCATCACCTCGTAGATGTGCTGTCCGGCACGAGCATAGGGGAGCTCCACGCCGTCCATCACGCTGGCCACAGTGGCGCGCGCATCGTTGCGGTCCACGAGGTCCTGATCCTTCACAAGGCCCACCAGGCGCTGGCCCTCCACCACGGGCAGGTGGCTCACCTTGAACTCCTCCATCCAGTCCAGTGCGCGCCCTGCATCGTCCTGCGGGCGCAGCGGCGGGATGTCGGCGGTGATGAGGTCGAGGGCGTGCATGGAGGCAGGCTCCCTGGCCGGCGGCTACTTTTGCACCGTCCGCGCAGGGAGCGGTTCAAAGTAACGGAACCACGGGTGACACGCCTCAGCGTCAACGTCAACAAGCTGGCCACACTGCGTAATGCGCGGGGCGGCAACAACCCCGATGTGCTCCGGTGGGCGGAGGAGATCCAACGGTTCGGGGCGCACGGCATCACGGTGCACCCCAGGCCCGATGAGCGCCATATCCGCCGTGCCGATGCGCGTGCGCTGCGGGCGGTGGTCACCACCGAGTACAACATCGAGGGCTTCCCTGATGCCGCATTCCTGGACCTGGTGTGCGAGGTGCGCCCGGACCAGGTGACCTTGGTGCCGGACCCGCCGGGCGTCCTCACCAGCAATGCCGGATGGGATGCCCGCGGGCGGAAGGACGAGCTGAAGGCGGCCGTGGCGCGCATCCGCTCCGAGGGCCTGCGTGCCTCGCTTTTCATGGGCACGGACACCGAGCAGATCGCGCATGCCGCTGAAACCGGCGCGGACCGCATTGAGCTCTACACCGAGCCGTATGCCGCCGGCTTCAGCCGCGATCCCCGGGCTGCGGTGGCACCATTCGTGCGGGCAGCCGAGCGCGCTGCGCAATTGGGGCTGGGAGTCAACGCCGGCCACGACCTTGACCTGCAGAACCTGCGCTGGTTCGTGCAGCATGTGCCTGAGGTACTGGAGGTCTCCATCGGGCATGCCCTCATCTGTGATGCCCTCCTCCACGGCATGGCGAACACCGTGCAACTCTACCTGCGGGAGCTGCGATGAGCGCGGTCGACCTTCATTACCGCAGGCTGGGTGCACCCGGATCCGTCCCGGTGGTGATCCTGCACGGGCTCTTCGGCACCAGCGACAATTGGGGCAGCATCGGCAAGGAGCTATCAGAGCCCACGGTGCCGGGGGTGCCGGCGCTCGATGTGGTCCTCGTCGACCTGCGAGACCATGGCCGGTCGCCGCACACGGATACCACTTCCTACGGGCTGATGGCGGCCGATGTGCATGCCCTGGTGCAGCGCCTCGGCCTGCAAGGCATCGTGCTCGTGGGCCACAGCATGGGCGGCAAGGCGGCGATGGTCTTCGCGCAGCGCTGGCCCGGCCTGCTACGCCACCTGGTGGTCATCGACATCAGCCCCAAGGAGCACGCGAACAACCACGCGCACATCATCCATGCGCTGCGCACGGCCGACCTTTCCAGCGGCCGTTCACGGAAGGAGGTCGAGGCGCACATCGCCGCCCATGTGAAGGAGCCCGGCGTGGTGCAGTTCCTCCTCAAGAACCTGTACTGGAGGACCGATGATCAGCTGGCCTGGCGCATGAACGTGCCCCTGCTGGAGCGTGACCTGGATGCCATCCTCGCATCGATCGGCCCGGAGACGGTGTCCGTGCCCACGCTGTTCATCAGGGGCGGCCAGAGCGATTACATCCTGCGCGAGGATATCCCCGCCATCCGGGAGCAGTTCCTGCGCAGCAGGGTGGAGACCGTCCCCTTCGCAGGCCATTGGGTTCATGCGCAGGCCCCGGACGAGGTGATTGCCTGGATTCGGCAATGCGCGGGATGAGGCTGCTGCTGGCTTGGGCGGCCGGGGGTCTGGTCATGGCGGCTTTCGGCCAGGCCGATACCCTTTGGGCGCCTTACCAGGGCGGGATGGACCTGCGGGAGGGCATCTACCTCGACTTTCGGGCGTTCCGCTACAATGCGCCCTCCGTTCCACTCGAGCGCCTACGGGACGACCAAGGTCTTCCGGTGCGTGATCTGCGCGCCGTGCTCAGCCGCCTCCGCTACCAGCCGGATACCGGCGGGGTCCAATCGATCCGGCTGGATCGGATCTGGGGATTCTGCCAGAACGATGTGGTCTATGTCGCAGCAGGCGACGGTTTCTTCCGCATCGGGCTGATGGGCAGCCTGGCCCACATGCTCTACGAGCGATCCTACAGGGATTGGGACCCCTTCCTGTACGGGGCGGGGACCGTCACGCGGACCGTGCTCGTCCAGCAGCTGATCGATATGGAGACGGGGCGGGCACTGCCCTTCGATGCCACCGGCATGGATGCTGCGCTGGCGCATGACCCGGTCCTTCAAGAGGAATTCCGCCGCCTGCCGAAGAAGCAGCGGAACAGTGATGAGGCCCTGTTCCGCTTCCTGCGGCACTACAATGAGCGCCATCCGCTGCTCATGCCCCGGTGAGTTCGTGGGATGATCGGCACGGACTTCGAATGGAAGCGCCGGTGCGGTCTAATTTGGCCGCCCTTAGAAACGCCGCATGCGCCCCTTCTTCGCCGTAGCCCCTTTTGTGATGCTCCTGCCCCTGATGGCCTGCGGACAGGCGAAGAAGGAGTATCAGGCCGCACTGGTCGGATTCTACAACGTGGAGAACATCTACGATACGCTGGATGCGGCTGGTGTGGACGATGCTGAGTTCCTGCCGGGCAGCGCCAAGCAATGGGGCAGCCAGCGGTACTGGCGCAAGCTGGATAAGACCGCCAGCGTCATCGCTGCGATGGGCAAGGACCTGCATCCGCAGGGCATGGCCATCGTGGGCCTCGCGGAAGTGGAGAACAGGCGGGTGGTGGAGGACCTTGTGTCCCGAGAGGTCTTGAAGGGGCGCGGCTACCGGGTGGTTCACGAGGATGGCCCCGACCGTCGAGGCGTTGATGTCGCGCTCATCTACAACCCCGCGCTCTACAAGGTGTATGCGCACAGGAGCTACCGCCTGCACGTCGCTGACACCGCGTTCCGCACGCGCGATCAGCTGCTGGTGAGCGGGGTGCTGGACGGTGATACGACGCATGTCATCGTGGCGCACTGGCCGTCGCGGCGAGGCGGTGAGCAGCGCAGCGCCCCCAAGCGGAAGGCGGCCGCTGAACTCGGGCGGCGCATCGTTGATTCGCTGCTGGCCCGGAATGCCGACGCGCGCATTCTGTACATGGGCGACCTGAATGATGACCCCGTGAATGCCAGCGTGAGCCGGTTCTTCGGCGCCACCGGCGACAAGGCCAAGGCTGTGGGCGGCACCTTCTTCAATCCCATGCATGAGCCCTACCAGAAGGGCATCGGTTCCCTGGCGTGGCGTGATTCGTGGAACCTGTTCGACCAGGTGCTCGTCTCACCGGGCCTGGTCAGTGGCCGGGGAGGGCGCTATCGGTACTACGGTGCCCGGATCTTCAATGAGCCGTACCTGCGCCAGACCGAAGGGAACTTCGCCGGCTATCCCAACCGCACATTCGTCGGTGATACCTATCAGGATGGCTACAGCGATCACTTCCCGGTCTTCCTGATCCTCGTGAAGGAGGTCTGAGCTTCAGGATGCACGAAGCCCCGCCTTGGAACCTCCAAGGCGGGGCTTCGTGCTCGCGGGTCCGCTCAGCGCTGCACCACCACGCGGGTGCGGAACACGGACTTGGCCGTGCGCAGGGACAGCGTGTATGCGCCATCAGGCAGGCCTGTGAGGTCGGCCACGGGGTTCATCAGCGCACCGCTGAGGACCAAGCGCCCGCCAGCATCCGTAACGCTGAAGTCCGCACTGCCGTTGGGCTCCCAGCCGCTGAGCCGAACCATGCCGCTGCTGGGGTTCGGGTAGGCCAGCAAGGCGCCTTGCGCCTGCTCCGCCACGCCGCTGCCGAACTCGATGTCGGCGAGGAACCGGGGCTCCAGCTTGCGGGCGTTGAAGCTGTAGTTCATCACACCGGTAATGGTGTAGAAGGTCCCCACGGTCGGGGTGTACGCGAAGAGCAGGTCGTTGATCATCATGCTGCCCCCCGTAGTGCTCGTGGCGATCCATTCGCCGAAATTGTCGGGCAGCGCCGTGCAGCCGATATCCGGAACCTTCACCAGCACGCCCTCCCATTGCTCCTCATTGGCTTGGTTGGGGGTGAGCACTTCGGCGGCAGGCACGGCGAAACCGCCCTCTGCCGCGAAGGAGGTGACGTTGGTGAGGCGGGTGTACTGGAAGCTTTCCTCCACGGAGGCCGTGATGATGACGCTGTCGCCGAGGGCCACCGCGTTGGTGGCATCATTCACGTAGATGCCCGTCCACGGCCCCGTGCCGCTCTGGATGAAGTAGCTATCGGCCCCGATGGTGTCCACCGCGGTGACGATGCCCCCCGTGGTCACGATCTGACCGGCGAGCGGCGAAGCGCCGCCCGGATCGGCGGTGAACTGGATGGCGTAGATGCTCACGGGCTCGGGCGGGGCGGCTTCGGTGATCGTCACATCGTCCACCACCAGGTGTTCCGGGCCGGCCGTGCTGCGGACGGACAGGATGAACTCGGCGGAGGCGAAGTCGTTGGCGGCGGAGATCTGCTGGGTCACCTGCGTCCAGGTGCTGCCGGTGGAGACGAAGTAGTTGGTGTAGGGCGCGTATCCTGAAGTGCCGCCCGAGGGCCGGTCATCGAAGAGGCCGGTCCTGATCTCGCCGGTGCCGCGCACCCAGTAGGTCACATCGTAGATGGCCCCGTTGGTGACGGGTACCGGTTGCGTGGTGAACCGCCGATGGCTCGTGGTGCTGTTCTGGAGGCGCACGGCGAAGGTGCCGCCATGCACATCCGTGGTCACTTGGGTCACGCTGTCGGCGCTCAACGAGGTCTTGCTGCCCATCCATTCAGCGGGCACTGTGTCGTTCCAGGTCTCGAAGCCGCTGGTGAAAACCTGTGCGCCCGCTGCTGCGGACCACATGACGGCAAGGGCGAGTACTGCTGTTCTCATGACATTAGGGTTTGGTGGTCATTGGATCTGGACGTCGTCGATCCGGAAGTTCGTTGTCTGGCCGTTCGGGCCGCTTCCGGTGTAGCGGAAGCCCACCACGAAGGCCCCGGTGTAGCCGGGGGGCAGGGCGGCCCCAAGGTCCACTGCACCGCTCTCCACCCACACCTGGTCGGCTGTGGACGGGGTGGCATAGGCGCACGTAAGCGGCGCCCAATTGGCCGTGGCCAGGTTGCCGATGCTGTAATTGGTACTGATGAAGAGCGCGAAGGGATCGTGGCCGGCCACGCCGAATCCGCGCTGCGAGCGGAACGAGAGGGTCATGCCGGGGCTGTAGGTGACCGGCGGGGTGACCAGCCAGGATACATCGCTGGCATTGCTCGAGGAGAACGAGGTCGCCTGCACGGCCATGTTCCCGCTCACCGAGGTGCCGCGCCAGAAACGGCTGCCGAGCTGGGCCTGGTTGTTCCAGCAGTCCAGGTCCACGTCCACGTTGGCGGTGGTGGTGCCGAAATCCTCCTGAACGGCTGAAGCGGCGGCGCAGAGCTCGGGAAAGGGGTCGCAGCGGTCACCGGTGAGCTGCACCTCTGCGATGTTCCGGATGAACAGCTGCATGTCATCGTCGAACTGCCCCACTACCGCAACGAAGCTGCCGTTGCCTGCGGGAAGCGGTTGACCGGCGAAGTTGGCATAGCCGCTGTTGCGGACGATGATGTTGGCGCTGCAGTCGCTCAGCGTCCGGTTCACGGTCACCTGGTTCACCGCATCGGCGTAAGGCTGCCCAACCTCGGCCTGGATGAACTCGACGCCCTCCAGCCGAACCAGCTTGCCTTGCATATCCGGGGTCACTTGTGCGACGGTCACCAGCTGGGGCTGCTTCTGCACGCCCACGGCCTGCTTCACCGTGTTATTGTCCACATCGACGCTATCGAGCTGCAGCATGCCGCGATAGGAGCTGAGTATCGTACCGGGAAGGTAGATGCGGATGCTGTCCCCTTGGTACAGTCCCCCGGAGTTCACCAGGCGGATGACGATGCCTCCGGTGTGGTCCTGCACGTAGACGTTCTTGTAGAGGTTGCCGTTCTGCTCGTCGGCGGTCACCACGGCGTAGACGCTGCTGTCGCCACCGAAGCGCTTGGGCGTGCCGGAGTAGAGACCTCGAAGCTGTGCCACCGTGAGCACCTCGCCAACCGGCAGGGTCCTCTGGGGCGGGGTATCGAGCTCCTTTTCGCAAGAGGCCAGCAGCAGCGCTGCAGCGGAGAGGAAGAGAAGAATATTGCGGGTCATGCGTGCGGTGTGCGTTAGAAGCTGAAGGTGAGCATGGCGAAGTAGTTCCGTCCGAAGAGGTAGCTGTACTTGGGCGGGAACCGGTTCACGTCCATGCGATCGTAGCGCAGCTGCTCGAAGCCGCCCACGCGGAAGTCGCGGTTGTCGAGCACATTGCTTACCGATACATTGACGGCCAGGCGGTACTTCCTGTTGATGAGCCAGCTCTTTCCCGCGAAGAAGTCAACCGTCAGGTTGTCGTCCAGGCGGGTCTGTTCCAGGAGCTCGTTCCATTGGGGGTCACTGGTGACGAGGTTCTCCAGCGCGTCCTCGGTGCGGCGGTCCGGGTTCGGGTCGAGGTAGATGTGCTGGAAGAAGTTCGCGCTTGCTCCAGCGAACCAGAACTTGGGTGAATTGTACCGCAGCCCCAGCGATGAGGCGGACTGGGGCATGCCGCCAACACGGTAGCCCTTCCAGTAAATGGTGCGGTCCTGGGCGAACACTTCCTCGCTGTTGTTGCGGGTGACGGTGGCCGTTGGCCGTGAGTCATACGTGTAGCTGCCTCCGGCATGCACGGCGGTGAGCTGCCAAGTGCTCGTCAGGTTCGCTTCCACCCCGATTTCCACCCCTTGGTGCAGCTGGTCCACGCCGGTCATGGCGTAGTTCACGATGGTCAGGAACTCGTCGTGGTAGTAGCTGCGGTTCCAAGCCTGGTCCATGATGCGGGTGTAGTACACCGTTGCGCGCCCCTTTACGCGGGGAGCCTTCAGCACGTAACTCAGGTCGGCGCCGTAGGTCGACTCCGGGGTGAGCCCGGTGAGCACCGCATCGCGGACGCGCGGCGCGATGTAGGCCACATTGCTCGCGGGGGGGCGCACGATGTAGGTGGCATTCGCCGTGATGAAGTGGCGCCCGGTCAGCTTGTAGATGCCGCCGGCCTTGGCGCCGAACCCGGCGAACCGATGCTTCTCGCCCTCGCCGAAGGATTCATCCGGGAAGCGGCCGTTGCGGAGCCGTCCCTCGCGCCAAAAGCTGGTGTGCGAGATGTCCACGCCGGCGTAGGCCTCCAGCTTGGTCCACTTCTTCTCCCACTGGGCGAAGATGTTCGCGTACTGCGTGTGGATTTCGTAGTCGTGGCCGAAGACATCGCCCTCGCGCACCAACTTGTTCGGGACGTCCAGGTCGTTCTGCGAGATCGTGGTGTCATTGAAATCGCGGTCAGCGAACTGGTCGATGTCCAACCAGAACTGGCCGCCGAGCAGGTCGTCCACCACCCGGAAGTAGTGCGTGCGCTGCTTGTGGAAGCTCCCGCCGATGGTCAGGTGGGTGCGTTCGTCAAGGTCCTTGTTCCATACGCTATTGATGCCGAAGCGGGTGGGGTCGGCCCTGACCTCCTCCACGATGTACTTGCTGCGGTAGCCGATCTCGGTCTTTCCGGCCTGTCCATTGGCGTTCTGCACCAGATAGAGGTTCTTGCCGTTGGCGAAGTACAGCTGGTCCCAGTCGATCTGCCGGGTGTTCAGATCGTTCTCCCAAGCCCTGACACGGTCGTCGTAGAGGTGGCTGTCCTCGAACCTGTAGTAGCTCGGCAGGTACCGGTAGTAGTCGGGGCGCGGGTCCTTGGCATCGAACCAATTCAGCCCCGTAAGGCCATCCCGGCCGAAGGTGTAATACGCTGACGTGGTGAGCTTCGCAGCATCGCTGAGCCGGAAGTTGTGGGTGGCCATGATCATCGGCTTGTGGTCACGGCTCATCTTGGCATTCCGCTTCTGACCCGCCTGATAGCCCCAGTTGGGGTTGTAGAATGGGGTCCCGGCCAGGTCA
>DDRC01000249.1:48590-51208 GCA_002342985.1 Flavobacteriales bacterium UBA2426
AGCGCCGAAGCCGCTGAGGCTTATGCTATGCTGGTCGTTGAAGCGCTTCTCCGCCGCCAGGAAGTACGAATAGGCGTCGAAAGAGGTGCCCTCCACATAGCCTTCCTCCGCCCACCGGCGGGAGCCGCTGAAGGCAAAGGCCCATCCTTTGGCGTTCATCCCGGTGGCATAGGTGGCCATGATGCGGTTGCGGTAGGCGCGATTGGCGCTGGCGTAGGACACCCTTACCCCTTTGCGCAGCGCGCTTGCCTGGATGTTCATGTCGGTGGTGCCGCCAATGCTGCCGAAAAGCAGCCGGCTCGGCCCGATTCCGGTCCGCACCTGCATCCACCGGGTCACGTCGTTGAGGCCGGCCCAATTGCTCCAGACCGCCCAGCCGGTCTCCAGGTCGTTCACACGCACGCCATTGATCGTAACGAGCGTGTTCTCGCCATCGTAACCACGGATCCTGAATCGCGCCTGGCCGAAGTTGAAGCCCGCTACTGCGGTGAAGGGGTCCCTGGAGGATTGCAGGATGCCGCTGATGTCCTGGTTCCCCAGTTCGCCATCCAGGTCGTCGGTGGTGAGGGTGTACACCGGCAGCCGGGGCGTGTTGGCCGCATCGGTGGTATCGGCCGCCGGAGCGTTGAGGAGGGTGTCGATCTGGGCCTTTGCCGCCGGAGCGGCAGCAAGGAGAAGGCCCAGGACCAAAGGCCGGCGGAGGGCGGAAATGGGCAGTGGACTCGGCATGCTGGGCTCAGGCTGGGCGTGGGTGCGGCGCAATGCGGAAAGCTTTCAAGGCGGGCGTTGCCTTGGCGAATTGGGCCGGCAAAAGTAGCCCGGAGGGTGATGCAGGGGATGTCACCATGGCGTTAAATCGGATCAGCCAACGTACACGGCTTAGGAATCGTCTAGTGGAATGAATGTGGAACATGCGTAAGGCTCTGGATACAAACGGGTTTGCGTACTTTTGATGGCTTGTTGTCCCGCCAAAGTGGATAGGCAAGGACCCACGGTGATGGTTGAGCGGTTCGGTGCATTTCGTCGATTGGTGATCGTTGTCCTCGCCATGGGGTGGGGCTTGGCTGAAGCCAGGGCCGATCATTACTCCGGTGCCAACATCACCTATGAGTGCGTAGGCCCCAATCAGTACAGGATCACCCTCGATCTCTTCCTGGACTGCTCGGGAGCCCCCATCACGCCCCAGACGCTCAATTTCTCCAATAACTGCGGGGTCTCATTCTCCTTGCCCAATATTCCCCTCGTTCAAACCGAAGAGGTTTCCCAGCTCTGCGGCTCCCAACTGGCCAACAGCACCTGCAACGGGGGCACTCTTCCAGGCATCCGGCACTACCGGTTCCAGACTACGATCGTACTGTCCCCCTGTAACGCGTGGACGATCAGCTGGAGCATTTGCTGCCGCGCCACCACCCAGAACGTGCAGCTGACCCCCGGCATGTACGTGGCGGCAACCATCAACAATGCTGGAGGGCTTTGCGACCAATCCCCCCAGTTCGGCGACCAGTCCATCCCGTATGTGTGCGTGGGCACGCCTGTCTCTTACAACCCGGAGGTGACCGACGCCGACGGGAACACGCTGGTATACTCGTTCATCAGCGCGCGCTTCGCAGCTCCGGCGCCGACCAACGTGAACTATATCCCGGGCTTCACTGCCGGCACGCCCATTCCGGGTGTGACGCTCAATCCCAACACCGGACAGATCAACTTCACCCCTACGATAACCGGCAGCTATGTGGTGGCGCTGCAGGTCGCATCCTACAATGCCTTGGGGCAGCTGATTGGTACCGTGATGCGGGACTTCCTGTTCATTGTGATTCCGTGCATCGACCCGCCGGCGACCAACCTGGGACCTACATCGATCTCCAATGGAGTCATCACCAGTGCGACGGGCATCCAGGTCTGCGACGGCATACCGTTCTGTGTTGATCTGTCCTTCAGTGACGTTGATCCGCTGGCTGTCGTCACGCTGGCCTCCCAAGTCACGTCCCAGCTGCCCGGCGCCACGTTCTCGGTGTCGGGTTCCAATCCGGCGGTGGCAACCATTTGCTGGACCCCTGATCTCGGCCTCTCCCCAGCCTCGGTACTGATCAATGTCAATGACAACGCGTGTCCGTTGGAGAACCTCTCCAGTTATGAGCTGACCATCACCGTGGTTACGCCCCCGCCGATTCCGCCGGACCCCGGCACATCCGTGGTGATTTCTTCATGCGCCGGTACGCCGGCCATCAATCTTTTCGGACAGCTCGGCGGCTCCCCGGATGCAGGCGGTGTGTGGACCGGGCCCAATGGTGCGTCGCACCCAGGGCTCTTCGACCCTTCCAACGACCTATACGGTGCCTACACCTATACGGTCGGAAATGGCTGCCAGAATGCTTCCGCAACGGTTACCGTGAATCAAGGTGCCACGAGCGACGCAGGTACGGATGGAACCATCGCGGTTTGCGGCAATGGGGCATCCTTCAGCCTGCTCACAGTCCTCGGCGGCGCACCCGATGCCGGTGGAACGTGGAGCGGCCCGAGCCCGGTGGCTGGTGGATTGTACAACCCGGTCACCATGGCGCCTGGGGTATACACCTACACGGTGCCCAGCGCACCGCCCTGCGCGAACGCCACGGCGA
>DDRC01000063.1:0-3180 GCA_002342985.1 Flavobacteriales bacterium UBA2426
TTCCAGATCGGCGGCGGCATCGCGGGCGACTTCCCCATCTGCGTCGTCCCCATGCTCCATCAGGACCTCCAGCGCGACAGCATCCCTTTCTGGAGCTACTTCTGCCAGATCAGCGACAGCACCACCAGCTATGGCAGCTACAGCGGCGCCGTGCCCAACGAGAAGATCACCTGGGGCAAGCTGGACATCGACACGCCGAAGTACATCATCGAAAGTGATGCTACTATTGTGGCGCCCCTCATCTTCGCCTACGTCCTGGACATGTGAGCCCAGCAAGCCATGCAGCGACTCATCCGCTCCTTCAACACCTTGACCGACGAGCTCAAGGAGACCCTGCAGGAACAGTATCCCGACGGGATCGATGCCTCGCACATCAAGACCATCCCCACCGCCAAGGGCGACATCCTGCGCGTGATCGAGCTGCGCACGCCCGAGGCCATGTACCTCATCAAGATCAACGCGGAGAGCCGCGCCGAGATCGAGGAGTTCCTTGACCAGGAAAGCGATGCCAGCGTGCCTGCCGATGACATCGAGGAGGATGCCGGCCTGGAGGGCGCCGAGGACGCCGGGGACGAGGGCGACGAGGAGAGCGATGACATGGAGGAGGAGGACGACGAGGAAGAGGACGGCGACGAAGATGCCGGTGACGAGGGCGATGCCGGCGACGACGACGAGGATTGACCGCCACCCCTTGTGGCGCTGAGGGAAGGCCTTGGAGCGGGACGCTCCGGGGCCTTCTTACTTTTCGCCGAATCCTCAACCCATGAAAGGCACCTTCCACCTCGCCTTCGCCACCACGGACCTGAAGCGCATGAAGGCCTTCTACGGCAAGTTCCTCGGCTTGAAGGAAGGGCGCAGCGCCAAGACCTGGGTCGATTACGACTTCTTCGGCCACCAACTCACCATCCAGGAGGTACCGGTGACCTACCGCACCGCGCGCATATACAACCCCGAATCGAACGTGCCCAGCGACCACTGGGGCGTCGTGCTCTCCATGGCGGATTGGAAGAAGCTGCGCGACAAGCTCAAGAAGCTGGGCCATCCCTTCCACATCGAACCGCGAACGGTGATGAAGGGGCAAGTGGGCGAGCAGGTGAGCATGTTCATCGAGGACCCCGATGGGCATGCGATCGAGTTCAAGGCGTTCGACGACGAAGACGACCTGTTCAGGAAGGCGTGAATGCGCGCAGGGCCATCGCCCTCTTCCTGCAGGGTACCGCACGGCCAGGCTATGGCCCCGCCATCAGGCTCCGTCACCGCCCATTCGCCAACGGGATCATCCCTGAGGGCACCACCCTGCCTGCTTCCGCCTGGGGCATCCCCGCCCTGGATCACTCCGCCAGCACGGCATGATGGAGCTCCATCGCCGCTGCCCCGGAACCGCCTCATCGCGTTCTGCGAAGCGTCCGGCGCAATCCTCCGGTCAGTCAAGGAGCGACCCAGGCTCAGGCCCGGGGCGAAACCTGAAGCCGGAAATCGAAGCGCTGAGCGACCAATGATGGCCGAGGAAGCCCGGGCAATCCTGAAAAGCCCGCAGACACGGCTTCTCGCGCCACCTGGAATGTACCGCGGCATTGAGCCAGTGACTTAAGCAGCCGGCCCGGAACATCCTTGCCCTGCTGCTCGTCGGAACCGCCACCCTCACCTGCGGCGGCCTGTTCAAGACCCTGCACTGGCCCGGGGCCAATGCACAGCTCCTCCTCGGAGGTATGCTGCAGACAGCGATGGTGCTGGCGCTCAAGCTGGCCAAGGGCAACGACCCGAACTTCCAGCTCGATCGCTAGAACAAGACGCCTTGGGGAAGTCCGGCTCCGGCCGAACCGCTGATTCAATAGGAGCGCATGGCCACCAGGGCACCCTGCTCATCGTATTGCTCGCCGCGCAGGATGACGCCATCTGCGCAGGTCAAGCGACCAAGGACGTTATTGTCGTGGCCGCGGAACTCCCATACACCCTGACGCTGCCCATTGCTGAAGCCGGCCCGGGCCAGCAGCGCACCGGTATCGCTGAACTGCTTCCACACCCCATCACGGCGCCCCTTGCGGAAGCAGCCCATCTCTTTCACCCGGCCGTTCTCATGATAGGTGATGAAATGGATGCGGTCACCCTCTTGGTAGCGGGTCGCCTTCAACGTGCCATCGGGCCAGCGCTCCTGGCCGAGCAGCTCAGGCGACTGGGCAAGGCACAGGCTGGCAATCAGCAGCGCGGACAGAAGAAGAAAGTGGCGCATTTCTCCGGGTTCAGGTTCCCTTGGTACGCCCAAAGGTAGCCTAATGTTCACCCATGTTTAACATGGGCTTTACATTGAGCGAACCGGTCGGTGTTCGTCCACGGGCCCTGCCGGTCGGTCATCCGGCGCCCACCACCTCACCGCTAGAGGAAGCCCGTGCCACCGCTCCCACCCCCGAACCCAGCGGGCATGCGGGCCATGAACGGCCGCTCGCGCGGCGCCTCTCCTCAGAACGCCAATCTCCCCTGCTGCTCCATGGCCAGGCGCAGCTGCCCCACCTCCTTGCGCAGCTCCACCACGCTGCGGGCCAGTTCGTCGCGGCTCATGTTGGGCTCGGGCAGCTCGGCGCTGATGAAGTGCACGAACTTCCAGATCTCGAGCACATTGGTCACGGGCACTTCATAGGGCGCATAGAGCGGGTTGGTGCTGCAGAGCAGCAGGCTGCCCTTCTCCTTCAGCTGGTTGTACACCACCTTGAAGACGATTCCATCGTCCTTGGTGACCACGACGTAGGGCTGGCCGTCGCGGATCGTCTGCCAGTTCTGCACGTACTCGCCGGTCACCCACGAACCATCGGCCACGGGCGGCATGCTATCGCCGCTGATCTGGAAGGTGCGGTACTTGCGGTCCTTCGCGAGGAAGGGCATCTGGAAGGTGGGCAGGATGCTGATGTACTCCGGGTCAGCGTAGCCCAGCGCGTAGCCGGCCTTGGCCTTCTCGGGCACCAGCTCCACATTCTCCTGGTCCTGCTTGTCCACCGTGGTCGCCAGCACGCGCAGGCGCCGGCCGCTCAGATCGATGTCGCCGCCGCGCTCCAGGATTCCGAGCTGGCTCTCGCTGAGCTGGGTGAGGTCGTCGCGCAGCAGCTTGTCGATGCTCACCTTGTAGTACTCGCTGAGCCGCACCAGCAGGTCGAAGCTGGGCTCGGCGCTGCCGTTCTCATAGCCGCT
>DDRC01000063.1:3331-3612 GCA_002342985.1 Flavobacteriales bacterium UBA2426
CGGGTGCGCAGGAGCTTGATGTTGCTTCCGAAGACTGCGTTTGCCATTGGAGTGACGGGGTTGAAGGTTGGAGGTTGGGGCGGTTGAGCGTTGTTCAGTGGCAGGTTGAAGGTTGGCTAGGATTCGCCGGGCTTGAAGCCAATGGCCCTGCGCGATTGCTCCGTGCCGGAAACCATGGCGGTCAGGTGGTTGAAGAGGGCTTGGATCTCCTCGTCGTGGCAGCTCACGCGCTCTTCCAATGCCTCCCGCCTCCGCAAGAGATCCTGCTGGGCAAGGAGGAC
>DDRC01000148.1:0-2661 GCA_002342985.1 Flavobacteriales bacterium UBA2426
CCGTTCCACAACGAGAAGACGCCCAGCTTCAATGTGAGCCCGCAGCTCGGCATCTTCAAGTGCTTCGGCTGCGGCGAGGCGGGCGATGCCATCACCTTCCTCCAGAAGCACGAGCACCTCAGCTACCTGGAGGCCATCCGCTGGCTCGCCAAGCGCTACCAGATCGATCTGCCCGAGGAGGAGCAGACGCCCGAGCAGCAGCTGGAGCAGAGCGAGCGCGAGAGCATCGCCGTGGCGCAGCAATGGGCCATGCAGTGGAGCGAGGACCAGCTCTGGAACACCGATGAGGGCCGGCGCATCGGGCTCTCCTACTTCCACGAGCGCGGCTTCAGCGACACCACCATCAAGGCCTTCCACCTGGGCTATGTGCCCGAGCAGGGCAGCGCCTTCGCCATCGCCGCGCAGGCCAACGGCTTCAATCCGGAGATCCTCGAGAAGGCCGGCTGGATCAAGCGCCGCGAGGACGGCACCGCCTGGGACTTCTTCGCGGGCCGCGTCACCTTCCCCGTCTTCGGCCTCAGCGGCCAGCCCATCGCCTTCGGCGCGCGCACGCTCAAGAGCGACAAGAAGCTGCCGAAGTACTTCAACAGCCCGGAGAGCGCGCTGTACGTCAAGAGCCGATCGCTCTACGGCATCCACCACGCCAAGAAGGCCATCGTGGAGCAGCAGCTCTGCTACCTGGTGGAGGGCTACACCGACGTGATCAGCCTGCACCAGGCCGGCATCGCCAACGTGGTGGCCAGCAGCGGCACCAGCCTCACCGAGGACCAGGTGCGCCTCATCAAGCGCTACGCCCCCACGGTGTGCATCCTCTACGATGGCGATGCGGCGGGCATGAAGGCCAGTTTGCGCGGCATCGATCTCGTGCTGAAGGAGGGCCTCAACGTGAAGGTGGTCACCTTCCCCGAGGGCGAGGACCCCGACAGCTTCGCGAAGAGCCATAGCAGCAGCGAGGTGAGCGACCACCTCACGCGTACCGCGCAGGACTTCCTCGTCTTCAAGGCCGGCCTGCTCATGCAGGACGTGGGCGACGACCCGGTGAAGAAGGCCGCCGCCATCCACGACATCGTGGAGAGCATCGCGCTGGTGCCCGACCAGGTGCTGCGCTCGCTCTACATCCAGCAGTGCAGCCGCCTGCTCGGCGTCAACGAGCAGGCGCTGATCAGCGAGATGAACAAGGTGCTGCGCAGGCAGTACCGCAAGAGGCTCGGCGATGACCAGCCCGTTCCGGAGGAGCTCATCCCCGCGGAGATCGCGCCGCCCCAGCCCACCGTGGAGGACCTCGGCACCGTGCCGCAGGAGCGCGACCTGCTGCGCATGCTGCTCAGCTATGGCCACGAGCGCATCCAGGTGCCCATGCTCGACGAGGACGGCAACACCACCGATGAGGAGACCTCCGTGGCCGAGCTCATGTTCGAGCTGCTCGCGCTGGACGACATCCTCTTCGACGAGCCCCTCTTCCGCGAGATCTACCTGGACTACCGGCACACCAGCAACCTGGGCCAGTCCGTGCACACCACCCGCTACGTGGCCCACGAGCACGAGCATTGGCGCCGCATGGCCATCGACCTGCTCACCGAGCGCCATGTGCTCAGCCCCAACTGGAAGGCCCGCCACAAGATCCACGTCAAGCGCGAGAGCGAGCAGCTCTACGATGCCCTGGAAGAGGCCGTGGACATCCTCAAGGAGCGCCGCGTGGACCGCATGATCCGCGACCGCCAGGAGCAGCTCAGGGCCGCCGATGACGCGGCCATGATGCTCCTGCTCGCCGAGATCCAGCAGCTCAACGAGGCCAAGAAGAAGCTGGCGAAGAAGACGGGGAGGGTGGTGGTGGGGTAGGGGGAAGATTCCAGGACTTCATTCCTTCATGCGGGCCCCGTTAGCTTTGGCATGACGCATGTCGCACGAGCACACGGAATCCCCGCATCCGCACGCGGGCCACCACCACCATTCCGAGCACGCCCACGGCCACGTCTCCGCCGCCAGCGCTACGGCCCTCCGCACCGCCTTCTTCGTCAACCTGGCCTTCACCCTGGTGGAGGTCGTCGGCGGTTGGTGGACCGGCAGCATCGCCGTGCTCACCGATGCCATGCACGACGCCGGCGACTGCCTCGTGCTGGGCACCGCGTGGTACCTGCAGCGCGTGGCCATGAAGGGCCGCGATGCGCATTACAGCTACGGCTACGGGCGCTACAGCATGCTCGGCGGATGGCTCACCAGCGTGGTGCTCATCATCGGCGCCGTCTTCATGCTCACCATGAGCGTGCCCAGGCTCTGGGCGCCGGAGATGCCGCATTCACTGGGCATGATCGGCTTCGCCCTCTTCGGCCTCGCCATGAACGGCTTCGCGGCGTGGAGGCTCCACGGCGGCGAAACCCTCAACGAGCGCGGCGCTTACCTGCACCTGCTCGAGGATGTGCTC
This sequence comes from Flavobacteriales bacterium UBA2426, assembly GCA_002342985.1. GTDB lineage: Bacteria > Bacteroidota > Bacteroidia > Flavobacteriales_F > PHOS-HE28 > PHOS-HE28. The sequence goes on from DDRC01000148.1 coordinate 2,423, forward strand.
GGCTGGGCCGCCGTGCTCGTGGGCGGCATCCTCATCCACTTCACCGGCTGGGCCATCGTGGACCCGATCCTCAGCATCGGCATCAGCGCCTACATCCTCCTCAACGCCATCGGCACCCTGCGCAAGGGCACGGGCATCCTCATGCAGGAGATCCCGCCGGGCGTCGATCTGCAGGCCGTGCGCACGCGCCTCATGGCCATCCCGCACGTGAAGGACCTGCACGACCAGCACACCTGGAC
>DDRC01000148.1:2890-3380 GCA_002342985.1 Flavobacteriales bacterium UBA2426
CATCAAGGCCCAGGCCCGGGAAGCGCTCAAGGCGCATGGCATCCACCACGCCACCATCGAGCTCGAATGGGCCGATGAGGATTGCGGCCTCCAGCACCACTGAGCCATGAAGAAGACCGTCTTCCGCCTGCTCGCGCGCCTCAACAAGCTGCTGCTGCCCAAGCTCTGGGACAAGAACCTCATGCGGCTCACGAGGACCCAGAAGCTGATCGTGGCCTGGCGGTACTACGTCACGCGCAACGCGTTGTAGTCGTCACTCCGGAGGCCGGGCGATCGCAGATCGCTTGTCCCGGCCATCCGGAGTCTCACCAATGTTGAACTCGGCATTGGTGTGACTCCGGGTCGCGCTCGCAGAGCCTCGCTTGCCCGGAGTGACATAGCGTGACTACGGAATCCACTTCCCCTTCCCGAACTGCGGCTTGCGCTTCTCCAAAAACGCATTGCGCCCCTCCTTCGCCTCATCGGTCATGTAGGCCAGCCGCGTGGCCTC
>DDRC01000134.1 GCA_002342985.1 Flavobacteriales bacterium UBA2426
TGCTCACCGCGAAGGCGCCGCCGTGCTCGCCGATGAGGAAGGCATCCTGCGCCTCCAGCAGCCGCGCGCGGTCCCATGCCAGCACCAGCACGTGATGGTGGATGGTATCCAATCCGCTGCGGAGCAGGTCGCGGGTGAAGTAGCTGCTGCCTACGGTCACACGCTCGGGTACGGCGAAAGGCAAGCGCACGAGCTCGGCATGCTCCGCGCCGGCGAAGAGCGCGAGCCCGGGCCGCTCATCGGGCGCTCCGAGGGTGTCGAGCTCCTGGCGCGCCCGTTGCAGCACCGCCGCTGCATCATCGTCGCCGTAGTGCTGGCGCATCAGCAGCCCGGCCTCGTCCAACGCATGCTCCAAGTGCCGGTGCAACCGGTTGGCATCACCCGAAGCCTTGGCCGTGGTGATGCTGATGCACGGATCCGCCTGGTACTGCTTCAACCGTGCGATGATGCCACTGAATTCCATGCGGCAGCTTGCTTTGGACACCGTGAATTTCAGCGAGGAGGACCGGCTGCATCCTGATGAAGGTCAGTTGGGATCATGCGGATCGCGTGGACCTTCACAGGACCAAACCCATTGCCATGAGCGTACTGAAGGTCATCGAGGTCCTGGCCAACTCCAAGGTAGGCTGGGAGGATGCCGCACAGCAGGCTGTGAAGAAGGCCGGGCGGACGTTGAAGAACATCCGCTCCATCTACATCCAGGACCAGAGCGCGTCCGTGGAGAAGGGGCGGATCACGGAATACCGGATCACCGCGAAGGTGACGTTCGAACTGGAGTGAGGTTCGCCGACCCGGCCTTCCGGACCGGCGGCAAGCGCGCGAGGGCGGTTCCATGGTCCGCTCTTGCCCATGCACCCGGCCCGTGAAGGTGCGGTTATTAAGGGCATGCGCAGGATGGGCCAGCCCATAAGGGCGGGAGCGGTGCGAATGCGCTGTCGCCGCATCAGGCCTGCCTTCGTCAGCCTTCCTCCGCCCGCTGGATGTTCTCCATGCCCTTCAGCAGGGCGTCGGGGTTGAAGCTGATGCTGTCGATGCCCTGTTCCACGAGGAACTGCGCGAACTCGGGCATATCGCTGGGCGCCTGGCCGCAGAGGCCGATGTGCGTGCCGGTGGCCTTCGCCGAAGCGATCACCGAGGCGATCAGCTCCATCACCGCCGGGTCCTGCTCATTGAAGAGCCCGCTCACGATGGCCGAGTCGCGGTCGAGCCCCAGGGTGAGCTGCGTGAGGTCGTTGCTGCCGATGGAGAAACCGTCGAAGTGCTGCGCGAATTCCTTCGCACGGATCACGTTGCTGGGGATCTCGGTCATCATGTAGATCTCCAGGCCGTTCTCGCCGCGCTTCAGGCCGAGCTCTGCCATCAGCTCCACCACGCGGCGCCCCTCCTCCACCGTGCGGCAGAAGGGGATCATCAGCTTCACGTTGGTGAGGCCCATGTCCTCGCGCACGCGCTTCATGGCGGCGCACTCCAGCGCGAAGCCCTCGCGGTAGCGTTCGTTGTAATAGCGCGAAGCGCCGCGGAAGCCGAGCATCGGATTCTCCTCGTCCGGCTCGAAGGCCCGGCCCCCGATGAGGTTGGCGTACTCATTCGTCTTGAAGTCGCTCATGCGCACGATGACGGCATGCGGGTGGAAGGCCGCCGCGATGGTGCCCACGGCCTGCGCGAGCTGGTCGATGAAGTACTGGCGCTTGTCCGGGTAGTGGCGGGTGATGCGCGCGATCTCCGCCTTCGCGGCAGCGTCCTCCAGGGCGTCGAAGCGGACCAGCGCCATGGGGTGGATGCGGATGGCGTTGTTGATGACGAACTCCAGGCGCATGAGTCCCACGCCCCGGTGCGGAAGGAAGCTGTGGCGGAAGGCCTGCTCCGGGTCGGCCACGATGAGCATGGCGGGCGTGCGCGACGGCTTCACGGTGCGCAGGTCAACATCATGCTCGGTCCAGGGCACGCGTCCGGCGTACACCCTGCCGGTGCGCCCTTCGCAGCAGCTCACCGTCACTTCCTGGCCGTCCTTCAATCTGGCGGTGGCCTCCACCGCACCCACGATGGCCACCGTGCCCATCTCGCGCGCCACGATGGCGGCGTGGCTGGTGCGCCCGCCCTTGTTGGTGACGATGGCCGCGGCGCGCTTCAAGAGCGGGTCCCAATCGGGGTTGGTGATATCGGTGACCAGGATCTCGCCGGGCTGCAGCAGGTCGCCTTCCGCAGGGCGCTCCAGGATGCGCACCCGGCCCGCCGCGATGCCGCTGCCCACGGCGCTGCCCTTCACCAGCACTTCACCTCCGCTCGACAGCGAATAGGTCCTCAGGCGGTAGGGATCGCGCGCGGAATGGATCGTCTCCGGCCGCGCCTGCACGATGTAGATCCGGCGGTCCTCGCCGTCCTTCGCCCATTCGATGTCCATGGGCATGCCGTAATGGTCCTCGATGGCCAGCGACCAACGGGCGAGTTGCAGCACCTCGTCGTCGCCCAGCGTGAAGCGTTCGCGGCGCTCCTCCGGGGTGTCGAGGTTCACCGTTCCTCCCCCTTCGGCATAGGTCATGGTCTTCTGCTTGGCGCCGAGGCGGCGCTGCAGGATGGCGTTCCTGCCTTGGCGCAACGTGGGCTTGAAGACCTGGAACTCGTCGGGCACCACGGCGCCCTGCACCACGTTCTCGCCCAGGCCCCAGTTGCCGGCGATGTGCACCACGTTGCGGAAGCCGCTCTCGGGCTCGAGCGTGAAGCACACCCCTGCGCTCCCCCGATCGCTACGCACCATGCGCTGCACACCGATGCTCAGTGCCACCTTCATGTCAGGGAAGCCCATGTCATGCCGGTACTTGATGGCCCGCTCGAGGAAGAGCGATGCATGGCACCGCTTGCAGGCATCCAGCAGCGCCTCCGCGCCGCGCACATTGAGGAAGCTCTCATGCCTTCCGGCGAAGCTGGCCGTGGGCAGGTCCTCGGCGGTGGCACTGCTGCGCACGGCCACCGAAGGCTCACCCAGCCGCTGATAGGCGTTGCGGATCGCATCCTCCAGGTCCTTCGGCCAGGGGGCGGCGAGGATCAGCGACCGGGCCTCCCCAGCGACCTCGCCGAGGTTGGAGAGCTCCTTCCGGTCGAGCTTCGCCATGAGCGCCTGCAGGGATCCGCGCAGCCCGTTGCCATCGATCAAGCGCCAATAGCCGGCGCTGGTCACCGCGAAGCCGCCCGGCACCCGGATGCCGTGCTCGGACAGGGCACCGATCATCTCTCCCAGGGAAGCGTTCTTCCCGCCCACGAGCGCCACGTCGGTATTGCGCACGGCGGCGAGGTCCTTCACGAAGTCGTTCATGGCGAAAATCTACCGCTCCGCCCAGGACGCCCCTCTGTGGATCGTCAGTCTTTGTCCGTTGGGCCGGGCCGCGGTGTGGTTACTTCGCAGGAGCTTCCTGCATGGCCGCTTCCGCCCCGAAACCCCATCGCATAGAGTTGCGCCTGCGGAACAGCATGGCGCTGTTCAATTCCATGGACCCTTCCCCGTTCCAGGAGAAGGACCTGGATGCGGACGCGGAGGAGTTCATCGTCAGTTGGGCGCGCGAGCATCCCATGAATGCACCACTGGTGCTCAGGGTGCACCTGGAGGAGCCCCCCTCGGAGGACCCCATCCCCCTGCTCGGCGATGCCGTGCGCAACTACTTCAGCTACCGCAGCAAGCTGCTCGACCGGGAGTTCCGGCAGCTCATGCGGCAGGCGCGCACCAGCCTGCTCATCGGCCTCTCGTTCCTGGCCGCCTGCCTGGTGGTGAGCCGATACCTGCTGCCGGAGGAGGGCAGCACGCTCATCAACTTCCTGCGCGAGAGCCTGGTGATCGCCGGCTGGGTGGCCATGTGGAGGCCGCTGGAGCTCTACCTCTACGATTGGTGGCCCCTTCACCGGAAGGGCCGCCTGTACCAGCGGCTGTCGCGCATGAAGGTGGAGCTGGCCTGAGCGTTCCCCGATCGAAGCACCAGACGGACGTCTCCCGCCGGAGCTGGCGGCAGAAACAGAAGGCGGAGCGCTCCCGCGCTCCGCCTTCCGCGACCGGACGAAAGCCCGGGCTTTCGCTCAGTCGATCCTGATCTCCTTGGCCTTCCCCTCCGGGACGGCCTTGGTCTTCTTCAGCGTGAGCCGCAGCACACCATCGTCGAACTTGGCCTGCAGGCTGTCCGCATCGGTATGCTCCGGCAGCACGAAGGAGCGGCTGAACGAGGAATAGCTCCACTCCTTCCGGGTATAGCCCTTCTTCTCCTCTTCGCTCTCGGACTTCTTCTCGCTCGCGATGGTAAGGACGCCATCCTTCACCGTCACCTTCAGGTCGTCCTTCTTGTAGCCGGGGGCAGCCAGCTCAATGGCGAAATGGTCCGTGTTGTCCTTGATGTTCACGGCCGGAAGCTCGCCTGCCTTGAAGAAAGCGCGGTCGAAGAGGCGCGATGGCTTGAGGCGGTCGTCATCGAGCAGGCCTTCGGGGAAACCGAAGACATCATCATCGAAGAATTTGGATAGCAGGGAGCGGCGGGTGGGAAGCAGGGTCGACATGGCAATGCCCTTATTGTTGCACCCCGAAGTGACTCAACCGTCACGCTGCAATCCATGATTTCGGTCAGCCCGGGATGGTGCGTTCATCCGGTGCCGACCCTCACGGGCCTGCGAAGCCATGCACTAACCT
>DDRC01000081.1:0-869 GCA_002342985.1 Flavobacteriales bacterium UBA2426
TGCAGTTCCTTCTGCTGGCGGGCCAGGCGATGGCGATGGCGCAGCACGCGGTAGAGGAGGAGGGCGATGAGGGCCAGGGCGATGGTGGCGCCGATGAGGGCGTTCCGTTGCACGGTGCGGCGGCGGCCCTCGGCCGTGCTGAGCGCCAGGGCTTGCTCCTGCTCTGCGATGCGGCGCTCCTTCTCCGCGGTCTCGAACTGGACCTGCGCGCCGGCGATGCCTTTGCTGTATCGCGAACGCGCGAGGCTGTCGGCCAGGGTGGCGTACTCATCGAGGTAGGCGAACGATTCGGACATCCGTCCGAGGTCGCGGAGGTAGTCGGCAGCCTTCCGCGCGGCCTTGGCCTTCAGGTCGGCGGAGCGCGTGCGGGCATGGGCGAGCTTCGCTTCCGCCAGGCCCGCTTCGCGCTGACCGAGATGCCAGAGCGCTGTTGCCTTGAAGAGGTGCGTTTGGGCCATGCTGGCCGTATCGTGCAGCGACGCATAGATCGCGAGGGCCGAATCGATGAGCGCAGCGGCCTGGCCATGCCGCTCCATGTCGCTGTGCATGCTGGCCATGTTGCTGAGCAGGTCGGCCCGGAACCGCGGCCCAAGGCTCCTGTACGAAGCCGTATCCAGCACGGTGCGGTAAAGGGCGATGGCGGAATCGGGGCTGGCCGTGTAGGAGAGTGAAGCGCCGATGTTCAGCAGCGCGCTCACCAAGAGGCCGGTGTCGCTGCCTTTGCGGGCTTCATTGAAGGCCTGGTTGTAGTAGTGGAGCGCCGCGGAATCCTGCTCCTGGTAGTAGTACACATTGCCAAGCCCTACCAGGGCCCGGCAGATACCCTCCGCATGCCCAACCGCTCGGGACTCCTTCAGCGCGCGCTCGAA
>DDRC01000081.1:1221-8049 GCA_002342985.1 Flavobacteriales bacterium UBA2426
CGCATCCAGGCTGCTCGCGACGGAATCGAGCAGATGGTGCGCCACGAGCAGCCTGCCGGTGTGCCGGTGATGCCTGGCCTGGATGAGCGCATGCAATTGCGCTATTGTTGCGGACCGCCGCCCCACGGCGCTCAGGGAATCAACGAGCTGCTCATGGTCATGGATCCGCTCCTGGACGATGAGCTGCGTGGACCTGGCGTATACGCCCTCGAGCGACGCGCGGGCAGCGCCGGTTTGCGGAAGGGCCTGCAACGGGAAGGCGGTGAGCCCAACCGCCATGATCGCCCAACCCAGCGGATTCGCGGAGCGCCGGATGGATCCAGCCTTGAGCGCGCTTGATCCTGCCCGGGGCTCCATGGCTATCGGGGGTCAACCGGTGATCGACCGGCCGTCACGGATGGTCTTCCTATCCCTGGCCTTGATCATATTGTCCGCGATGACCAGCGCATTGAACTTGCGCAGGCTGCCGCCTCCTTGATGGACGATGCCCGTATCGATCGTCCGTGTTGAGATCCCGGCGCCGGACAAGCAGGTGAAATGGACCAGCAGGAATGAGCTGTCTATCGTGTCCGTATCGGCCCGTAGGAAGCGGTAGTTGCCCTGGCAGGTTCCCTGGACCTTGATGGATTTGCCGACTACTGGCGGCTCGATCTTCACCGTGAAGCTCATGGCCTGCGCCTCTAGCCCATGCTGCTCAAGCCGTTCCTCACTCGCCTACGGTCCCTGGCGACAACGGCATGGCCGACCACCACGATCGCGGAGAAGGATGTTCCTGCTTCTGAGGCCGGGTCATGTTCCAGCTCGGTCTCGTGGATGTCATCCACTTCATTTCTCAGTTCCCCGCCGGTTTCCTCATAGAAGGCGACCATGTACCGCGGTGGATCGTTGCTCGGGTCATTTGCGGGCTCAACCTCGAATCCGACCGGTTTCAGGTCGGCCGTGCGTTTGACCTTCACGGAGACCTTGCCTCCGCGGCCTGGCAGGATCACTTCAGCTGAGAGTACCGGCATGTCGTTCAGGTGTTAGTGCTCGCCCCACCCCCGTTCCATGGCATACTTCACCAGGCCGGCGATGTTGCGGCAGTCGAGTTTATGGAAAATATTCCTGCGGTGGGTCTCCACGGTGGGGACGCTGAGGAAGAGGGCCTCCGCGATCTCCTGCGTGGTGCGCTCCTGGAGGATGAGCTTCACGATCTGCATTTCCCGCTTCGTGAGCGGGCCATACTTCAGTTCGCCTTCCCGGTCGGCATTCCGGTCGGCTTTGGACGCCAATTCCCGCAGGGCCTGCGCGATGTACTGGCCCCCTTCGGCCACGGTGCGGATGGCGGCCAGCAGTTCGTCCTTCTCGATGGTCTTGAGCAGGTAACCGCCCACGCCGCTATCGAGCAGCTCCAGCACGAATTCCTTGTGGCCATACATGCTGAGCACGATCACGCGGGTATCCGGGCTCGCCTTCCGCATGCGCTTGCTGGCCTCGATGCCGTCCATGCCCGGCATGTTGATGTCCATGAGGACGAGGTCGGGCTTGTGGGTGCTCACCAGGTCCAGTGCGGTGCGCCCGTTGTTCGCCTTGCCCACGATGCGCAATTCGGGCATGCGCTCCAACAGGCTCTCTATGCCATCCAGGAAGATGCTCTGGTCGTCAACCAGGATAAGGGAGTACTGCTGCTTCACCATCGGGGCAAAAATGCCGGGGAGGGCAAGGTGCTGCAATACTGGTAAACCATGATATGTCGGTGCGCCCCCCGGAGGCTCACAGCCACCGCTTCCGCCTGAACCAGGCCAGCATCAGCATGGCGATGACGGCCATCACGGTCATCACCCCGAAGTAGCCATGGCGCCAGCGCAGCTCGGGCATGTGGTCGAAGTTCATCCCGTAGATGCCCACCACGAAGGTGAGCGGGATGAAGATGGTGCTGATGATGGTGAGCAGCTTCATCACCTGGGTCATGCGCGCGTTCTGCCCGGCGTGGTAGGTGTTCTCCAGGCTGGTGAGCAGCTCCCGGAACACGCCGATGGTCTCTGCGATGTAGACCGTGTGGTCCTGCAGGTCGTTGATGTAGCGCCGCGTCGCCTTGTCGATCAGCGGGCTCTGGATGGTGCTGAGCCTCCCGGCCAGCTCGCGGGTGGGGGTGACGTAGCGGTTCACCGTGATGAGCGCGGCCCGCAGCTCCTGGATGGTGAGCAGGTCCTCGTTGCCCGGGCGCACCATCACCTTGCGCTCCAATTGCTCGATGCGGCGGCCCAGGTCGTCCACGATGACGAAGTACTGGTCCACGATGACGTCGAGCAGGGCGTACATGAGGTAGTCGCTGCCGCTGCGCCTTACGCGGCCCAGATCGTTGCGGATGCGCTCGCGGATGGGGTCGAGGACATCCCCCGGCCGCTCCTGGAAGGAGATGACCAGCCCCTTGCGCAGCACGAAGCAGATCTGCTCCTGCTCGATGCCGCCCGTCTCCTTGTCGAGCCCCAGCATCTTGGCCACGACGAAGAGCGTGTCCTGGTATTCCTCCACCTTCGGGCGGTGGTCCGTGTTCAGGATGTCCTCCAACAGCAACGGATGCAGGCCGAACCGCTCCCCGATGGTGCCCAGGAAGCCCTCGCTGTTCAACCCATCGATGTCGAGCCAGGTGACGGTGGTCTCGGCATCGGCATCCGCATAATCCGCGATGCTTACGAGCACGCGCTCCTCCATGCGGTCCGTGCTGAAGGTGAACAGATGCAGCGTGGGATGTGCCGCTTCCGTTCCGGAAACCATCACCAGGGAGCCTGGCGGCAGTCCGGCCTTTCCGGCCCGGCTCTTCACCTTCTTCATGCCTGGTTCCTGGCGATGAGGTCCTTCACATGCACCGTGCGCTGCGGGTAGGGGATGGTGATGCCCTCCCGATCGAAGCGGAGCTTGATGCTGCGGTTGAGGTCGTAGTGCATCATGCGCGCGCCCACGGGCTCTTTCGCCCACGCATAGGCGCGGAGCACCACGGCGCTCTCGTCCAGCCGTATCACGCGCACGAGCACCTTGGGCAGGTTGCGCTTCACCTCCTCCGGCGTGCGCTTATCGATGCAGTCGGGGTGCGCGCTGCATTCTTCCTGGAGCAGGGCCATGGCGCGGTCCAGGTCGCTCTCGTAGCTCACGCGCACCTCCACGAACTCGCAGGTCTCCTCCTCCGTGATGCTGCTGTTCACGATGACATCGTCGCTGATCACCGCGTTGGGGATGATCACGCGGCGGTTCTCGAAGGTGACGATGACGGTGTGCCGCAGGGTGATGTCCTCCACCACGCCGCTGTCGATGGCGCCCACTTTGATCACATCGCCTACGCGGAAGGGCTTGAAGCTGACGATGAAGATGCCGCTGATGATGTTGCTGAAGGCGCGCTGGGTGGCCAGGCCGAGGATGGCCACGAGGATGCCGGCGCCAGCGAACAAGGTGATGGCCAGCTGCTTGAACGATGGGATGCTGTACACGATCGCCGTGAAGGCCAGCGTGCCCACGATGAAGCGGATGGCATTGCGCAGGAACCGGTAGCGCGTGCGGTCCTCGTACCCCTGTTCGCTGCGCAGGTAGGTGCGGCGCAGCAGCTTGCGGATGATGCGCTCCGCCACGAAGGCGCCCCCCACGATGAGCGCCACCTTGAGCAGGAGCAGCAGATTGATGCCGAGGGTGTCGAGCAGGTCCTTCACCGTGGGCCGAAAGTAAGGGCGCGCGGTTACCGCCCTTCGGCCGTTTCAGATGCCGCCGAGGGAGGCGCGCAGCTCGGTGCCCCCGGCCACTTCAAGGGGGGGCTCTCCATGCCGGAACACCTTCATGCCGCTGCCTTCCAGGCGCACCGTGCCGCCCTGGACATGCAGCAGCGCCCCTTCGCGCAGGCCGGCCACGGTCATCCGGGGGTTGAGCGCCAGGAACTCGGCGATGCGCTGATCGCGGCTCTCGCCGCCATGCCCTGGAATGGTGGCCTCGGTGTAGTGCGGGTTGATCTGGAACTGGACCAGGTGCATGGCGCGCAGGCTCGGCGGCTCCACGATGGGCATGTCGTTCGTGGTCATGATGGTGGGGCAGGCCACGTTGCTGCCGGCGCTCCAGCCGATGTAGGGCAAGCCGTTCCGCACACGGTCGGCGATGGCCTTGAGCAGGTGCGAACGGTAGAGCGCGCGCAGGAGCAGGAAGGTGTTGCCGCCGCCCACCGCCACCGCGTCGGCTCCATTCAGAGCGGCTACCGGATCGGACTCGCGGTGCAGGCTGAGCAGCTCGCAGCCGAATCCGCCGAAGACCTGCGCCACCTTGTCCGCATAGGCGTCGAGCATAGCGTCCGGGGCGGCGAAGGGTACGAAGGCGATGCGCCTGCGGTTCTTGAGGAACGCTGCCGCATAGGGCTGGGGCCAGGTGAAGAAGGGTTCGCCAGGGAGCGTGGAGTTGGAGAGCAGCAGCAGTTCCATGCCGCTATGTTACGGAACCACCTCGCCTTGCAGAACAAGGTCGAAGCGCAGGTGCTCGCCATCGGTCTCCACCACCACGATGCGGGTGAGCGGCCCCGGTTGCGCCCGGCCATTGAAGGTGACCTCCACCACGGCCGAGTCGCCCGGTGCGAGCGGGGCCTTGGGCAGGTCGGCGGTGGTGCAGCCGCAATCGGCCTCGGCTTTCACCAGTCGCAGCGGACGGTTGCCGGTGTTGGAGATGGTGAAAGGCACCTTGCGCTCGGCGCCTTGGGCCATCGCTCCCACGTGCTGCACGATACGCACGGCCTCCGTGGTCTCCTCGCGGCGTGTAAGGCCGATGCGCACCACCTCGATCCTTCGCTCGCGCATGGCTTCCACGCTGTGCACGCTGCGCTGCGGGTCGCGCACGTCATCGCTCACACCGGCCTGCGAGCGCTCCTCGCCGAAGGGCAGGTTCTGCACGGAAAGGCGCGCGCCATTGGGTGCGGTTCCGTCGAGGTAGGCGGTGAGTGCGCCGCCTTCGGCGATGCGCAGGTGGTTGCGCAGGCTCTGGATGCGGCGCATGCTGAGGTAACGGTTGTAGTCGTTGCGCGCGAGCGGGCTGGCATGGCCGCGCACCTCCAAGGTGATGGATGTGCCCTCAGCCAGGACCGGAGCGAGGCTGCGTGCCAACTCACCCAGTCGCTCGAATCCCCGGTCCACCTCATCGGTGAAGAAGCGCCGGACCGCCGCGGAATCGCCGGCGAGCGATTCGTAGTCGACCTGCAGGCGCTTGTAACGGAGGTAGGCCTCGCTGTAGGGTTGAGCAGTGGTGGGGCTCCAGCTGCGCGGTTCGGGATCGTCATTGTGGAAGTAGAGTACGAGGGGCGGTTCGCGCTGCCAGCCCACGAGCCGCTCGAGCGCGGTCAGGGGCCGGATGGGGGCTGTTGCGGTATCGGCAGAGGCCAGATCAGCGGCGGTGTCGAGGCGCTCAAGCCGGAGCCGATAGAGGTCATTGCAGCAGGTCTCGCCCTTGCTGGCGAAGGAGCCGGCACGGTTGCTGGTGAGCCAGAGCTCGTTGCGAGCGGGATACCACGCGGGATAGAGGTCGTTGGCGGGGCTGTTGACGGGCAGGCCGGCGTGCACGGGGGCGGAGAAGACATCGGCCCCCCATCGGCTGCGGAAGATGTCGTAGCCGCCCAGCCCGGGATGAAAGTCGCTGCTGAACCAGAGCGTGCGCGAATCGGCATCGTACCACGGGCAGCGCTCATTGCCCGGCGAATTCACGAAGCGGTCGAGCGGGAAGAGGTTGCGTGCCGTGCCGTTGTGGAACTCGGCCATCCAGAGGTCGAATCCGCCGGCGCCGCCTTCCCTGTCGCTTGCGAAGAGCAGCATCTCACGTTCGTCCCACCAGGCGATCATGGGCTGGGTGCTCGTCTGCCCCTCGCCGATCCCCGGCAGCAGCGTGGCTTCGCCGATGCGCCCCTGTTCGTCCACCGGCGCGATGTGGATGCGGCACAGCGGCGCGCACCGCGTGAAGAGGATCCACCGGCCATCCAGGCTCCATGCCGCATTCGCGTTGTCGCCGATGGCATTGATGGCATCCGCCGCCTGGGTCGCCTGTTGCCACGGCTGGCGCAGGGATACGTGCAGCAGTGCCGACCGATAGGCGGCGGTATCCTCCACCTCGCCCTCCTTGTTCAGCTTCCCGCGCAGGCTGGCGAACCAAAGCAGGCTGTCAGGCCCGATGCGCGCGCCGTACTCGCTGTCGTAGCCGTTCACGGGCTGGGGCAGATGCTCCAAGCGGATCGCGCTGTCGGCGCGCAGCGTCCGGGCCATTCCGCAGCCGATGAGGGCATTGGCAGCGCGCTGCGCCAGGACCGAGGACTTGTCCTTCTCCTTCTGCAGCACCCTGTTCCAGGTGCGCTCGGCGGCTCCGGGGTCGCCCATGCACAGCTGCATCTCGCCCAGCCAGCGGAGCGCTTCGCGATGGGTGCGTCCCTGGTCCTTCCGGTGGACGCGGTCGTAGAGCGCGGCGGCACGGTCGTATTGGTGGCTCAGCCTGCAGGCTTCGGCCTGTTTCCATTGCAGGCTCATGCGGCCGGCATCGATGGCCAGCGCGCCATCGTAGAACCGGGTGGCCCCGTAGTACTCGCCGCGTGCCATGGCAGCATCGCCCCATTGCGTCCATTGCTCGATGCTCTGCGCCGACGCGGTTGCGGCAGTGAGGGCCAGGAGGAAGGCCGCCGCCGCGAACAGCACCGGGCGCTTGGCTGGAACGGGGCTTTCGGTCCTCATAGGCGCGGTCATCACAGCTGCTCGGGACATGCCTTGAAGCGCACCGGCACCGGCGGGCGCTTCCTCCAGATGCGCACCGCTGTGAACTCGATCGCGCCCCTGTAGCGGCTCCCGGGGT
>DDRC01000081.1:8159-10985 GCA_002342985.1 Flavobacteriales bacterium UBA2426
GATGTAGCGGCTCGCGGGCACCAGGTCGCTGGAGTTGATGTCGTAGCTCATGCCGAAGGTCCAGTCATCGCGCTCCAGTCCGGCGAAGACGAAGCCTGCATCACGCGCCCGCAGGTGGAGCCCCGCGAGCAGCGCGCGCTTCAGCCCGTAGCGCTCCAGGAGGATGTAGCGCGCGTTGGCGCCCAGGTCGAGCTCGCGGAAGGTTCCCTGCGCCATCCAGCGCATCACGGGCAGCACATCGATGTCCTCGTGCACGGTGAAGGAGGCCATCGCATGGACATCGCTCCGGCGGTCCAACGGGATGCTGGGCTCGCCGAGGAAGCCCACGCCCGGCCGCGTGAGGTTGAACAGCGCGAAGCCGGCCTGCAGCCATTGCCGTGAGGACTTCACGTAGCGGTACACGAGCCCTGCATGCACGTCCTCGTGCGCCAGGCCGTAGCGGCGGAAATCCTCGCCATTGTCGCGGCTGGGATCGTAGCTGAAGCCGTTGTACTGGGCATCGAAGGTGAGGCCGCTGTTGTCGATGGTGAGCGAGGTGACGCCGAGCTGCGCGCCCACGGTGAGGCTGTGGCGCTTGCGGGCATCGAGCATCTCGGTCCAGCTCGCGCCCAGGCTGAAGTGGAACTGGTTCATGCGGCTGTCGCCCGCGCGGTCGTTGAACAGCCAGGCTCCGAAGCCGAGGCCTTTCACGCCCGTGAAGTCGCGCGCATCGCCGCCCAGGCCGAAGGTGCGGTAGGGCACGGTGACCGACCGCCATTGCTGGCGGAACACGCCATGCGCGCGGTAGTCGCCCTCGAACTGGCCGATGCACCCGGGATTGAGGCCTGTCGGCACGTTGAAGAACTGCGAGAAATGGATGTCCTGCGCCGCGCAGCTGAGCGCTGCGGTGAGTGCGAGCAGCAGGGATGCGCAGCTCTTCATCGCACCACGGTCACGTTGCCCTTCGTGAAGAACTCCTGTCCATCGATGCACCAGGCCCGCAGATGGTACACGAATACCGCCGGGTCCACCAGCATGCCCTTGTATTGGCCGTCCCAGCCGATGGCGGGGTCATCGCTCTCGAAGACCTTCTCGCCCCAGCGATCGAAGACCTTGAATTCCATGCGCGCGATGTGCCGGCCCCGCACGAAGAGCACGTCATTCGCTCCATCGCCGTTCGGTGTGAAGGTGTTGGGCACGAAGATGTCCGGATCCTCGCAGCGCAGCTCGTACACGCGCACCGTGACCGGGATCGATCGCGTGCAGATGCCGTCGCTCACCGTGGCGATGAAGGTGGTGGTCTGCTGCACCAGGGCCGTGGGGTTCGCGATGCCGGGGTCGCTCACCGCGCCGGCCGGCTGCCAGGAGTAGGTGACCCCCGTGCCCGGAGTGGCCAGCAATTGCACCGTGGTGCCGGGCAGCACGAGCGTCTGGTCGGCGCTGGCGCTGACCGCGCTCCCGAACAGCGGCGAGACGTTCACGGTCACGGTGCCGCTCCACGTGCAACCAAGGCTGGTTGTGAGGTTGACCCCGTATGTGGTTTGTGACGTGGGTGCGACCAAGGCGGTCGTCTCGCCTTGGCCGCTGATGATCTCATCGGCAGGCAACCACTCGATCGTCGCGTCTCCCATACTCCCACTGATGGCGATCTGGGCCGTGTCACCCACGCAGATTCCCTGCTCAACGGTCAACTGTATGATGGCCAGCTGCACGGTCACATGAACGCTATCACGCGTGGAACAGGTGGATCCGTTGCTCGCGCGGATGTGGTAGGTGCCGCTGACGGCGGGCGCCACCGTGGCCGTGCTGTCGCTGAAGGATGCGTTGAGCGTGTCGGTGAACTGCGGATCGCTGCTCCAATGCCATGTGCTCGCCGTACCGTAGCTGGTGGCTATGAGTGTGAAGGAGTTGGCCGGCCCGCAGATGAGCGTGTCGCTCATGGCCTGCAGCAGCGGTCCGGACGGCGCCAGGGTGACCGTGCGCGTGGCGATGTCCTGTCCGTTGCAGGTGAGCGGGCTGGTGGCTGTGAGCGTGACCGTATAGGTGCCGGGCTGCGCGTAGGTGTGCGATGGCGATGCGGCGGTGCTGGTCTCCCCATCGCCGAAATCCCAGAGGTAGCCTGTTGCGCCGCTGCTCAGGTTGGTGAAGGGCACGCTGAGCGGCGCGCACACCGTGTCGGGCGCCAGGAATGCGGCGATGGTGAGCGGAGCATCGAAATCGATCTTCAGCACCCCGTTGTTGCACCCGCTGCTGTTGTTGGTGGCGCTCCAGGCGCCCGGGGTGGTGGGGAAGTCATCGTTGTTCTGGCAACCTGCGCACACGCTCTGGTAAACGCGCCCGCGGCGGTCGAACCGGCTGGTGCCGCCATCCACATGCTCCGGGCTCTGGCTGCCGCCGTAGTAGGTGGCATAGGTCAGCGCCTGCATATCGATGTCGAAGACGGCCAGGTAGAGATCGTGGCCGTCCGTGGCGGACTGGATGGCGTCCGGCGTTACGGGCAGGCCGGCCGTGGTGAGGCTGCCGCCCAGGCCTCCGCTGCTGCTGCCCCAGCCGCTCGTGTAGATCTTGTCGCACACATCCACCAGGAAAGCGGTGGGCGAGATGTCCGGAGTGCCATCGCCGGCGCCCACGCGCGAGCTGAGCAGCACCGCGCTCAGCTCGGGGTTCAGCTTGGTGATGAATTGACCGCCTGCCGGTATGTTGTACGGCGCGTTCTGGATCAGCTGGCCGCTGGGAGCGTTGGTCTGCCCGAAGAGGAAGGCGTTGCCGCTGCCGTCCAGCTCGATGAAGTAGGCCTGGTCGTAGCCCGCGCTTCCCCAGTAGGTGAGCCGCTCCACCGCGCTTTCG
>DDRC01000137.1:0-178 GCA_002342985.1 Flavobacteriales bacterium UBA2426
ACCGTAATCTCACCCAGGCGGACCAGGCTCCCACCACGCAGGGCGCAGGAGTTGTGCTTCGTCGCGACTTCGACACCTTGGGCGAGCTGTTCCGGCGCAGGAACAGGAAGGCGGCGCGGCCCTGAATGCGTTGCCGGCGCTGCGGGCCTATGGTTGGCCGCCGAGCCTGAGGCTGTGC
>DDRC01000137.1:428-1122 GCA_002342985.1 Flavobacteriales bacterium UBA2426
GTTGGTGAGCAGCCGCATCTTGCGAACGCCGAGGTCGTGGAGGATCTGGGCGCCCACGCCGTAATCCCGTGCATCCATGTCGAAACCGAGCATCAGGTTCGCCTCTACGGTGTCGGCGCCCTGCTCCTGCAGCTTGTAGGCCTTCAGCTTGTTCAGCAGCCCGATGCCGCGCCCTTCCTGCTGCATGTACACGATCACGCCCTTGCCGGCCTCGTCGATCATCTCCATGGCCTTGTGCAGCTGCGGTCCGCAGTCGCAGCGGCAGCTCCCGAAGATGTCGCCCGTTACGCAGCTGCTGTGCACGCGGACAAGCACCGGTTCACCGGTGGCCCAAGTGCCCTTCACCAGGGCCAGGTGCTCCTCCCCGGTGGTGGTCTGCCGATAGGCGATCAGGTCGAAGTCGCCGTAAGCGGTGGGCAGCTTCACATCCACCTGCCGTTCCACCAAGCGCTCCGTCCGCATGCGGTAGGCCACCAGGGCTTCGATGCTGATGAGCCTGAGGCTGAAGCGCTTCGCGATCTCGCGCAGCTCGGGCAGCCGGGCCATGCTGCCGTCCTCATTCATGATTTCCACGATCAGACCCGCCGGCTCGAACCCGGCCAGCCTGGCAAGGTCTACCGCGGCCTCCGTATGGCCGGTTCGCCGCAGCACGCCGCCCTTCCGTGCCTTGAGCGGGAAGATGTGGCCGGGCCGG
>DDRC01000137.1:1200-1519 GCA_002342985.1 Flavobacteriales bacterium UBA2426
GCGGGAAGATGTGGCCGGGCCGGGCGAAGTCACCGGCCTTCATGGCGGGGTCGATCAGCGCCAGCATAGTCTTGCTGCGATCGCTGGCGCTGATGCCGGTGGTGGTGCCATGCCCTTTCAGGTCGACGCTCACTGTGAAGGGTGTCTCGTGAAGCGCCGTGTTGTCCCGCACCATCAGCTCGAGCCCCAGTTCATCGCACCGCTCCTCGGTGAGCGGGGCGCAGATGAGTCCGCGACCATGGGTAGCCATGAAGTTGATCATCTCCGGGGTGGCATTGCGGGCCGCGGTTACGAAGTCGCCTTCGTTCTCGCGGTCTTC
>DDRC01000137.1:1625-1984 GCA_002342985.1 Flavobacteriales bacterium UBA2426
GTCGCCTTCGTTCTCGCGGTCTTCGTCGTCCACCACGATGATGGCCTTCCCGGCCCGGAGGTCAGCGATGGCGTCCTCGATGGAGTCGAATTGGGGGCTCATGGGGGCTTCCGGCACGGATGCGGCCGATGGCGCAAAGGTAGGGGCGCTGCGCAGGGCTAAGGGGCCGAGGGTGTGCGTGCGATAAGGGCATCGAGCGCCTCGGCGCTTCTGTCCCAGTCGAAATGGGCCCTCACGAAGGCGTATCCGTTGGCCGCGATCCGCTCGCGCTCGTGGTCATCGCTGAGCAGCCGTAGGATGAGCGCCGCGTACTCCTCAGGGGTGTCGCCGATGAGGATGGCCTCGCCGGCGGGCGCTCC
>DDRC01000137.1:2120-2809 GCA_002342985.1 Flavobacteriales bacterium UBA2426
GGTGATGCAGGGAACGCGCATGGCCATGGCCTCCAGCAACTTGTTCTGCAGGCCGGTCCCGATCTGCATCGGCGCCACGAAGAGTCGCGCGGCGGCGTAAGAGCTGCGGATATCCTTCACCCAGCCGGTGACCGCGATGCGGTGATCGGTGCGGGCAAGCTCGCGCACGCTGGCGCTGGGGTCCACGCCGCTGATCAGCAATGTCGCTCCGGGGCGCTCGCGCCGTACGATCGGCAGCACCTTGTGCACCAGGTAGAGCACACTGTCGATGTTGGGCGGGTAGTTCATATTGCCCGTGAATAGCAGGTCGTACCGGGGTGCTTCGGATTGGGGCATGAAATGGGCGGTGTCCACCCCGTTGGGGACCACCGCCATCCGGTTCCGCAACGGATGATAGATGTAGTCGCGGTCCTGGGAGCTGATGATGACGGCATTGTCGAACTGGTCGAGCATGAGGTTCTCGTAGCGGATGAGGCGCCGGGTCTCCAGCCTGAAGATGGGCTTCAGGTAGAAGGGGGCCGTTTCCGTGCGCCGCTCCATTCCCTTGCTCAGCGTGTCCATGTAATCGAGCGTCTTGTGCAGGCCATAGCGCCGGCGGACGTATTCGGTGGTGCGCACCAGCTGGCACAGCACATGGTCGGGCCGGATGCGGTCGATGGCTTCGTCGATCCGGCGCTGCGCATGACGGT
>DDRC01000137.1:2955-10497 GCA_002342985.1 Flavobacteriales bacterium UBA2426
GATCCGGCGCTGCGCATGACGGTGGTAGAAGTACACCACCTGCACCGGCAGGCGGGTGAACACGGCGGTGATGAGCTTCATCACGACCCGCCAGCGCGGGATGCGGATGACCTCGATGCTGGCGCAGATTCCGGCCAGGTGATCGATATGGGCCTGCACCGTCCGCATGTCGCTGAGGCATACGAGGTGGACCTCATGGCGCCGGGCGAGCCGGGCGATCAGGTGATAGGCCCTGAGCTTGTCCCCCTTCTCCAAGGGATAGGGCACGCGGGAGAGGAGCACAAGGAGCCTCATCCTTTCAGCAGGAGCTTGTAGAAGGCCTCCAGTTCCTGCACGATAGGGGCGTCCGAATAGGAACGTTCGATCAACCGCCGCGCGGCAGTACCCAGTGCCGATGCCTGGGCGGGGTCTCCATGCAGGGCGATCATCTGGTCCGCGAAGGCGGTGGCCGTACTGGCCAGCAGGATGTCCTTGCCATGGGTGCAGGAGATGCCCTCCGCGCCGATGGGGGTGGAGATGACGGCCTTGCCCATGGCCATGCCCTCCACGATCTTCACCCGCATCCCGCCGGCGCTGAAAAGCGGCACCACCATTACTTGCCGGCGCCGCATGTAGGCCACCGCGTTCTTCACGCGTCCCTTCACCTCAACGCCGGGCAATTCGCGCTGGATAAGGTCTGCGGGCATCCTGTTCCCCGCGAGGTCGAGCCGGGCATCCGGGCGCTTCCGAAGCACCTTGGGCCAGACCGAGTCCAAGAGCCACCGGATGCCCTCCTCATTCGGCAGCCAGTCCATGCTGCCCAAGTGGAAGAAGACCGGCGGCTTGCCTTCCGGGTGCGGGTCCGCAGGGTACTCCTCCGGGTCCACGCCGAAGGGTATGGTCGCGATTGGCGTGTGCGTGCCATGCGCAGCGAAGTGCTCGGCATCGCTGGGGCTGATCGCTGCAACGCCATCCACCCGGTCGAGCACGTCCATCTCGTAGCGCTGCAGCTGCCTTGCGAGGAACCTCCTGTAGGGCCGCTTCAAGGGGTTCCGTTCGCCTTGCGCGATGCGGTCCTGGATGACGTACTCGAGGTTGTGCGACCGCAGGACGATGCGGGCCTTGGAGTAGCGGCGCAGCGTGGGGATGTACGGTGTCATGAACAGGCTCTCCAACTGCACCACGTCGAACTGCTCCTCGGTGAGCAGTCGGATAAGCCTGATGTCCATGTCCGGGGAGAAGAAGCGGCTGATGTTGTAGTTGTCGGCCGTTACCAGGTCCGTGAAGGCATCCACGATATTCAGGCTCGTATCCACGTACACGCCCTCCATCCGTGTTGCGGAGGCCAGGTCGCCCGGGACCTCCGAGGGGTCAAGCCCGTGCTTCGGTGTGGTGATGCACAAGACCTTCACCACATGGCCCGCGCGAAGCAGCCCACGCGTGAGGTTGTGCATGGCCTTGCTACCGCCATCGATGGGCGGCCATGGAGGCTTATTGCACAGCTGGAGGATGCGCATGTCGGCGCCAAATGGAGCGCACGCGCTCCCAGCCGCGATAATACGCATCACGGTCGAGGAGGGGGCTGTCCATCGCAGCCTTCCAGGTGATGAAGAGGCCGACGGGCAGCAGCACCAGGATGCCCATCCACATGCCGGCCCATGCCGTGATCCCGCCTGCGATGACCAGCTTCTCCATAGCGAAGGAGACGATGTGGAAGACGAGGAAGAAGACGATGGCCAGCACCACGGGCAGCCCCATGCCGCCGCGCCGGATGATGGCGCCGAGCGGTGCGCCGATCAGGAAGAAGACCATGCAGGCGGCCGCGAGCATCGGCTTGCGGTGCCACTCCGCTGCGAAGCGGGCCACCTGCTCCCGGCGGCCATCCAGTTCCGCGGCGCTGCGTTCGCAGTAGCCGGCATTGTTGCGCGCCATGTTCATGGCCAGGTCGAAGAGCTCTTGGCGCGCCGGAGGGGGCCGCGAGGCGATCCACCGGGTCATGCCCACGTAGGCGGTGGTGTCGCGCTTGAGCGCCGGGTGGCTGCCCCGAAGCAGGAAGAGGCTGTTCCTCAAGTGCGCCTGCTGCTCGTTCCGCCGGAGCGCAGCCTGCACACGCAGGCTGTCCTCCCCTTGCTGCAGCTGGTCGAGCGCGAGCATCTTGTAGTTGTCCTTGAAAAGGTCCTCGTCCGTTCGGCGGAGCCCAAGGCCGCTCAGGTCCATGGTGATGACATCCTTGGCGAAGGTGCCACGCATCATGGGACGATAGCCCTCCCGTTCACCGCCCGGGCCGCCCTCGTCGTAGAACCGGCCGTCCTCCAGGGTGAGCAGCAGGAACAAGCCGTCCGCGCTCCGCTGCATGGTGCCCTGCCTAGCCCGGATCACCGTTCCATTGCCGCGACGCTGGTCCCGGTGGTCGTAGATGAGCACGTCGGAAAGCCGGCCCGTGTCGGGGTCCTTGTCCATCACACGGATCGCGAAGCCCTCGATGCCGTTGTAGAAGACGCCCGGGGTGATGCTGAGCGCAGGCTTCTTCTCGCGCAGGTCCCAGAGGAGCGATTGGAACTTGAGGTTGGCCCGGGGAAGCGCATGATTGCTGAACAGGAGCGAGCCTATCGCGAGGAACGCCGTGAAGGCGATCAAAGGGTGAAGGATGCGGCCGAGCCCGAGGCCCGCCGATCGCATGGGCACCAGCTCCGAGTTCTCGCCCAGCCCGCCCATGGTCATCAGGGAGGAGAGCAGGATGGCGAGGGGGAGAGCCAGCGGCACGAAGCTCGCGCCAGCATAGGTGAGGAGCTCGAGCATCACGTGCCACTCCAGCCCCTTGCCCATCAAGTCATCCACATACTTCCAGAGGAACTGCATCACCAGGATGAACACCACGATGAGGAAGGTCACCGCCAACGGGCCCAGGAAGGCCCGGATGATCATCGCATGCAGCTTCTTCATTCGCCGACCGGGCAAAGGTCGGTCGCCTGGCGCCTCAGGCGCCCAGGACGCGCACGAGATTGGCGATCTGCGACGCCCAGAGGTTGCGGGTGGCCTCTACCTCATTAGGCCAGGCATGGTCCGTGACGATCAGCGCCACTTCATTGGTCATGGCATCGATCCGGATCCGTAATTCGAAGAATGCCGCGTGGTCATCGTCGTCATTGCGATGGAAGCGGATCACTTCAGGGGCTTTCCTGCCGATGAGCGTGACGGCCTCCTCCTCGCCGTTCCAGATGAAGACGTATTGGTCTCCGCGCACGTTGACATCGTCGCAGTACCATTCACTGAATCCGCTGGGGGTGGAGATGAGCTCGTAGAGGACGTTCGGTGCGCTGTTCACCTGGAACTCCATCACCACGCGCTCCTTTGCCGCCCTGCGCTCTGCGGGCCTCGGCTGTGCTCCAGTGCGGGGAGGGGCAGGCTTCTGGGCGATTGCCGCCGGTTTGGGGGCTGCCTGTGCCGGCGCGGCCTGCGACGGCTTGGCCTTGGGTCGCTGAGCCGCGGCAGTGGGACGGGGTGGGGGGGGCAGCGCTTTGGCCGAGGGTGTGCGCCCCTTCGCAGCAGCAGACGCATTCTTCTTGGCTGGGGCCATGCGCTTCGGTTTGGCAGGAGCCGCGCTCCCGCGCTTCGCAACCGGGTTCGCGGCGCGCACCGGTTTCTTCGCTGCAGCCTTGGGGGGCTGCTTGGCCTTGGTTGGCTTCTTTACCGTGGCTCCGCCCTTCCCGACGGGTTTCGGCTTCTTGGATGCCGGTTTGGGTCTGGGCTTGGCCGATGCACTGCGGGGACCGGCCTTCGCTTTCGGTTTCGCAGGAACCGCCTTCTTGTTCCGAGCCGGCTTGCGCACCGGCTTCCTGGGGGCGGTCTTCTTCTTCTGAGCCATGAGGAATAAGGGAAGAGGTAGGGTTGCGGCTAAAGGTAGAGAGATCGATTTCCTCTGCAAGCAGGCCATGGACACGATGCCTTTAGGAGATGATTATATTTGCCGCCCCTTGGCGGAAGCCTTTGGGGAGCATGGCGCGGTAGCTCAGCTGGTTAGAGCGCATGATTCATAATCCTGAGGTCGGGAGTTCAAGTCTCCCCCGCGCTACGAAGGCCACCGTTACGGGTGGCCTTTTTCGTTTCCTTCGCTGCCATGCGTCGTTGGTTGATGCTCCCCTTGATCGCAGCCTGTTCCGCTCCGCACGGTGCCGCGGATGAACAGGCCATACGCCAGGCCATGGTGGAGCAGGAGGCGGCATGGGACCGGGGCGACATTGACGCCTTCATGGCGGCCTATTCCGATACGGTCTGCTTCCGTAGCCCTAAACGGCTTACCTGCGGAAGGGACCGGGTGACGTCTGACTACCGCCGGGCTTACCCGGACAAGGCCTCCATGGGAGACCTGGGCTTCGGCATCGCTGAGGTGGTCCCTGCTGGCGGCCATCATGCCTGGGTCACGGGCACATGGACGCTGCACCGGGAGGCGGATACCCTCCGGGGGGGATTCGCGCTGCTCTGGGTCCGCACGGCCCAGGGATGGCGCATCGCCAGGGACTTCACCTATTGAACCGTCGCCGTGCTGGAGACGCTTTTCATCCTGAGCCCTGTCACCCTTACGGCGATTGTCCTGTCGGTGGCCCTGTCCTTGGCCGCTTTCGCTGATTCCCGGCTCTTCAACGATCTGTTATTCGAGCCCTTCGTCATCAAGGCACGCGGCCAGTGGCACCGATTCCTCACCCACGCTTTCATCCACGCCAATGGCCCGCACCTCCTGGTGAACATGCTCGTGCTCTTCATGTTCGGCCATGACCTGGAGCCGAGGCTTGCCCAACTCACGGCTGCGCCTCCGGCCCTGCCGTTCGCGGCGCTCTACGCGGGCGGCATCCTGTTCTCCTCGCTGCCCGCCTATGGGCGGCATCTCCGCGATCCGAACTATAGGGCCGTTGGAGCGAGCGGTGCTGTCTCCGCGGTGCTCTTCGCCTACATCCTGATGACCCCCACCAATCGAATCGCCTTGTTCTTGCTCCCGATGGAGTTACCGGCCTGGGCCTTCGGTCTCCTGTACCTCGCCTACTCATGGTACATGGATAAGCGAGCCGACGACAACGTGGCGCACGATGCGCACTTCTATGGCGCCCTCTTCGGTGTGGCCTTCATGATCGTCGTGGAGCCGGCGTTGGTGCCTTGGTTCTTCAATCAGGTCCTACCATGAGCGAACGGGGTTCCTGCCGTGCCCTCTTCCTTGATCGCGATGGCGTGCTCAACCGCGAGCGCGGTCAGCATACCTGGAGGCTGGAGGATTTCGAGGTGCTGCCGGATGTGGCGGATGTGCTGCGGCAGGCGGCAGCGCAGGGCTACCTCCTGGTGGTCATCACCAATCAAAGCGGGGTCGGCCTGGGTCTGTACGGCATCTCAGAGGTGAACGTCGTGCACGACCACCTCGTGGCCCATCTGGCGGCGGAGGGCGTGTTCCTTGCGGATATCCTGTTCTGCCCGCACCATCCCTCCAAGGGCCGCTGCCTTTGCAGGAAGCCCGGGTCCCTCCTGCTGGAGCGCGCCATCGCCCGCCATGGCATCGACCCGCAGGGATCGCTCATGGTGGGCGACCGCGAGCGTGACATGGAGGCCGCTGCCGGTGCCGGTGTGCGCGGGGTGCTGATGGAGCCCAACGGGTCTTTGCGGCTCGCCCTGAAGAACGAACTTCGCACCCGATGAGCGCTTGGGTAGACCACAATGGCACGCTGTTCCCGGCGGATGAGCCGGTACTGCGGCTGGACAATCGCGCCTTCCATTTCGGCGATGGCCTCTTCGAGAGCATCCGTGTGGTGGGCGGCAGGGCCTGCTTCCTGGATGCGCATTGGGCCCGCCTCACCACGGGTGCCGAGCTGCTGCGCATAACGCTCCCTGACGGATTCGACCGCCAGCGTTTCGGTGAAGCCATTGCTGCGGTGGTCGAGCGTTCGGGCATCAGCAGCGGCCGAGCGCGGTTCACCCTCTACCGCGGCGGGGGCGGCTACTACAGGCCGGAGCAGGACGCCGGCCGGTACGCCATCGAGCTGAATGCGCTGCCCGATCCGCACCATGTGCTCAACCCCACCGGTCTGCAGGTCGACATCTGGCCGGAGATACGGAAGCCGGTGAATGAGCTTTCGAGGCACAAGACCCTCAACTGCCAGTACTATATCATGGCGGCGCTGTGGGCCAGGGCCCGTGGCCTCGATGACTGCCTCCTGCAGAACGACCGTGGCAACATCATCGAGAGCAGTGCGGGCAACATCTTCATCGTCAGCAACGGGGTGCTCTACACCCCCTCGCTCACCGATGGCTGCATCGGTGGCGTGATGCGCGCCCAGGTCATCAACCTGGCGCTGGCCAATGGTGTGAAGGTGTACGAGTGCTCCCTGAATCCGCAGAACCTGCTCGCTGCTGATGAGCTGTTCTTCACCAATGCCATCCAGGGCATTCGATGGGTGGGTGGCTACCGCACGAAGCGCTACGCGCACAAGCTCTCGGGAATGCTCACCGGGCTGATCGTATCATCGACGCTCAGTTGAGCGAGGGGTCCTCGGGGAAATCTGCGAGCGGGGCGAACGCCCGCCCCATGGAGCGGAGCGTGTTCCGCCAGAGCTCATCCACGGCCGGCGACATCACGCTCCGTTTGCTGGCCGGGGCGACCAGCCATGAGCGGTCATCCAGTTCCTTCCTCAGCTGGTCCGGGCCCCAGCCGCTGTAGCCCACGAAGAAGCGCACGTGCCGGGAAAGCCGCGGGTCGGTGGCCAGGACGGACCGCAGCTGCTCGTAGTCGCCACCCATGTGAACCCCATCGACCACCTCTACGCTACCGGGTATGTGCGCCCCCAAGGTGTGCAGGTAGTAGAGTTCCCCGCTCTGCACGGGCCCGCCGATGCCCACCTGCGAGGCGATAGGCGGCAGGTCCTGCATGAGGTCGTTCACCGTCAGGTCCATCCGCCGGTTCAGCACGAAGCCGAATGAGCCTTCCGCACTGTGGTCGCATAGCAGTACCACGGTCCTGCGGAAGTAAGGGTCCGGCAGGTAAGGCTCGCTCACCAGCAGCCTGCCGCGCGCTGGCTGGTGGCGATTCTCCGGCTGGAAGTCGAGCAGGTCTGGCATGCGGTGCTGAAGGTAGCAGCCCATTGGTTGCTGTGGCAAGGGGCATTTACCGATGAGGGCGGCGTTCCGGCGGATAACTTGCGCGCTCGAAGTTCCACTCATGAGCCAGGAAAGGCACTTGCACCATAGGATCGAGTACGGCCGCGCATCGCTCACGGAGGAGGCGGCGGGCATGGACCCCATCGCGCTCTTCGCGCGCTGGATGGATGATGCCGAGGCGGACGGCGTGCCTGAGCATCATGCCATGACGCTCGCCACGATGGGATCACTGACCATCAGCTGCCGTGTGGTGCTGCTCCGTTCGTTCGACGCGCGCGGCTTCGTCTTCTACACCAACCACAATAGCCGGAAAGCGATGGACCTTGAGCGCGACCCGCGCGCCGCGCTCTCCTTCTTCTGGCCCCAGCAGGAGCGGCAGGTCCGCATCGAGGGCCGTGCCGAACCGGTTGGCCCCGGGGAGAGCGATGC
>DDRC01000137.1:10622-11041 GCA_002342985.1 Flavobacteriales bacterium UBA2426
ATCGAGGGCCGTGCCGAACCGGGTGGCCCCGGGGAGAGCGATGCCTATTTCGCATCACGCCCCCGCGATAGCAAGATCGGCGCCTGGAGCAGCGACCAGAGCCGTCCGGTGCCCGATCGCCAATCCTTGGAGGATCGCTACGGTCGGTGGGCGGAACGGTTCAAGGATGCCGAGGTGCCCAGGCCTTTGCATTGGGGCGGATACCGGGTGCGGCCCGTGCGGATCGAGTTCTGGCAGGGCAGGCCCAACCGCCTGCATGACCGGATCGCCTTCGAGCAGCTCAGCACAGGCGAATGGCTGCGCGTGAGGCTGCAGCCCTGAGTCACTTGAATGAAGAAGGCCCCTGTCGCCAGGGGCCTTGGCTTCATGGGCGATGGCCCGGTCAGTCCTTCTTGGCTGCCTTCTTGGGCGCGGCCTTC
>DDRC01000137.1:11192-11463 GCA_002342985.1 Flavobacteriales bacterium UBA2426
CTTGGGCGCGGCCTTCTTGGCGGCTGCCTTCTTGGGCGCCGCTTTCTTGCCGGCGGCCTTGCGCGCCGCACGCAGCGCATTGCGCTTGCTGGGGCGGGTCTTGCCTGCGCTGCCTAGGCGGCGCTTGCCCTTCTTGGTCTTCTTGTCGCCTTTACCCATGGTCGGATGAGTTGTTGATGTGCCGCGAAGCTACCGGGCCGCCGCCTACCTCTCGGCCTTAGGCTTGCCCATTGTCAACCCGCATGTGTCGAAAAGGGCCCGTTCCCCCGGG
>DDRC01000073.1:0-598 GCA_002342985.1 Flavobacteriales bacterium UBA2426
TCGCGATAGAGCACGCGCCCATCCTTGTCACGAATCTCCAGCGCCACCTTGCCGATCTTCCGGATGTGCGCGATCTGTATGTTCACGAAGGCCGACGTACGCGAGCATTGAACGCTCAAGCGGGCATGTCCACCAGTGTCCCCGTGGCCAGCGACAGCAGCGGCAGAGAGCATTGCCGTAAAGGCAACTACGGCCACTCCCCGAAAAAGACGCACCACGCCCATCGCGGCGAAGATAAGGCAATCCCGGCGAATCCACCAGTGAACGCTAGGGCAATTCACTCCCCGCCGTGTAGAGGTCACCCCCTTCCGCCGCGCGCAGGGCGATTGAGAACCCAGGGCGCAACGACCATCCCCCATGGTCCCCATCCGCCCGAATGGCCAAGAAGCCCACCTGCATGCCATCCAAGCTGCGATGCTTGCGGGCAATCCGCCGTGTGGCTTCCTGGCAAGCCTCTATGGCGGTGCGCCCCTGGCGCATGAGTTCCACCACCGTATGGCTCCCGGCAGTCCTTATGACCAGCTCCCCTACCCCTGTGGCGCATGCTGCGCCGGCCTCGCCATCCACGAACAACCCCGCGCCGATGATGGGGCTGTCG
>DDRC01000073.1:703-5232 GCA_002342985.1 Flavobacteriales bacterium UBA2426
CGCGCCGATGATGGGGCTGTCGCCCACTCGGCCATGGACCTTGAACGCCATGCCGCTGGTGGTGCATGCGCCAGCCATCACACCTTGGGCATCCGTGGCGATGAGTCCGATGGTGTCGTGGTTCTCGACATTCGCCTTCGGTTTGTAGTCGGAAGTTTTCAGCCACTCTTTCCACTCGGCGCGCACCTCTGGAATCCTCACCTGCTTGGTCCGGAATCCGTTCGCTAAGGCCCATCGCTCGGCCCCCCGCCCTACGAGCATCACGTGCGGGGTACGCTCCATCACGGCCCGTGCGATGCTGATCGGGTTCTCGAATCCCTGCACGAAGGCCACCGCACCCGCACGCCCTTCGTGGTCCTGGATGCATGCGTCCAAGGTGACATGGCCATCCCGGTCGGGCCTGCCGCCCAAACCGACGCTGCGATTGGAGAAATCGCTCTCCACCACACGCACGCCCTGCTCTACGGCATCAAGCACGGTGCCCCTCTGCTCCAGCACCCGCCAAGCTCTTTCATTGGCCGGCATGCCATGATCCCAAGTGCTCAGGATGAGCGGCGTCCGTGCCGAAGGCTGCACGAAGGTCTCCCGGGCTTCAGCCTGGGATGAGCGGAAAGTGAATAGGCCGGCTGCGCCTGCCATCCCCAGCTTCACGAAGCGTCGACGCCCTTCCTGCATGTCCGCAAAATAGCACGGCGCACGCCCGTATGGCCCGGAGGTGCCGAACTTCGCCGCTGGCCACGAATCGGCCCCAGCCATGCGCAACCTGATCCTCGCGGCCCTCTCCCTCCCGGCATCGATGGCCATCGCACAACCGCCCGCGGGCTATTATGCCGCTGCTGAAGGCCTGACTGGCGAAGCGCTGCGCTCGGCCCTGAATGACATCATCAGCCCGCACTCGGTGGTAGCCTACAGCGCACTCTGGAGCGCCTTCGCCCGCACCGATCGGCGGCCGGATGGCGCTGTGTGGGATATGTACAGTGATATCCCTGGAGGCGCACCGGATTACCTCTTCCAATTCGTCACCGACCAATGCGGGAGCTACAACGGTGAAGGGGATTGCTTCAATCGGGAGCACACCTTCCCGGTCAGTTGGTTCGATGATGCGGTTCCGATGCGGTCGGATCTCCACCACATCTATCCGGCTGATGCATGGGTGAACCAGCAGCGGGGGAATTGGCCTTACGGGGTCGTCGGCTCTGCTGATTACACAAGCAGCAATGGCAGCAAGCGAGGGCCCTGTATCTACCCCGGCTGCTCAGGCACCGTGTTCGAGCCCATCGATGCCTACAAAGGCGACCTCGCCCGCGCCCATTTCTACATGCTCACGCGTTACCTGGACGAGTCCACCGGCTGGGCTGCACCGGTCTTGGCGCAGGGCGAGTTCATCCCATGGGTTGAAAGCCTCTTGATGGCCTGGCATTCCGCTGATCCCGTAAGCGACAAGGAAAGGGCCCGCAACGATTCGGTCTTCGTGATCCAAGGCAACCGCAATCCATACATCGACGAGCCCCAGTGGGCGAGCAGCATCTGGGGGCCGCAGGCCTCCATCAGCGAGTCCGCTGCCATTGCGGGCCGAGCATGGTACGCCGACGGATACCTGCATATCCCAGCAGCAGCAGGCTGCCCGGGGTGCATCCTGCGGGTGCATGATGCCACGGGCCGTGCGGTCACAGAGCTGACTCTATCCCCTGGAGCAGCCTCAGCGCCGTTCGAGGCCTCCCCAGGATATTATGTTGCCGTGCTGGCCGGCGAGCATCAGTCAGTGCTGCGCTTTGTGCGCTAATCGGCCTTCAGCAGACGTACGGCGCCCAGGTCCGGATTGGAAGGGCGAACCGTGTAGGCCCCGGCCGGCAGGTTGGTCAGGTCCAGCTCAACGGTCCCTATGCACCCCCTGATGCGCTCCACCACCCTCCCCTGCATGTCAATCACCGAGAGGTCCGAAGCGCTGGGCAAAGAAAGACGGGTTGTGGTTGAGGCCGGGTTGGGCGTGCACTGCAAGGGTTGGGCCTTGCCGACCTCCGCAACACTGGTGCTCAACCCGCAGGTCACCGATTGGCCGCAGACCAGTTCGCCCATGAATACGGCCACATAGTCGAGTGCATTGGCCTGGTCGCTCTGGAGGTAGCCCACGTGCGCATTGGCGTCATATGACTTCAGGCAGTTGGTGATGCCGATGTGCCCCGCCCGCAAATGCAGGTCATGGCTGCCGCTGGCCGTAAGTCCGGTGGGGATGCCTCCAACGAATACCGGAGCGGTATAGTAGGGAACGATGTTGTCCCCTACTTCGTGCAGGCTCACCAAGGGCTCATCCCCCGGCTCGATCCAAGCGGAGTCGCCCAGGGCACCGCTGAAGCTGTAGCAAGCCATGGCCCGGCTCGAATAGCCCGGGCTCCCGCTGCTGCCCTCCAGGCCGCCAAGGCCGGGCAGCTCCGAGGCCAGCACGGCGGGGACCTCAGCGTCCTGGTCGAGGTACATGGCATGCAAGGCACTGATCGCGCCTGCCGACACGCCGCCGATGATGATCCGCGTCGTATCGATGCGGTATGGGTTGCCCATCTCGGCCACACTGCGACGGAGGTATCGGACGCATGCACGCATGTCGTGCGCTCCGCGCATCACGGCCCTGGTGGTGGTTGTCTGGTTGGGCAGGAAGAAGCCGACCCGATAGTCATTCGCCACCGCTACGTAGCCGCGCTTCGCCAGGTCGTTGCAGATGAAGGCCACATCGCCCCTCGTCCCCGTGATGAAGGATCCGCCGAAGGCGACCACCACCACCGGACGGAGCTGCTCCGAATCGCCCGACGGCTCGTAAACGTCCATCCGCAAGGTCTGGCTGCTGCCAGAGACGCCGGTGTTGCTGCCGAACACCACTCCCTGGGTGACGTTGACATCGGCAAAGAGGTTGGCATTGACATAGCGCCCCGTGGAGCAGTCCTGCGCCACGGCTGTGAATGAGGCGAGGGTCATGGTGAGGAGAGCGGAGAATCGTGCCATGCGCGTAAGTGGGTGATGAACCGTGGCAAGATAGACGGAAGCGCGGTCCCGGCAAGGGGAGGGTGCGCCACGTGGCGGAGGCCTCTCCTCCTTGGCACGTCATTCGCTTACCCGCCTGTACCAATCGGAACCAACATGAAAAAGCACCTGCTTTCCCTCGCCTTCGGGGCCCTGGCCATGGGCGCCGCCGCGCAGTTCCAAGTGAACCCGCAGGCCGGGATTAATTTCCAAGGACTCACCAGCCCGGAGCCGGGAGTCCAATACAAGGCCAATATCGGCTGGCAGCTCGGCGCTGACTTCCGCATCGGTGACCGCTTGTTCTTCCAGCCCGGAGCCCACTTCGGTCGAAGCGCCACCGCCATCAAGGCCTTCAATAACGATACGCTCCTGTACGAGGATGACCTGGTGCGCACGAGCCTGAAGCTGAATGCCTTGGTAGGCTATCGAATCATCGATTCCTATCAGTTCGACCTCCGCTTCATGCTAGGTCCAACCTACGATGTGCTGTTGAGCGTCGATGACCGTGACGACCGCATCGGATACAACCGCGGCGATTTCCGTGGAGGGTCCCTGAATCTTGATGCCGCCCTCGGCTTCGACATGGGTGTGGTGACCGTTCAACCCGGAGTCAGCTTCGGCCTGAGCCGGGTCTTCAGCGACAATCCCGTGGTGAAGGATATCGGATCAAGGTACCTCACGTACGGCGTGACCGTCGGCGTGAACTTCGGTAACGACGACTGACGGAAGGCCCCTTATCCGACGAGCGCCCTCGCCAATGCGGGGGCGCTCGGTTTTCTTAGTCCTTCACGACAGGGAGGCCCGCTTTCCGCCACGCGACGATGCCCCCTTCGAGGTGCTGCACCTGATAACCGCGCTGCGCAAGGTGCTCAAGGGCCTGCTCGCTGCGCCCGCCGCTGTGGCAATAGAGCAGCACCGGCCGTTTGGCGTCCAATCGTGCGAAGGCTTGCTCGTAGTCAGGCGCGGTCCAGTCGATGAGGGTGCTGCCGGCCAGGTGCCCTGCTGCATACTCGGCCGGTGTGCGTACATCCACAAGCTGGTAACGTCCGGATTCCACCTCTGCTTTGAATGCGGACGGGCCGAGGGCCGCAGGGTGATTAACGGCCATGCCGGTTGCCGGGGCTTGCTGCACCTGGCCAGCGGCGGGCAGGTGAGAGGTCAGCACGAGCAAAGCTCCGATCAGCCAGGAATGGTTCATTGCGGATCGAGGGTCATGGCCACATCCGTCCAACCGCCGCCATTCTGCAGCCCTGTGATCCCTCGTGCCTCCAGGTACAGCAGCGCCTGACCGCTGCGTGCGCCGCTTCGGCAGCACAGGACGATAGGCGTTGCCATGGTCCGGAATTCAGAGGTCCGCGCCGGCACTTGATCGAGCGGTATATTGATGGAACCGGGCACATGGCCGCCTTCGAACTCCTCCGGAGTGCGCACATCGACGATGGTGCCCGCGGCCATGCCTGCGTTTCGGGTGGAGCTGATGGGAGTCGAACCCACGACCTCGTCATTGCGAACGACGC
>DDRC01000055.1 GCA_002342985.1 Flavobacteriales bacterium UBA2426
AACGGGAACAAGACCCTGGGCAACTTCCGCCTGGATGGGATTCCGTCGGCGCCGCGCGGCGTGCCGCAGATCGAAGTGACCTTCGACATCGACGCTAACGGCATTTTGCATGTACTGGCCAAGGACAAGGCCACCGGCAAGGAGCAGAGCATCCGCATCGAGGCCAGCAGCGGCCTGAGCAAGGAGGAGATCGAGAAGATGAAGAAGGAGGCCGAGGCCAACGCCGACGCTGACAAGGCCGCGCGCGAGAAGGTGGACAAACTGAACGCCGCGGACAGCCTCATCTTCCAGACCGAGAAGAGCCTGAAGGACTATGGCGACAAGATCCCGGAGGAGAAGAAGAAGCCCATCGAGGACGCCCTCACACGCCTGAAGGACGCGCACAAGGCCCAGGACGTGGACGCCTGCGAGAAGCTGATGGGCGAACTGAACACCGCCTTCCAGGCCGCCAGCCAGGAGATGTACGAGGCCGCGCAGCAGGCCCAGTCCAACGGCGGGGCGCAAGGCAGCGCCGGAAGCACCGGCGATGCCGAGGTGACCGACGTGGACTTCGAGGAAGTGAAGGACGGCAAGTAGGGGTCGGTCATACCCGGCCCCGCTTGCCGGGCCAGTACCCCCCGCGACACCGACGAGTTGAGAATGAACGAGCCCCGCTTCAGCGGGGCTCGTTCATTTCAGCCGATCGGGCATCAGCGCACGGCGTGCACCTTGCCGTCGATGTAGTCCTCTTCCTTCACGACGGCGCCTGCCGCATCGTAGTAAATCCACGTGCCGATGCGGTGGGCGTCCATCCGCCGGCGGTCGAACTGTGCGCGGCCCTTGCTCCGGAGGGCGCCACCCGGGTGGAATTCAGTCATCTCCAGCAGCAATCTGCCCTTGTCCACCAACTTGAGGAGGCTGATGGGGTTGCCGTCGGCCGCATAGAGCTCGAGCCGTGTGAAGCAACCGGTGGCCCGATGCCGCTCCTCCACGTAGCGCACGGCGCCATTCACGTAATGGTCCTGGTAGAAGACCACGGTACCATCGGCGTAACGGGCCTCGCTGCGCGGCTGGCCGTTGGCATGCCAGCTCCGCTGCACGGACCGCACGTCGTCGCTGCGCTTGAACTCGCGCTCGATGCTCCCGTTGCCGTGGTAGTTCTTGTAGACCACGAGCCGGCCCGCATCATAGTAGCCGCGGTGCTTGAGCTGGCCGTTGGGGTAACGGTCCTCCACCCATCCGATGCAGGGGAATCCGCCGCAATCGCGCAGCGAGTCGCCGCCCATGGCGCTGTTGAAGCGATCGTACACGTTCAGGTCCGGCGCCGGGTCCGCCCCGGCATCGCCCATGACATAGTGCTCATCATGCGCCAGCATGAGCGTGTCCGGCTGCGCCTGGCACGGAGCGGAAATCGCAAGCCCCCCCAAAGGGATGAGCGCTCGAATGAGGTTCATCGGTCGCTCTTACGCAGCGGATACCGGGTCGGTTACCTCGACAGCCGTGCGATCCGCCAGCCCAGGGCACCCTGCAGCATGGTCATGAGAGGGCTCAGGAGATTGAAGAAGGCGAAGGGCAGGTAGGCCATCGTGGCCACGCCGAGCACGCCGGCCATATAAGCCCCGCAGGTGTTCCAAGGCACCAGGACGCTGGTGACGGTGCCACTGTCCTCCAGCGTTCGGCTGAGCACCTTGGGATGCAGGCCGCCTTCGGCGTAGACCGGAGCGAACATGCGCCCGGGCACCACGATGCTGAGGTACTGGTCGGATGCCGTGGCATTGACCACCACGCAGCTGCCTGCCGTGGCGGCGATCAGCGATCCGTCGCCATGCACGCGCGATAGGATGGCCTCCGCCATCCGCTGCAGGAGGCCCGCGCCCTCCAAGGCACCGCCGAACACCATGGCGCACAGGATGAGCCAGATGGTCTTCAGCATGCCCGCCATGCCCTTTGCAGCGAGCAGCTCGTCCACGGTGGCGTTGCCGGTGGCGATGCGGGCACCGCTGCCCATGGTGCCCAGCAGCACCTGATAGTAGTGCCGCCACCCATCGCCGCCGGCCAGCTCGGCCAGCAAGGGGCGCTGGAAAACCAGTGCGAAGGCAGCGCCGAGGAGCATGCCGATGAACAGGGCAGGGAGCGCCGGCATCCGCCGCCAGATCATGAACACCACAGCGGCCGGAGCCAGGTAGAGCCACCAACCGATGCTGAAGCGCGCGCGAATAGCGCTCCGCAATTCATCCACCCCGCCCGCATCGGCCGCCGGCGCCAGCCACAGCCCCAGCACCAGGAAGGCCAGCAGCGCCACAGCAATCGAAGGCACGGTGGTGTTGAGCATGTACCGGATGTGCGTGAAGAGATCGGTGCCGGCGACGGCCGGCGCCAGGTTCGTGGTGTCGCTCAGGGGGCTCAGCTTGTCGCCGAAATAGGCGCCGCTGATGACCGCCCCGGCCACCATGCCCTCGTGCATGCCCAGCGCCCGGCCGATGCCCATGAGCGCGATGCCCACCGTGGCCGCGGTGCTCCACGAGCTGCCCGTGGCCAGGGAGACCACGCAGCAGACCACGCAGGCCGCGAATAGGAACACCTTGGGGCTCAGGAGCAGCAGGCCATGGTCGATCATCGCCGGCACGATGCCGCTGATGAGCCAGGTGCCAGCCAGGGCACCGATGAGCAGCAGGATGAGGATCGCCCCCATGGCCGTATTGATGCTGCGCACGATGTGCTCGAGCAGATCGCTGAACCGATGGCCGTTATGGATTCCGATGAGCAGCGCCAAGGCCGCGCTGAGCAGCAGTGCGATCTGGTTGGGGCCCTCCAGGCCGGAATCCCCGAAGACGGCCACGTTGAGCGCAAGCAGCGCAACCAGCAGCAGCACGGGCACCAAGGACTGCAGGAGCGTTGGGGGCCGTGCGGGCATGCGCCGAATATAGCGGCCGCCGACCGGGCAATCCCTGTCCCCCTGGTTCCTCACCGGTATTGGCAATTCTTGCGTGCCCACTTGCGCCGAAGGGCCCAACCGGATACTTTCGACGCACCCTTGAACCTACCCTAACCACCTACCCTCCCGCTTCCCCTCCCTTCCACTTCCATTCCGTATCGCCGCGGTAGGCTCATGGCCAGCCCGGGTGCGCGCATGCCAGCCCCACCGCTCTTGCAGTAATGGCTGAACCACCGGCCGTGGCCCGGAAGCCACCCAACCTCACGACTCCCCAATCCCATCACCATGAGAACCACTCGGACGAACTTCACCCCAACGGCCCGGTCAAGTGCCAGGGCTCTGCTGATGGCCGCTGCGGTGGCCGCTGCAACGGCGCAGGCGCAGACCACCATCAGCATCACGGCCCCAGGCGGCACCTCGGGCCTCAGCGGCCTCGGGACCAGCAACTACCATGTGAGCGAGCAGATCTACCTCGCCAGCGAGGTAGGGCAGAACATCACCATCAACCAGTTCGGCCTTAGCACGAGCGCGCTGGGGACGAACCCCACGTTCAACAACGTGGCGGTGTACATGCGGCATACCGCCAACACCGTCTACACGGCCGGCACCTTCAACACCGCCGGTTTCACGCTCGTGTACAACGGGACCTTCGCATGGAGCGCCACCGGGTTCTCCGTGGTATCGCTGACCACGCCCTTCAATTACTCGCAGGCAAGCGGCAACCTGGAGGTGATGCTGGTGCGTACGGACAACACGACCCACACTGGCGCCATCTACAACTGCACCGTAGGCGCCACCAACAGCGTGCGCCGCCTCAACACCACCGTGCTCCCGGTGAGCGGCGTCACCGCCATGCCATTGGCCAATAGTGGATTCCGTGCGGCGGTGCAGCTGATCAATGTGCCCCAATGCGCAGGCACACCCACCCCGGGCAGCACCACCGCTTCCGTTGAGGGCGCATGCGCCGGCACACCCTTCACCTTGGGCGTGCAGAACAGCATCGGGCTTGGCGCCACCTACTTGTGGGAGCTCGACAACGGCGGCGGCTGGACGGCCTTCGGCACCAACGCCCCCACCCAAACGGTGACGCAGAGCGCAAGCACCTCCTATCGCTGCACGGTCGACTGCCCGGCCGGTGGCGGCTCGCCCACCAGCGCCACCAGCACCCCCATCACCATCCCCATGGCGACCGACCTGCCCGTCGCCTTCAGCCAGACCGACTTCCCCTCCAATTGCTGGTCGCGGTCGGGCACCTCATCCGCCTTTCTCACCCGTGATGCCGTGAATGGCCAGGGCATGCCCGGCTCGGGATCCGCCCGCTTCAACTTCTTCAATGCCGCATCCGGCACCCTCATCCTCACCAGCCCCACCTTCCCGGCGCTAACCGGTTCGAAGGAGGTGGTCTTCGACGTGGCCGGCGCCAAGTTCACCGACACGGCGACCGACCAGATCAAGCTGCAGTACTCCACCACGGGCAATGCCGGACCTTGGACCGACATCGTCACCATGACGAATGCGGTGGGCGGCGACCTGAACACCGGCGGTGAGCAGGCTGCGCTTTTCGTCCCCACGAGCACGCAATGGAGGAGGCTCGCCTTCTCCGTGCCGGCGGGTGCCAATGCCATCCGATTCGAGGGCACGAGCGGCTTCGCCAATGCCGTTTACCTCGACAACATCGACATCCGCGACGTGCTGGCCTGCGCCACGCCGTTGAATCCCGTCGTCTCCCTCTCGAGCCCCACGCTGGGCCTGGTCTCCTGGACCACCACGAGCGCCACCGGCTACGAGGTGGAAGTGCGCACCAGCGGCGCACCCGGCAGCGGCCCGAGCGGCCTGGCGCTCTCCGGTACGGTGGCCGCCCCGCCCTTCAACGCCACCCCGCTCACCTTCGGACAGACCTATGCCGCCTATGTGCGCGGCGACTGCGGCATCGACGGCTTCAGCCATTGGTCGTCGCCGTACGTCTTCACCGTGAACTACTGCACGGCGGGCGCCGCGAACACGAACCCCGCCAACATCGGCACCGTGAGCAATGTGAGCGTAGCCGGCATCAACCAGGCGAATGCGAGCATTGCAGGCTACGTGGACTTCAGCGCCGTAACCGGCAGCATGGCGCCGGGCGGCAGCTATCCCTTCGTCTTCACGCGCAGCCTCAACTATCCGCTGGATCAGTTCATCGCCTGGGTGGATTGGAACGGCGACCTCGACTGGGATGACGCGGGCGAGAACGTGGTCAACTCCGCCATCGGAATTCCGGTGGGACCGCTCAATGGCCTCATCAACTGCCCTCCAGGCACCGCGCCAGGCGCCAAGCGGCTTCGCATCCGCCGGCAGTATGTGGATGTGGCCGGCGGCTTCCTGCCCAACAACACGCCCTGCGGCAACAGCACCTTCGGCCAAGTCCTGGACTTCACCCTGAACGTCTGCGGCCCCGTGGCAGCGACGACCTCCATCACCGATGATTGCTCCGGCGGCACCTTCAGCATCGATGTGAACATCGCCAGCAACCCCGGCGGCGCCATGACCATCAACTGGGTGGCCACCCCCGGCGGCCCCGGCAGCCAGGCCGCCAGCCTCGGCAGCAATGTGCTGCCCGCCTTCCCGGTCGGCACCAAGGTGAGCCTCAGCGTGAGCAACAGCACCCTCTGTGACCTGGCCCTCGGCGACCACTACAGCAATTGCCCGGTCACCCTCACCTGCGGCAGCACCATCACCGTGGAGCACTGCTACCGCAACGGCGACCCACGCACCTTCACCTTCCTCGCCGGCAATCCCAACGAGACCGTGACGGTGACCTTCGTATCAGGCGGAATGGACCCCAATGACGTCATCCGCGCATACAGCGGCACCGACAGCAACGGCGACCCCATCCAGCAGCTCACCGGCTCGTTCGCCGACCTCGATGGGGTGAATGGGACCTCCACGGGAAGCGCGCTCTTCATCGAGATTGACAGCGATGCCAGCGGCAGCTGCCAGGATGGATTGTCCGGGGCCGCCAACTGGGTCTTCGAGGTGGAATGCACGCCCGGCTGCGTGGACCCCGATGGCTCCGTTTCGCCCAATGTGGACTGCCTCACCGGCACCTTCACCCTGGAGGTGGCCGTAAGCTTCACCGGCGATGGGTCGACCGTTGACCTGGAGTACACGGTGAACGGCGCACCGCAGACGCCCATCACCGGGCTGGGCGAATCCGCCGTTGAGACGCTCGGACCCTATGCCATCGGCACCACCGTGGCCGTGACCCTGGCGCATGAGAGCGACGGCGGCTGCGACGTGAACCTGGGCAGCTTCCAGCCCGGGCTCGGCTGCCCGCCGCCCAACGACGACTGCACGAATGCCACCCTGCTCCCGATCAACAGCATCGATGGCTGCCCGGCTGGCGGCGTGGTGGGCACCACGGTGAATGCCACCAATGACGGCCCTGCCCCGACCTGCAACAACGTGGCAGGAACCGTTCAGGATGTTTGGTACCGCTTCAATTCGGGCACCACCGCTCCGCCCATCCGCATCAACATGAGCGCCGGCACGGCCACGAACTACGCCATCGCCCTGTACGACGGTCCGGGTTGCGGCGGCGCGCTCATCGGCTGCCTGGCCAACTCGCCCACGCTCATCAACTTCACCGGCGCCACAGCGAATACCGACTACTACCTGCGCGTGTTCACCAACACGGGGTCTGGGCTCCCCGGCACGTTCAACCTCTGCATCAGCGGATCGGATTGCCCGGCTCCGGCCACGCCGACCGCCTCGGAGATCACCACCAACACGGCCGCCATCGGCTGGGTGGGACCGGCAGGCAGCTACATCGTGGAGTACGGCCCGGCCGCCACCTTCACCACGCCCGGCACCGGCGCCACGCCCGGCCCGAACGGCACCATCGTCACCGCTGCGGCTTCGCCGGTGACCCTCACGGGCCTGCTGCCCAACACGCAGTACCGCTTCTTCGTGCGCAGCGATTGCGGCAGCCCAGCCGGCTTCAGCATCAACACCTTCGCCACGCTGTTCACCACGCTGGCCTCGCCGCCCATCGCCGGTGAGATCTGCGGCACGGCCATCGTCATCCCCACCGTGCCGGCCACCGTTGCCGGCAGCACCGCGGGCTTCCTGAACAACTACAACACCACCACGTGCGATCAGAACGCCACAGGTGGCCGTGATGTGGTGTACAGCTACACGCCGGCGGTGAACCAGACGCTCGACCTCACGCTCTGCGTGGGCACCACGAGCTACGACAGCAAGCTGATGGTGTACGAGAACTCCTGCGCGGGAACCACCTATGCCTGCCAGGACGATGGCTGCCAGGCGCCCCTCTATGGCGGCGGCCCCTTCAACTCGCAGATCACCGGCCTTAGCGTGACCGCCGGCAACACCTATTACTTCGTGGTGGACGGCTGGAACACCGCTGAGTTCGGCAACTACACGCTGCAGATCTCCGTGGCCGTCCCGGCCCCGGCGAACGACGCTTGTGCGAACGCTGTGCCGCTGACGGTGGGCTACGCCTGCGCGCCCACGGCAGGAACCTCGGTCGGTTCCACCCAATCCGTGGCCCCCAGCACCTGCAGCTCCTTCACCAGCTCCGCGGCCAACGATGTCTGGTACAGCTTCGTGGCCTCGGGCACCGCGCACCGCGTGACGGTGCAGGGCCTCGGCGCCTACGACCCCATCGTGGAGGTGCGCAGCGGCGCTTGCAACGGCACCAGCGTGGCCTGCGTGGATGCCACCATCAACGGCCAGGCCGAGGTGCTCAGCGTCACGGGCCTCACCGAAGGCGAGACCTACCTGGTGCGCGTCTACGGCTGGGCCGGCGCCACCGGTGAGTTCACTATCTGTGTGCAGGCACCCGACTGCCAGGGCGTGTACGACGGACCGGCGCTCCCGGGCACCGCGTGCGACGACAGCAACCCGGCCACGGTGCTGGATGTGTACGACACGAACTGCAACTGCTCCGGCGTGCCCTGCACCACCGACCTGGACCTGATCTGGCAGCCTGACGGGGCCAGCGACCTGGGCTGGGAGCTCCGCGAGCAGGGCACCGACATCCTGGTGCAGGCCGGCGGCGGCATCTACCCGCCCAGCCCCGCCTACAGCGAGGCCACCTGCCTGCCCGACGGCTGCTTCTACCTGGTGGTGACCGATGACGCCGGAGACGGCATCGCCGGTGGCGGCGGCTACCAGCTGAAGATCAACAGCGGCGCACGCCTCGTGGACAACCTGCGCGACCAGTACGGCAACGGCGGC
>DDRC01000066.1:0-9105 GCA_002342985.1 Flavobacteriales bacterium UBA2426
GCGGTTCTGCGGTTCTGCGGTTCTCATGGTGATAGGGGGGGGGTGGAGGGTTGAAGGTATTAGCACAAAAGGGCGAATTGTAGCGGCGGTGGAAAACTATTCACGCCAATTCGCCATGCTACCCGGAGCACCAGCCTTGCCTTGCCAAACGAGAAGCCGCGCAAGGGCATCGACCGGCTCTTCAAGGACCGCAAGCCCGCTTCGGCTGAAGCTCCGGCGGACAAGAAGGACGAAGGGAAAGGGTGGTTGGGGAGGAATGGCCCGCGACCTTTACCGACCTTCACGCCGTGGACCTCTACTCCCGCAAGCAGCGCTGGAAATTGGTGCTGGCCGCCGTGGCCCTGCTGCTGGTGGGCGCCTCGCTGTGGTACAGCAGCCGCATCGTGGAGGATATCCGCGCCGAGGAGCGCAGAAAGGTGAGGCTCTGGGCCGAGGCCGTGCAGAACCGCGCCGAACTGGTGAACTACACCGAACGGCTCTTCGAGCGGCTGCGCGATGAGGAGCGGAAAAAGGTGCAGCTACTGGCGGATGCCATGCAGCGCCTGGGGCGCGCCGAGGAGACCGACTTCTCCTTCTACCTCCGCGTGGTGAGCGACAACACCACCGTGCCCGTGGTGATCGTGGACGCACGTCGCGAGGTGAAGTTCCACCGCAACCTCGACACGGCCGTGGTCAACCACCCCGATCGCCTGCGGGCCGAAGTGGACAGCATGGCCGCCTTGCGTCCGGCCATCGAGATCGCCATCCATGGCAATCAGAAGCAGTACCTCTACTACAAGGACAGCAAGGTGTTCACCGAGCTGCAGGAGGTGATGGATGGCATCATCCGCAGCTTCATCTCCGAGACCGTGATGAGCACCGCCGCCGTGCCGGTGATCTACACCGACAGCACACGCACGCGCATCCTGGAGACGGCGAACGTGGAGGAGGAGGTGCGTGCGGATACCGCCGCCCTGGGCGCCCGGCTGGCGGCCATGGCCCAGGTGAATGCGCCCATCGCCATCGACCTGCCCGGCAAGGGGCGCAACTACATCTTCTACGAGGAGAGCCTCGTGATCCGGCAGCTCCGCTACTTCCCCTATGTGCAGCTGGCCATCCTCGCCCTCTTCCTGCTGGTGGCCTACGCGCTGTTCAGCGTGTTCCGCAATGCCGAGCAGAACCAGGTGTGGGTGGGCATGGCCAAGGAGACGGCGCACCAGCTGGGCACGCCCCTCAGCTCGCTCATGGCCTGGATCGAGCTGCTCAAGCAGCAGGATACCGACCCGGCGGCCATCGCGGAGATGCGCAAGGACCTCGACCGCCTGGAGGTGATCACCGAGCGCTTCTCCAAGATCGGCTCGGCGCCGGCCCTCGCGCCCGAGAAGCTCTACCACACCCTGCGCGCCACGGTGCTCTACCTGCGTCCGCGGCTGCCGGCGCGAGCCCGCATCGAGGTGACCGCTCCCCAGGACACCGAACAGCAGGTGCCGCTGAACCGCCCGCTCTTCAGCTGGGTGATCGAGAACCTCATCCGCAATGCCATCGATGCCATGGAGGGCGAGGGCTCCATCGCCATCGAGATCGTTCCCGAGGCCGGGCAGGTGCACGTGGACGTGACCGATTCCGGCAAGGGGATTCCGTCCGCGCAGCACCGCACCGTCTTCCAGCCCGGCTTCACCACCAAGAAGCGCGGCTGGGGCCTGGGCCTGTCCCTGAGCAAGCGCATCATCGAGCAGTACCACGGCGGCCGCATCTTCGTCAAGCGGAGCGCGCCGGGCAAAGGCACCACGTTCCGCATCACCCTCAAGACCTGAGCACACCCCCATGCAACCGAGCACCAAGCAACCGCCCTGGCAGCGACTGAGCCGCATGTCGGCCATGATCTTCGGCCTGCTGCTGGCCTATGCCTGCTACCGTTACAACGCCGATTTCGGAATCGGAGGCCCCGCGTTCCTGCAGGGCTGGCACGTGACCACGGACATGATCCTCTACCTGGGGGCGCCCTTGGCGGTCACCATGCTCCTCAATCGCTTCGCCCCGATCCGCACGAACAGGCTCTGGATCACCGCCCTGGTGCTGCAGGCGGTGACGGTGTACGTCCTCGCGGACCTGCACTACTGGCGGTTCCCGGCACCCGGGCTGGAGGCCTCGTACTCCGACCTCTGGGCGCGCTTGCTGGACTAGGCCATGGCCGGCCTATACGTGCACATCCCGTTCTGCCGGAAGGCCTGCACGTACTGCGACTTCCACTTCAGCATCTCCACGCGCGGGCGCGAGGCGGTGCTCGGTGCCATGCATCGCGAACTGGAGGCGCGCAGCGCTGAGCCGGCTGCGCCGCTCGGAACGATCTATTTCGGCGGCGGCACCCCCAGCCTGCTCGCGCCGCAGGCGATCGGGGCCTTCGTGGAGCAGGCGCGCCGCTTGCTCGCCGTGGAAGCCGGCGCCGAGGTCACCTTGGAGGCGAACCCGGATGACATCACCGAGGCACGGCTGGAGCAGTGGTGGGCCATCGGCATCACGCGGATCAGCCTCGGTACACAGAGCTTCCGCGAGGACCGGTTGCGGTGGATGGGCCGCGCGCATGACGCGGACCAGGCCCTGCGCAGCATCGGGCTGATCGCAAAGGCCGGATTCGCTTCCTGGACCATCGACCTCATCTACGGGCTGCCGGGCATGACCTTGCAGGAGTGGGAGGAGCAGCTCCGCATCGCCCTCGACCACGGCCTGCCGCACCTCAGCGCCTATTGCCTCACGGTGGAGCCCCGCACGGCGCTGGCCCACCAGGTGGGGAAGCACCTGGTGGCCATGCCGGGCGACGAGGCGCAGAGCGACCAGTTCGAGCTGCTGATGCAGCGCATGCGCGAGGCCGGCCTGGAGCATTACGAAATCAGCAACTTCGGCCGTCCGGGGCACTGGTCACGGCACAATACCAGCTATTGGGAAGGCGTGCCCTACCTGGGCATCGGGCCTTCCGCGCACTCCTTCTTCGGCACCCGCCGCCGCTGGAACGTGGCGAACAACGCACGGTACGTCCATGGCGTGGCCGCCGGCGCCGGTTACTGGGAGGAGGAAGCGCTCACGCGCGCGCAGCGCACCAACGAGCGGCTGCTCACCGGCCTGCGCACCAGCCGCGGCGTTGAACTGTCGATGCTGGAGCTCGACGTGCTGCGCCTTCAACGGGCCGCCGTTGACCGATGGATGGGCACCGGGCATATGGAGCTGCGCGATGGGCGGTTAGTTTTGACCGGAGCGGGCAGGCACTTCGCGGACCGGATCGCAAGCGACCTGTTCATCGTGGACGATGCTGGCTGATATCATGCACCGCGGGCGCCGCTTCAAGGTCGACCTTTCCCAGCCGATCGACCTCTCGCTCCCGTTGGCTGCGGGGGATACCGGTCCGCGCGCCTGGCACGTGGGGCCCGTGGCCATGGAACCCGTGTGCATGGGCGACCGCGTCTTCGCCGTCAGGGAGGGTGCGCCGGTGAACTTCCGCGACGTGCGCTTCAACCCGCACGGCCATGGCACCCACACCGAGAGCGTGGGCCATATCAGCCCCGAGTGCCATCCGGTGGGCGGTCTCCTCAAGCGGTATTTCTTCACGGCCCAGATGGTGAGCGTGAGGCCGGAGGGCCGGAGGGCCCCCGATCAGCGCGAGGACCGCGTGATCACCTTGGAACAGCTGCGCAGCGTGGTGAGCGAGCGTCCGCCCGAGGCGCTCGTGATCCGCACCCTACCCAATGATGAGGGCGCCGCCACCCGGCAATGGAGCGGCAGCAACCCCTGCTACCTCCAGAGCACGGCCTGCGCCTGGTTGCGCAGCATCGGCGTCAAGCACCTCCTCCTCGACCTGCCCAGCGTGGACCGCGAGGAGGACGGCGGGGTGCTGGCAGCGCACCATGCCTTCTGGGACTTCCCCGCATCGGTCGACCTGGAGCGCACCATCACCGAGCTCATCCATGTGCCGACCGCTGCGGCGGACGGCGACTACCTGTTGGAGCTGCAACTGCCGCACTTCATCAACGATGCGGCCCCGAGCCGTCCGGTGCTCTACGCGGTGCTGCCATGACCATCGAAGAGCTGCAGGCCCATTGCAGCACCAAGTCCGGTGTGAGCTGGGATGCACCCTTCGGGCCCGACGTGCTGGTGTTCCGCGTGGCCGGGAAGATCTTTGCACTGGCACCGCTCGATGTCTTCGCCACCATCAACCTGAAGTGCGACCCGGAGCGCGCCATCGAGCTGCGCGAGCGCTACCCGGGCATCGTGCCCGGCTACCACATGAACAAGCGGCATTGGAACACGGTGGAGGTCACCGGGTCCGTCCCGCGCAAGCTGCTCCTCGAGCTGGTGGACCACAGCTATGCGCTGGTGCGGGCCAGCCTGCCGAAAAAGGTGCGCGAGCAGCTCGATTAGGCCGGGACCGGCGAGCAGCCGCCCGCAGCAGGTGGTGCACGGCCGCCCTGTGGCCCGCCAAGGGGCCGCGGCGCATTGCCGACGGCCTGCGCGGGCCCAATACCTTCGCCCCATGGCGCTGAACGGCCGACGCACGGGACGCATCGTCCTCGGGTTCTTCTTCCGGGGGCTTTTGCTGCTGGTGCCCATCACCGTCATCGTATGGACGCTCTGGCGGGTGCTGGCCTTCCTCGATGGCATCATCCCGCTCGACATTCCGGGCCTGGGCCTGGCTACGCTCCTCGCGATCATCACCGTGGTGGGCTGGCTGGGCAGCACCATCCTCTTCCAGCCCTTGGCGGATTTCGGCGATGAATTGCTGCAGCGCGTGCCGGTGATCAAGACCATGTACGGCGCCCTGAAGGACTTGATGGAGGCCCTCGTGGGCAGCAAGCGCAAGTTCGACCGGCCGGTGATGGTGCGGCTTGGCGCGGGCATGGAGGCGCATCGCCTCGGCTTCATCACCCAGGAGGACCTGCAGCACCTCGGCATCGGGCCCGATATGGTAGCGGTCTACTTCCCCCACGCCTTCGCTTGGAGCGGCAACCTCATGGTGGTGCCCCGTGCCAATGTGAGGCCGATTGATGCGGAGCCGGCCGATGTCATGAAGTTCGTGGTGAGCGGAGGGGTCTCCAAAGTCGCCGACGAATGACCCCCAACGGTGCGGCACGCCGCTTGTCAGGCGCTGGGGACATGCGCTTCCTTGCCCTGTTCCTGCTCGTGGCTGCAGCCCCCCTGGGCAGCGCGGGCCAGCCAGCCGTCTCCATTGGGTCCTACGCCTTCAGCGATGGCGTTCATCCCACCTT
Source organism: Flavobacteriales bacterium UBA2426 (assembly GCA_002342985.1). GTDB lineage: Bacteria > Bacteroidota > Bacteroidia > Flavobacteriales_F > PHOS-HE28 > PHOS-HE28. The sequence continues at coordinate 5,235 of DDRC01000066.1, forward strand.
CACCTTCCCCTTCGAGGGCACCGATGCGCGGTTCGTGGAGGCGTGGTGGAAGGACGAGCTGAAAGGCATCAGCCAGGCCGTTTCCAACAAGAAGGAGGTGGTCGCCGCCGGCGCACTGCTCCCCCAGGTATCGCCCGACACCGTGCGCGTGCTGGTGAAGGCCGAGCAGCGGAAGGGCGTACCCATGCTCACGGCGCATGTCGCCGTCCTCACGCGCGAGGGCTGGATGGCCCCTTCCAGCGACCCGCGCGCCTTCGAGGCCGCCAAGGCGTTCGTGCAGGAGCGGAGCACCCTGCTGCGCCGGCAGCTGGCCCAGCAGGAGCTGACCCAGGCGGAAAAGGGGCTGGCCCGGCTCATCAGCGAGCTCAACGGCCTGCAGCGCGAGAAGGAGCGGGCCGAAGCGGGCATCGAGCGCAGCCGGCAGCGGGCCGCAGAGGCGGTCACGGAGCAGGAACGGCTGGCGGCCGAAGCGGAGGAGGTGAGCCGAAAGGCCGAGGCCCAGCGCAAGGAGAATGCCCAAGGACCCGATGCGGAGGGGGAGCGGCTCCTGGCCGACCTCCTGAAGCAGCAGGCGCGCGCAGCCGAAAAGCGCAAGCGGGCCGGGGAGGACGAGCTGTCCGCCCGCAAGCGGGCCGAGGAGCTCGCGCAGGAAGTCAGGAAGAACCTCCAGGATCAGGAGCGGAAGCGGGTGGAGGTGCAGCGGCAGGAGGAGCTGGTGCAGCAGCTCCGGGCCAAGCTCGACGCCATCCGCTGAGCCCGCCTACCTTGGCGCACCGCGCATGCGCAGCCGCCAACAGGCCCTCGGGCTCCTGCACCTCACGGTGCTCATCTGGGGCTTCACCGGCATCTTCGGCAAGCTCATCCAGCAGGGCACACTGCACCTGGTGTACACGCGCACGGTGATCGCCGTGGCGGGATTGGCCCTCATGGCCTGGTGGATGGGGCGGTCGCTCCATTGGCGCACGCCCAAGCTGGGCGTCTACCTCCTCACCGGGCTCATCATCACCGGGCATTGGATCACCTTCTACGGTGCCATCAAGATCAGCACGGCCAGCATCGCAGCGGCCTGCCTGAGCACCAGCACCGTCTTCACCGCCCTGCTCGAGCCCTTCTGGTTCAAGCGGCGCATCCGCGCGTACGAGGTGGTGCTCGGCGTGGTGGTCATCGGGGCCCTGCTGCTCATCTTCGGGCTGGAGAGCGGGCACCGGCTGGGCATCGCCGTGGCGGTGCTGAGCGCACTGCTCAGCGCCTGGTTCAACATCATCAATGCGGTGCTCGTGCGCCGCGACAATGCCTTCCGGATCAGTTTCTATGAGATGGCCAGCGTGGCGGTGGTGATGGGCCTGGGCCTGGCCATCGCCGGCGACCTGCCTCCGCCGCTCTGGGACCTGCCCACCAGCGACATCATTTACCACCTGCTGCTCGGCCTCGTCTGCACCTCCTTCGCATTCGTCACCGGCATCGTGGTCATGCGGCAGCTCTCGCCCTTCACCGTGATGCTCACCGTGAACCTGGAGCCGGTGTACACCATCCTCATCGCCCTGCTCATTTGGGGCGAGGAGGAGCGGCTGCAGCCGGGTTCCTACCTGGGCATCGCCATCATCCTCATCTGCCTCTTCGTCAACGGCTGGTACCACCGCCGCAGCGCCATCGCCGAGGTGGCCGAGCCCGATCCGCTGGGGCGCGGGTGATGCTCAGGGAGGAAGCCTAACGAGGCGTCTGCGCGCTAACGTGTGGCCCATCGCATCACATACTTGAACTACCACGAGACCTTGCACACCATTATCAATTCGACGGTTCCGCTGCTCGTTCGGACCTGCAGGCGCTAAGACGCCGCGATGGATGAGCCGGCCAGTAGCGTCGAGCACCACGATCATACTTCCCGCCGGAATACCGGAAGCGGAAGAGAGGTTGATCTCACCATTGAACGGCGATGGCCCGATGGACCACTCAGAACCGAAGACTGGAGGCTCATGCACGGATGTGGCGATCTGAATGCATGTATCACCCGGATAGCTGAGATCCCATCGCGCGATGTAGTTCACCGTATCGCCGCCAAGGCCAAGGGTAATCATGTTCGGGGCCACGTAGAGGTAATCTTCTGTGGCCGCGATGCTGAGGAATACCGTGTTCAGGTTCTTGCCGAAGAGGCACAAGCGCTCACCGTCGTACCGCCCAAGCGTGTAATAGTCCGGAGAGCCCGGAAGCCAGGTACGCCCCGAGAAATAGAGCTCCCCGTTGCGCATGTCGAGGTCGATGGCCTGGGTGATGAAGTTCAAGCCGGGGAAAGGGTCGGCGAACTGCTGCCCATCCCATGTGGAAAGGGATGTGGCGGCGTTGCCTGCGGCCACGTTGTAATCGCCGGCGATGTACAGTTTCCCCTGGAACTCCTGAAGGTCGTTCACCCACGCATCACCCCTTATGCCCTGGCCCACTTGGCGCAGTGTGTCGCCATCCAGCCAACCGAGTTCATACACGATGGGCGAGTTCAGGTTGCCTGCCAGGATGTACCTGCCCTGGTAATAGGCCAAGGTCGTGAACCACATGTCGCCAACGGTGGGATACGTGCAGCCGGACGACCATGTCCCGTTCGCGTAGCGTGCCACGTTATTCGCAATGGGCGCCCCAGCCAGGGTATCCATGTTGCCAGCAAACAATACCCCGTCCTCTAGCTGTGCAAATGCCGGCACATAGCCATTGGTTCCGCCAGTTCCAATTGGCAGCCAGTTGCTGCCGTTCCAAAGCGCCAACCTCCTGCTATCCGGAACGCCAATGGCATAAGGGAACAATCCGGCGATGAGGATGGAATCCCCCCAGAAATTAGCCCCAATGACCGGGAATGCCTGCGGATAATGGACGCCCTGCCCCATCGGGTGCCAAGCCTCATCCTCCCAGTAAGCCGTGCCGTTCACCAGCAGGCCCCCGGCAGTGCTGAAGTGCCCGAAGGCGTGCACGCGCTGCGAAGCAGAGTCGTAAAGCAGCCGGCGCACGCCATCGTTCATGCCAAGGCCCAGCTCGCTCCACTGGGCTAGGGCGGCTACGCTCGTTGCGAGGAACACATTGGTCAGCGTGATCCGAAGGGTCATCGCACCAAGATGAGCTCGTTGCCTACCAACCGGTCGCCAGCCCTCAAGCGCAACAGGTAAGCACCCGGCGTGGTGCTCTGGAGCGCAATGGGCTGGGCTGCTGCACTGGGCCTCAAGCGCTCGGCTTGCACAAGCCGCCCAGCTGCGTCATGCACCTCGAGTTCCACAATAGGCACGGCGAGCCAGTCAGGCCCGAAGGCCAGCGACAGGCTGCCATCCGTAGGGTTCGGGAAGGCCAGCACGGCTTGTCCGGAAGGCGCCGTGCCAGCCTCGTCGATGCCTATGGTTACATCATACTGCAGTTGGGCATGGTAAGCCTCCCCAGTGGTGGACGATTGCGTCGCGTAGGTGAGATAGCAGTACGGATTGACGGTTGGCGGGCAATGGAAAGGGAAGGCGAGGTTCGAGTAGGACGCCCCCACCAGATAGAGTCGCCCACCGCTCCACGGGATAGCGCGGGCCACCCCGTCATTCCCCAGGCCGCCCAAGTAGGTGCCGAAGAGCAATTCATCACCGGGCGTGAAGCCCATGACCAATGCATCCGTTTTGCCGGAGCCGGGGGGATCAACGCACGCGGGCTGGAAGAAGGTATTGGGCCTCGGAATCGTGGGCAAACCGGGGCCGGCATCCAGGCCCACCACCATGTCCTCGAGATCGGCTCCGGCTGGGGCGGCATGGCCATCGAGATGGCCCGGACCACCGGCTGCCGCGTCACCTCCATCACCATCTCGGAACAACAACTCGCCCTCGCCCGCGAACGCGTCGCCGCCGCCGGCCTCGCCGAC
>DDRC01000066.1:9206-9524 GCA_002342985.1 Flavobacteriales bacterium UBA2426
CGCTTTCGTGGTACCACTGAAGCGGACGATGTAGTAATCGAACTCGGCGGCGCTCCGCGGATAATGCACCTGCGATCCGGAAGCACAATTCGGGAAGCCGCTTCCGGTGGGCGGCGCGCAATTCACGCTGGAATAAGCCGTCGCGCTGGTCTGCCCGCTCATGTAGAGGCTCCCGTCCAGATTGCGGCCAAGAAAATGGCCCGTCTCATCCGCAGAGCTGCCCACATACGTGGACCAAAGGAGCTCTCCGCTCGGAGAGAGACAGGCGATGTACCCATCGTTCAGCCCGGCCGTGTTGGTCACGTTCAGGTTCTGCTG
>DDRC01000245.1:0-1456 GCA_002342985.1 Flavobacteriales bacterium UBA2426
GGTCGTAGTAATGCCGCGCCAATCTTGGCTTGGGGCCTTCCGGTCGTTGGATGAGTACTTCATGGAGCAGCAGAGCTTTCTCTAACATGGTCCGCTCAGCTTGCATCGTGTTCACTTGGAATCTTCCATCGCCGATAGCGTCGGGAAACTGTTGGTGCACGTAAGCGCTGATCGGCATTGGTTTGCTGGGCCATGGATCGGCTTTGGCAACCAACTCGACCTTGATCTCCGGACGCAGGTACCTCGTCCCTTCATCGAACAACTTGGGATATCGGAATGAGAAACTGGTCTCTTGGGTTTCAGTGATCGGGGCTAGATCAAGACGCCAATCCGGATCGGTTAGGTCATTCTTGATCGCTTGCTGCAATGTGGGAACCAGGTCTTCGGTAGCCCATTGATGACAGGCCTTTGCGATGCGTTTCACACGCTGCTTGATCTGTGTTGGTGAGTCTGCTTTCTTGGGGTCATTCTCACCAACGAGTTCAAGCGCATCCCTATCAACCACTAGGTCAATGTCCTCAGAGAACCTCTCGATCAGACCATGTGCTTTCGACAAAGAGGTGCCTCCTTTGAAGGTGAGGTGAGCACCCCATGGGTCGAGTGACATGAGTTTGCGCAAAAGCCAACAGACCCACAGGTCCTTTTCAATGCTTTGAACCGGAAGGTTCATGCGGCGCGCTGCTTCCTGAAGCAACGTGCGTTGGTCGTCTTTGGCGAGTGCGAAGTAGCGTTCCATATCACTCCGGTTCAGCGGCCAGTTTGCGCATGATGTTCGCGATCCATACGGGAGCTCGACGGATGTCAGCAAGCATTTCCTTACGAGCTTTCGCAGGTATTCGCTTCAAGAGAATGGCGTACTCCCTATCGCTAACGTGATCCTTGCCGATGTGCCGAAGCGCTTGAATGATCAAGCCTCCGATCTCTGTCCGGGTCGATAAGAATCGCGTGCTGCTGTGACGCAGGTGAATTTCCATGCTGCCCACTTTCACTTTGCGCGAATGACCGTCCGTAAGGAAGACGACGCGCATGGGAACCTGTTCAGAAAGGCCGAGCAGATTCGCAGCGTATGCACCGGCGGGTTGGAGCTTGGTCGCATCACGTCCGGCGAGCGCTCGTGCGACCTTCTCGGGGGATGGTGAAAGCGTGCCGGTAAGGGGGTGAGTAGCGGGGTAATCATAGACCCCTGGAGCCAGCCTTCGAATAGTCCCAGCCTTGGCATAACGCGACAAGGATTTGGCCACCGCCGTATAGGCTCCCAAGTCGCTGAAATCATTCGGGGTGAACACCGAACCCCTCCCTTTGCCATAGACTCGGCTAATGACCTGACTGTCAATAGATATGTCTGACTTTGTGGCAGTCATTTGTGTCAAACAAAAGTACCTAAATGTTTGACTAAGGCTTGGCCATGATCTGATAGCCCCGCAAAGTGCCCAATCATGGGCTCCCCCCGTAGGGG
>DDRC01000245.1:1582-4005 GCA_002342985.1 Flavobacteriales bacterium UBA2426
TCGACACCCCTTAAGGGGTGTCGATGGCCAGACGCGCGCGAGAAGGCCAAGCCATCAAACAAGCACACCCCTTTACGTAGTAAAGGGGCTGGGCGCCGATGGGAGCGAGGTTGCAAGAGGGCGCCCATCGAAAAGGAGTCCGCTGGAGCGTTTTGGATTGGCGCGACAAGGTCTTGGTCCAGCGGGGTCGAGATGTTTGGGCTAGCGGGCTGTGAGAGGCCTTCTTGGCCCCTTCGATCGATGGGCTGATGGGCTTCGGTTGTGTCGAGGGCGGTCAAAGCGCTTTTTTGACCGAAGCGCCCAAGGGGGGGCGATGGTGCATTTCGCGTGAGCGATTGCAGCGGAAAGCCCACAGCGCGGTAATCCGCGCGAGGACTTGTAGCGGAAAGCGCGACGGCGATACCCTGAGCGCAGCAAGGCGAAGTCGAAGGGCGAGCCGGCACGCCCAAGCCATCACGCACTATGTCACGCACCCGCTTCATCAGTTCCTGAGCACTTTCCCACTCGTAATGATCGACTGCAACCGCTCCAACGTCTTCCGCTGCATGCACAACTCCACAAAAGCCTTCCGCTCCAGGTCCAACAGATACTGTTCCGAAACCTCCGTCGCCTCGCTCAGGTCCCCACCACAGAGCACGTAGCCCAGCTTCTCGCTGATCAGCGCATCGTGCTGACTGATGTAGTTGCCGCTGAGCATGCTGTTGGCGCCCACGTACACGATGCCGAGGCCTTCCTGGCCGAGCACCTTGATGTCCTTGCGGGGCGCGGGTTTGGTGTAGCCCTTGTTCCACAGCTCCAGCGCGCAGGCCTTGGCGTAGGCCAGCTGGTGGGCGCGGCTCACGATCACTTCGTCCTGGCCCTTGCGCAGGTAGCCGAGCGCGAAAGCCTCGTGCCCGCTGGTGGCCACCTTGGCCTGGCCGATGGTGAGGAAGCGCTCGCGCATGGCGTTGATGCGGATGTCGCCCTCCTTCAGCTCGTCGGCGAGGCGCAGGGCGAACTCCTTGGTGCCGCCGCCACCGGGGATCACGCCCACGCCGAACTCCACCAGGCCCATGTAGGTCTCGGCGTGCGCCACCACCTTGTCCGCGTGCAGGCAGAGCTCGGTGCCGCCGCCAAGTGTCAGTTGGTGCGGGGCCGCCACCACGGGGATACTGCTGTAGCGCATGCGCATCATGGTGTTCTGGAAGGTGCGCACGGCCATTTCCAGGTCGTCGTACTCCTGCTCCACGGCCATCATGAAGATCATGCCCACGTTGGCGCCCGCGCTGAAGTTGGCGCCGTCGTTGTAGACCACAAGGCCTTTGTAGCCCTGCTCGGCGAGGTCGATGGCCTTGTTGAGGCCCTGGATCACCTCCGCGCCGATGGTGTTCATCTTGGTGCTCCAGCTCACACACAGGATGCCATCGCCCAGGTGGCGCACGGTGGCGGCGCTGTTCTTCCACACCACATTGCTCTCGGGCAGGTCGCTCAGCACGAGGATGCCCTCGGCACGCGGGATGGCTTTGTAGCTCTTGATGGCGGCATCGTAGTACATGCGCTTGCCGCCTTCGGTCTTGTAGAAGCTGGTGTGACCGGCCGCAACCATCTCGCTGATCCACGGCGATACCTTCACGCCCGCTGCGTTCATCGCGTCGAGCGAGGTCTTCACGCCGATCGCATCCCATGCTTCGAAGGGACCCAGCTCCCAGCCGAAGCCCGCGCGCATGGCGTCGTCGATCTTGTACAGCGCATCGGTGATCTCGGGGATCCGGTGGCTCACGTAGGCGAAGAGACCGTGGAAGCTCTTGCGGTAGAACTCGCCGGCCTTGTCGGTACCGTTGTAGAGCAGGGCGGTGCGCTTGCGCAGGTCGTCTTCCTTTTTGGCCGCATCCAGCGTGGCGAACTTGGGCTTCACCTGCGGACGGTATTCCAGCGTCTTCAGGTCCAACGCGAGGATCTCGCCCTTGGGTGAGCTGCGGTCCTTGAAGAAGAAGCCCTTGCCGGTCTTGCTGCCGAGCATGTTCTTCTCCACCATCTGTTGCAGGTAGCCGGGGATGGCGAAGAGCGCGTTCTGCTCGTCGTTGGGGCAGTTGTCCTTCACGCCCTGCGCCACTTTCACCAGCGTGTCCAGGCCCACCACGTCGGCGGTGCGGAAGGTGGCGCTCTTGGGGCGGCCCAGCACGGGACCGGTCAGGCGATCCACCTCCTCCACGGTGAGCCCCATCTCCTCCACAAGGTGGAAGAGGCCCATGATGCCGAACACGCCGATGCGGTTGGCGATGAAGGCGGGCGTGTCCTGGCAGCGCACGGTGACCTTGCCGAGGATGCGCTGGCCGTAGTCCTCCAGGAAGTCGAGCACCGCGGGGTCGGTGTCCGGACCGGGGATCAGCTCCAGCAGCGGCAGGTAGCGCGGCGGGTTGAAGAAGTGCGTGCCGCAGAAGTGC
>DDRC01000043.1 GCA_002342985.1 Flavobacteriales bacterium UBA2426
GATCCCGGAAGCGGCGCTCACGATAATGCCGAAGGATCCCACGAGCAACGCTGAGCTCACCGTGTCCTTCCACTGGATCGGCGGCTCCTGTGGGCGTTATGAGGCCTTCGCCAAGGGGCAACCAGCACCCACGGATGGCGGCCCGCGCGATGTGTTCCTGTACTTCGGTCAGCTGCCGGGTGCGCTCTGCACGGACATCAAGAAGCAGTCCTTCGGGTTCACCATGAAGGCATTGCCGCCGGGCCGTTACCGGGTCAGGCAGATGCCGCACCCCAAGCTTGGCACGCCTTCAGCGCCGGACCCCTATGCTGTGCGGATGGTGGAGGTGCGCTAGACGTTACGGTCCGAATCGTTTGCTCGGCCTGTGGCTGGCGAAGAAAGAGACCTAAGGAGCAACATCCTCGTCTCTCGCAGCACACTATTAGTCATACGACCAGCCCGAATCGATATCGACCACGGTATCAGTAGTGTCGAAACAGACCGAAAATCGATGCCACGCAAAATCCTTATGCCCCGCTTCGCTCCCATCAAGTCCTAGTCTACGGTTGTAACCGCCATCCTGCGTATAGTCAAAGCGAATGGAACCATCGCACATATAGCCCGGTGGGTGTATAAAGAGCGTCTGGCCGAGGAGACCTAGAACCTCATCCTTGGATTGACCAATATGTATCAGACTCTCCAATTTCGGCTGGAAATCAGGAGCAAACCATGTATCGACATACGGATCGAATGCCACCTTCCCTTCCATTGGCGAGAACATTCCCAAGAACCAGCACCAAGGGATCAGAACAATCAACACGATGCTCCCAAGCCCTTGGATCCATTCAGGCGTCTTGTTCTCGATCATGGGACCATCAGGTACATGAAATAACCGACCAAATAGGCTGTGCTTAGGATAACGGTGGTCAGAGGTAGGGCATTAAGCCAGCGCTGACCCACACTCGAACCATTAAACCATGCTCCCACTCCGATCGCCGCGACAGCTATGCTAGCAGTGGTCATGGCTGGTATGAAGAAGCCAGGCTTTGCAACGGAGGCCAACCACAGATGGAAAAGGAACAAGATCCACGCAATTGGGCGTAATTGCTCAACCATAAAACCCAGAACGCTACTTCAGCAAGATCCTTGCATGGTAACGTAAGTCCAATCTCTGCGTGAGCGGGCGAAGCGGCAGCCCGGCGCAGGCAGGGCCTTGCGGATGCGCGCAGCGAGGAGGCGACCAGCGGAAGCCCCCGCAGCGCCGCAGCCGCTGGACCTGACAAGTCCGGCTATAGCGGAGCACGCGGCCCGCGCGTTGGCCCTGCGTGAGGGCAAGGGACACGCCCCGATGCAAACATTCCCGAAGTTCATGTAACACCGTCGGCGGCCTGCGGGGATTGCTTTGTACTCAAGAAGACGCACCATGAGAACCACCGCCCTGATGTCCGCCCTGTGGCTGCTGCTGCCGGGTTGCAGCGCGCAACTGAAGAACGCGCACTCCATCACCGTCCGCGTCGACGGCGACTGCCCGATGTGCGAGAAGACCATCGAGAAGGCCGCCTACGTGAAGGGTGAAGCCGAAGTCGACTGGGATGTGGACGCCAAGACGGCGCGCATCACCATCGACAGCATGCGTACGGACATCGATGCCGTGCTGCAACGCATCGCCCACGCCGGCTATGACAACGAGCGTTTCCTGGCACCCGATGCGGCCTACACCGCGCTGCCTGGATGCTGCCAGTACGAACGGACGTTCAAACGGGCCCCGCAGAATGCCCAGGCAACGGTGCCTGTGCAAGATGACGCGCACCATCACCACATAGCCGAAGAGGGGACAGGGCAGGAGGTGGCCGATCCGTTGGCACCGGTCCTTACAGGATACTTCGCGCTGAAGGATGCGCTGGTGGCTTCCGATGCGACCAAGGCGAAGGACGCTGCGATCCAGTTGAACGAAGCCGTGCGCGGCGTGGACATGGGCGCCTTGGACCATGAGGTCCACATGGTGTGGATGGAGGTGATGGGATCGCTGACAAGCACCACCACGACGATCGCCAATGCCAAAGGGCTGGAGGCACAACGCAAGGTCTTCCGTGAGCTGACCGCGCCGATGACAAGGCTTGTGAAGGCATCGCCGACTTCCACGCCGGTGTATCTGGACCATTGCCCCATGTACGAGGGCGGGGCCGATTGGCTCAGCCGGGACAAGGCCATCAAGAACCCCTTCTACGGGTCTCAGATGATGACCTGTGGCAGCGTGAAGGAGACCATCATCCGCTGATCGTGTCATGCCGGTTTCCTCCAACATCCGATCGGTACTGCTGCTGGTGCTCCTGCACGGGCTCACGGGGATGATGCCCGCGCAGACCCAGCATGGCGGTCATCCCGCCTTGGGCACCTCCGGTCCGCTCGGGGACTTCACGCCCAGGGTCACGCGGTACGACCTCGTCATCACGGACACCATCGTCAGCTACACCGGCAAGCCCCGCAAGGCCTACGCGGTGAACGGGAGCATCCCCATGCCAACGCTCACCTTCACGGAAGGCGATACGGCGATGATCGTGGTGCGCAACGCGATGGCGAAGGAGGAGACCTCCCTGCATTGGCACGGCCTGATCCTGCCCTACCACCTGGATGGCGTGCCCCACCTCACCACCGCGCCCATCAAGGCGGGTGAGACGCAGGTGTACAAATTCCCATTGGTACAGAGCGGGACCTATTGGTACCACTCCCACACGGGCTTGCAGGAACAGAACGGCATGCACGGTGCGCTGATCGTCCACAAGCGTAATGCGGCGCCGATGCCCGAGCACGTGGTGATCCTCAGCGAGTGGACCGACATGAAGCCGAAGGAGGTGCACCGCAGGCTGCATGCCGCCAACGACTGGAGCGCGATCAGGAAGCACAAGGTCCGCCCCGGCTCCGTGCAGAGCTACAGCGATGCCATCAAGGAAGGCGCGCTCGGTGTGAAGCTCACCAACGAGTGGAAGCGGATGAACGCCATGGACGTGAGTGATGTTTACTACGACCTGCTTCTGGCGAACGGCCGCCCGGTTGACGAAGCTCCCGATCTGAAAGCAGGCGAACGAGTGCGCATCCGCCTGATCAATGGCGGTGCGAGCAGCTACTTCTGGATCACCTATGCCGGTGGGAAGATGACGGTGGTGGCCAGCGACGGCATTGACGTGGAACCCGTGGAGGTGGACCGCTTCATCATGGGCGTGGCCGAGACCTACGACATCATCGTGACCATCCCCGCGGACAGCACGGCCTATGAACTGCTGGCCACCAGCGAGGACCGCGTGCGCTCCGCCTCGGTGTGGCTCGGATCCGGCATCCGCCAGCTTGCCGCACCGCTCCAGCCCCTGAAGTACTTCGAGGGCATGGAGATGATGAATGACATGATGAAGATGAACGGGGACCTGGATGATATGGGCATGCACATGAGCCTGCAACAGATGGACATGAACGTGGTGATGTATCCGGAGATCACCGGTCCGAAGGATGCCACGCGCACCGAAGGTGCCGGAGATGATCACGGTGGAGACCGGTACAACAGCAACGCGCTGTCCGACATCGTGACGTTGAACTATGCCATGTTGCGTTCGCCTACGCCCACGACCCTGCCGCCGGGTCCGGTGAAGGAGCTGAAGTTCACCCTCACGGGCAACATGAACCGCTACCTGTGGGCGATCGACAACCGCACCGTGAGCGAGACCGACCGCATCCTCATCCGCAAGGGCGAGAACGTGCGCATCATCCTGACCAACAACAGCATGATGCGCCACCCCATGCACCTGCACGGGCACTTCTTCCGGGTGGTGAACGGCCAGGGCGAGCATGCCCCGTTGAAGAATGTGCTCGACATCATGCCCATGGAAACGGACACCATCGAGTTCGCCGCCACCGAGGAGGGCGATTGGTTCTTCCACTGCCACATCCTCTACCACATGATGAGCGGCATGGGCCGGGTGTTCGTGAACCCCGCGCCGCGGCCCAACCCCGTGCTGCCCGATGCCCGCAAGGCGGAGCGCCTGTTCCTGCGCGAGGACAAGGCCTGGCACTTCATGGCCCAGAACGACTTCGCCACCAACGGCAACGACGGGGAGGCCATGCTGATGAACAAGCGCTGGAACCTGCAGGCGGAATGGCGCCTCGGCTATACCCCCATGCACGGGCAGGAAGTGGAGATGCACTTCGGCCGATTCCTCGGCAAGATGCAGTGGTGGTTCCCGAACATCGGCATCGACTGGCGCACGCGCGAAGGCCACGGCGATGATGCGGAGGAGAACCTCTTCGGGCAGCGTAACACCAAGAACAGCCGGAGCGTGCTGCATGCCGGGTTCCAATACACCCTGCCCATGCTCCTGGTGTTCGATGCGCGCATCGACACCGACGGACAGCTACGCGCCCAGCTGATGCGCGAGGACATCCCGCTCACCCCGCGCCTGCGGCTCGACCTGATGGGCAACAGCGACCTGGAGCACATGGAGCGACTGCGTTATGTGCTGGACAAGAGCTGGGCGCTGAGCACGCACTACGACAGCGACATGGGCTGGGGCGTGGGGGTGACAGTGACCTACTGAATGGTGGAGCGCTCACGCGGGCTGGAGAGTCACCCATGGCGTGCTGTCGAAGCCTACTTTTTCGTTCCGCGACGCGACTTGGCCACCGCCTTTTTGTTCGTGCGCCCCGCTCCGCTCTTCGGTCGGGTGCTGCCGCCATACACATGGCGTTCACGTTCGATCTGCGACCCGGGCTGCTCATGCATGCGCGCCGTCATGCCCGTCTGGCCGGGATGCTGTTCACCGGGCATGCGCGCATCGGCGGTCTTGGGCTTCGGCTTGCCCACAAGGCCCAGGCGGGGCTTCGTGGCTTTTGCGACAGGCTTCACGGCTTTCGCCGCGGCCTTGGCGCTCGTCTTCCGGACAGGGGCCTTGGCGGTCTTCTTGGTGGCCATTGGGGTGTGGGTGTTCGCGAGTTTCATGGAAACTTAGGCACGAGGGGCGCCGCTTGAATTGACGGCGGTCATCCGCACCCTGCACCCGGGTCATGCATGAGGGCCGGTCCGCCAACCGCCCGTCACGCGGCCAACTTCAGCGCACAACAGACCTCGCAGCACCCTGGTCCCGTTCCACCTTGGGGCCATGTGGCGCAACTACCTCCTCATCGCCTGGCGCACCCTGAAGCGCGACACCCTCTTTGCCGCGCTCAACATCATCGGCCTTGCCATCGGCGTGGCGGCCTGCCTGCTCATCCACATCTACGTGCAGGACGAGCTCAGCTTCGACGCGCACCACCGCAAGGCCGACCGCATCTACCGCATCCAGGCCCACTACCAGTTCGGCGATGTGAAGGACGACTTCGGCATCACGCCCTTCCCCATCATGGAGGCCCTGCTGCGCGAGTACCCCGACATCGAGGCGGGCGTCTCGCTCTATCAGCTGGGGCAGACCACGCTCGAATACGAGGGCCGGAAGTTCGTGGCAGCCGACGGACACAATGCCGACACCAGCACCTTCCGCACCTTCGACTTCACCTTCACGCACGGCGGGCCCGATGCGCTCGATGAGCCGGACAACATCGTCATCATGCAGGAGATGGCCACGCGCATGTTCGGCGCGGAGGACCCCATCGGCAAGCTGGTGACGCGCAATGGACGCACCCTGAAGGTGGCCGGCGTCATCGACGGGCAGGCGGAGAACACCCACATCCCCATGGGCGTGTTCATGAGCCGGCTCGGCATGCCGCCGCAGGCGAAGGAGCAGCTGGCGCAGAGCTGGGGCAACAACAGCTGCTTCAACTACCTCGTGCTGGCGCCCGGCGTGGACGAGCACGCGTTCCAGGCCAAGATGGACGCCTTCGTCACGAAGTACATCATCCCGCAATGGGGCGGCGAGGAGTTCCAGGGCAGCATCCGCTTCAACCTGGAGCCCTTGCGCGAGGTGCACTTCAACAACGCGCTCATCTACGACACGCCGAAGAAGGGCAACAAGGCCTACGTCACGCTCTTCGCCATCGTGGCGGTGCTCATCCTGGCCATCGCCTGCATCAACTACATCAACATGAGCACCGCCGACGCCACCCGGCGCGCCAAGGAGGTGGCGCTGCGCAAGGTGTGCGGTGCGCAGCGCGGCCAGCTCGTGGCCCAGTTCATCGGCGGCAGCGTGCTGATCGCGCTCATCGGCATCGCGGTGGCCCTGGGGCTGCTCTGGCTGGCGCTGCCCGCGTTCAACAGCATCACCGGCAAGGCCATCGGCATGGGGGTGGTGCTGCGCGGGAGCTTCGTGGTCGTGCTGGCGCTCATCCTCATCGCCATCGGCGTGGTGGCGGGCAGCTACCCGGCCTTCTTCCTCTCGCGCTTCGCGCCGCAGCTGCTGCTGAAGGAGGGCGTGGCCGGCGGTGCCGGGCGCAACCGTGCGCGCAAGGTGCTCATGGGCGCTCAGTTCGCCATCGCGCTCTTCATGGTGGTGGGCACCCTCGCCGTGTTCGCCCAGTTGCACTGGCTGCGCAATACGGACATGGGCTTCCGCAAGGAGAACCTGCTCAGCATCGCCATGCCGCTGCCGCCCGGGCCGGATACGCTGGCGTGGGACAGGCTGCGGCCGGTGAAGGACGAGCTGCTGCGGCAGAGCTTCGTCACGGCCGCCTCCTTCACGCAGCACCTGCCCGGCCAGGGCAGCGGCCGCTGGGTGCTGAAGGCGAACACGCCCGAGGGCCGCATCGACAAGCCCATGCCCACCATGAGCACCGATGCCGATTTCCCCGCGCTGCTCGGCGTGGAGCTCGCGGCCGGGCGCTACTTCGACCCCGCCATCCCCAGCGACCGCGAGAACGCCGTGATGGTGAACGAGAGCGCCGTGAAGGCCTTCGGCTGGCGTGATCCGCTGGCTGAGAAGATCTACGTCGGCGGCGACAGCGCCGATCATGAGCTCACCGTCATCGGGGTGCTCAAGGACTTCCACTACACCAGCTTGCACACGCCGATCGAGCCGCTCGTGCTCTTCCAGAGCAGCCAGCGGTACGGCGCGCAGCACCTGGTGCTGCGCCTGCAGCCGGGCGATGCGGGGCAGCAGCTCGCCACGCTGCAAGGGGAGTGGAAGCGGCTCTTCCCCGATGCCGAGTGGGAGGCCACCTTCCTCACCGACAGCATCGCGCAGCTCTACCAGGCCGAGGACAGGCTCTACCGCGTCTTCGCCGCCTTCGCCGTGCTCACCATCCTGCTCACGGTGATGGGCCTTTACGGCCTGGCCTACTTCACCGCGCGGCAGCGCACGCGCGAGATCGGCATCCGGCGCGTGATGGGCGCACCGCTGTTCGATATCGTCCGGCGCCTCAACACCGAGTTCGTGGTGCTGCTGGGCCTGGCGCTCCTGGTGGCCTTCCCGCTGGCCTTCTACGCCATCGGCCGTTGGCTGGAGACCTTTGCCTACCACACCCGCATCTCGCCGCTGCTCTACGCGGCGGCCTTGCTCATCACCCTGCTCGTCACGGTGCTCACGGTATCGGTGCAGGCTTACAAGGCCGCGATGGCCGATCCCGTGAAGGCCCTGCGCTACGAGTGAGCCGTCGCCCAGGGCCGGGGGAACGCTACTGCGATGGCGCCCTTGCGGTGAGGGCGCTGCGGTCGAGCCCTTCGGCCGGCCCGCGCGCGGCTATTGCTTCACCACCCGAAGCGGAGCCTGCCGGCCCGATGCGGTGAGCGGCAAGAGCAAGTAGGTGCCGGCGGGCAGCATGCCGAGATCGATGGAGCCGTGGCCATCGACGCGGACCGTGGCCAGGCAGCGCCCTGCGATGTCGTGCACCGCGGCCCGTTGGCCGGGTCGCAGCCCAGGTACGGTGACGCTGCCCGCGGTGGGGTTGGGGAATGCGCGTGCGGCCTTCCCATCACGGGGATCATCCGGCATCGCCGTGGTGAGCGGCCCGCAGCCGAGCACCGCCCAATGCGCATCCCCTTGGGTGTAGGCTTGCAGGCAGCCGTACTCTTCGAATAGCTGGCAGAGGTAGCCGAAAAGGCCGGAGCTTGCACCGATGCCTTCGATGAGGTAGCGCCCGCCCGAGAGCACGAAGCGCCGGTGCGCGCGGCCGTTGAACCAGCTGGCATCGATGCTCGTGACGATGGGCGCGGCAGCGCAGTCGCCATACGTGCCGGATAACGTATCGCCAACCGCGAGGTTGAAGTCGTAGAGCAGGCGGGGATCACCCTCGCCGGGCAGCACCACCCACCAACGGCCTTCAGCGCTGTCGGCCCGGAGGGCACCGGCATAGGCATCGATCGCCAGGGTGACCGGCGGCGGCGGCGGGTCGCCGAGCAGCGGTGCGATGGTGGCCGTGCCCTGCCGCCGCAACCGCTTGTACAGCTGCCCCTGGATGGCGGTATCGCCTTGCACGGTGATGGTGAAGAGCAAGTGCTGCGCCTCCAGGCCCTCGAAGCGCCAGTGCTCCTCCGACCAGGCGGAGCTGTCGTTGAAGTGCAGCGGCTGGGCGTGCAGGGCGATGGGCATGAGGAGGTTGGCGATGCCGCCGAGGAAGCAGCCGGAGGATGTGCGTGCGGTCATGGTGCGTGGATTCATGGCAGTGCCAGGCGGCGGATGTCGATCGCGCCGTGGTGCCGCTTGTTGTAGATCAGCGTTCGCCCATCGCGGCCGATGAAGGCGCGGCCGTCCTCCTCGCCCGGCCCGGCCTGCGTGATCGTCTCATCGCCGGAGCCATCGGGATGCACGCGGTGGATGCTGTGCTGCCCGCTGGCCATGGTGCTGTAGTAGATCCAGCGCCCATCGACGCTGTACATGGGCCAGCCATCGATCACCGTGGGGGTGCGTGTGAGGTTGTCCACCAGCCCGGTGCTGAGGTCGAGGATCACGACGTCGTCGCTGGTCGCGTCGTTGCGCAGCAGCACGATGCGCTCCATGCCGGGCGCATAGCGGGCGCAGGTCTCCTCCATCGGCGTGTCGGTGAGGCGCATCACCTGGCGGGTGCCCAGGTCGAGGCGGTACACATCCAGCGAGCCGTTGCCGCGCGTGCTGTTGAAGAGCAGGTAGCGGCCATCGGGGCTGAAGTAGGGGTGGATGTCGCGTGCGGGATCACTGGTCAGCCGCTCGAGCCCGGAGCCGTCCGTGCGCATGCGGTAGACCTCCTCGTTGCCGTCGCGGTCGCTGACGAAGGCGATCCATTCGTTGTCCGCGCTCCAGTCCACGAAGTTGTTGTTGTGGGCGTCGTGCGTGACGCGCTGCTGCGCACCGGTGGCGAGGTCCATGATGAAGAGCTGCCAGGTGCCCGTGCGGTTGCTCTGGTACAGGATGCGCCTCCCATCGGCGGAGAGCCGGGGATAGGCGTTCTCCACGCCGGGCTCGTGGAGCAGCAGGGTGTCCGTTGCCATCGCGTGCTGCGCGATGGAGGGTTCCGGCGGCGGCGGCACGCTCTGGCACGCTGCGCCGAGCAGGCAGAAGACGAGCGGAAGCGGGGTGTTCATCATGGGGCACCGAGTTTCTTCAGCATCACCTTGGCGTTCTCGTTATGCGGATCGAGCTCCAGCGAATGCTTGTAGTTCGCGATCGCCAGTTCGCGCCGACCTTGTTTCATGTAGCCCTCGGCAAGGCTGTCATACGGATCGGCCACCTCCGGGAATGCCTCCACGTTCAATTCGAACACGCACACGGCATCCTCCAGCCGTCCCTGGCCCATCAGCAGGTAGCCGAGCGAGTTGGCCGCTGCACCGTCCAAGGTGTACTCCGGGTCGCTGCGGTGCCGCCGGAAGAATGCCAAGGCCTGTTCGCGGCCCTCGTTCTTCAGGATCCGCGCGATCGCCTGTACCAAGGGCCGCTTCACGGGAGGGACCTCCCGTCCGTGGAGGATCCGCGCGATGCGCCCGGCCACGCCGTAGATGTCGTACATGCTCGTATTGGACAGCACCACGATGCAGCGGTCGTTCTCGATGAATCGGTACATCACCGTGGTGAAGCCCCGGTTGCCGCCATCGTGGTAGGCCACCGTGACGCTGTCCCGGCCGGGCACGAAGTAGCGCATCACCATCCAGCCAAGGCCGAAGTCGCCGCGCACCGGCCTGATCCACGCGGCCTGCAGGTGGGTGGGCAGCAAGGTGCCGTTGCGCAAGGCACGGTCGTACCGGAAGAGGTCCATCGTCGTGCTGGACACATGGCCGGAACCGATCACGGAGGAGGGATCGCGGTAGGCTTCACGGTCGTAGCTGGTCCAGGTGTTCACGTAGCCCTGCGCCATGCGCGGCATCACACGCGGATCGTCCTCCGTGAAGCTGTCCACCATGCCCGCTGGCTCGAAGACCCGGGTCCGCAGCTGCTCGCTGAAGGGCTTCCCGGTCACGCGCTCCACGACCAGCGCGAGCGCGGAGTACCCGAGGTTGGAGTAGTGCGATGCGCTCCCGGGCTCGAACAGCAGGGGCTTGTCCAGGAAGAGGTCCACGAAGCGTTCCAGGGTGCGCGGCTGTTTGGCCACCACGCTGTCGAAACCGGGGATCACATGGTAATTGGGGATGCCGGAGGTGTGCGACAGCACATGGCGGAGGGTGATCCTCTCCGCGTGCTGCACCCGGTACGCGGGGATGTGCTTCACCAGCGGATCATCGAGCGAGAGCTTGCCTTCATGCGCGAGCTGCAGGATGAGCAGCGCGGTGAACTGCTTGCTGAGCGAGGCGAGCTTGTACCGGGATTCGACGGTATTG
Organism: Flavobacteriales bacterium UBA2426; assembly: GCA_002342985.1. Classification (GTDB taxonomy): domain Bacteria; phylum Bacteroidota; class Bacteroidia; order Flavobacteriales_F; family PHOS-HE28; genus PHOS-HE28. The sequence continues at coordinate 10,676 of DDRC01000043.1, forward strand.
GGCACGTTCCACTCGCGGCTGGCCAGGCCGAAGGCCTTGTGGTAGATGACCTCGCCCCGGTCGGCCACGAGCACGGTGCCGCTGAATTCGGTGCGGTCCGCGATCACGCGCATCAGGGAATCGATCCGCGCGTGCTGCGCGTGCAGCGCTTGCAGGATCAGGCAGAGGCCGGCGGTGATCGTCTGGCGCTTCATGGTCCTTTGTGCAGGTGCGCCGCCAGCTGCTCCTCGATCACGGGCAGGGGCAGCATCCCCATCTCCAGGAAGGCGCGGTGGAAGCGTGCCGCATCGAAGCGCGGACCGAGCTCGGCGGCAAGCCGCTCGCGCAGCCGCTGGATGGCGTCGGCGCCCACCTTGTAGCTCAGCGCTTGGGCGGCCCAGTTGGTCACGCGCGTCACCTCGCGGTCGGCCAGTTCGGGCACCCCGGGGATGTGCTCCTCCCAATAGGTCAGCGCCTCCTGGCGCGACCAGCCGAGGCCGTGGATGCCCGCATCGAGCGCCACGCGCACCGAGCGCACCAGGTCCCACTCCCATTTGCCGAGCTCCTGCAAGGGGTCTGCGTAGGCGCCGAGTTCCTGGCCGTAGTCCTCCACATAACAGGCCCAGCCCTCGAAGTTGCCCGGATAGAGCAGGTGGGCGCGCAGGTCGGTCGCCGCGGCGGCCTGGCGCAGGCTTGCTTGCAGGTGATGGCCGGGGATGGCCTCGTGCAGGTAGAGCCAGTCCAGCGCGCGGGCATCGAAGCGGCCGTTGTGGAAGTTGAATTGGAACACATCCGCGCCATAGGCGTTGTGCGCGCGCGAGAGGTAGATGCCGGGCGGGGTGTGCGGGCCGGCGTCGGGCCATTCCATGGGGTGGATGGGCGGCAGCTCCACGGCGCCCACGAATCCGGAAAGCCGCGTGCGCACCGTGCTGTCCAGCGCGGCGAAGCGCTGCAGCACCTCGGCCTTGTCCGTGATCCAGCCGCCTTGGGGCGCGGCACCGAGCAGCGCGCGCAGGCGCCCGATCGCCTGGTGGCAGCGCTCCGCCTCCGCCGCGCCGAAGGCCACCAGCTCCTGCGGCGTGCGCTCATAGCCGGTGAAGCGCCGCACCAGCAGCCGGTACCACTCCTGGTGGTCGGGGAGGCCGTGCACGCCGTGCGCGGGCATGGGCCGCCCGGCCTGCAGCCAGCGGCGCTCCACGGTGATGCGGTGCAGCTGGTGCGCCACCTCGAAGCGCGCCGTGGCGAGCAGCAGGCGCTCCTCGGCGGTGGCCCCTTCCGCGTGCGCACCGAGCAGCAGGCGCTGTTGCTCGCTGAAGAAGCGTTGCTGTGCCGCCAGCACGCTATCGGGCGGCACGGATGCCAGGCGCTCCCGCAGATCGAGCGCGAAGGGCTCGGGCGCCCATGCGGCATAGCCGGCGGTGAAGTCCTGCAGCAGCGCGTGCAGCGCGGTGCCGCCTTGGGCACGGCCCACCTGCGCCGCGCACACTCCGATCGCCAGGGCGAGCATCGCTCTCATCGCACGCGCGGCATCCATTCCGTTACCGCGCGGCCCACCAGCTGCTGGTACGGCCCGCTGCCCGCCACGGCGGCCTTGAAGTCGTCGGCCTGGTGCATGCCGTGGTCGGCATCGGGCACCACCTGGAAGGTGACGCTGCCGGGGTGCGCGGCCTCGATGAGGCCGCGCAGCAGTTCGTGGTCGTGCCGGGCGGCGATGTAGTCGGCCTCGCCCCAGAGGAGCAGGGTCCTGCCCCGGAAGCCCTTCCATGCCGCCGGGATGCTCAGCGCATAGAGCTCGTCGTTGTAAGCGCGGGCACGGACATCGAAGATGCCGGCGTATTCGGCGCATACCGGCTTCCGGGCGGCGGCCTGCGCGGAGCTGAGGCGGTCGGCGAAGTACCAGGCGGCGCATTCGCCGAAGTCCTTGATGAAGGCATCGGTGCGCTCGGCATCCCATCCGTAGGCCTCGCCGATGGTGCGCCGCGTCTTCAGCAGGTGCTCCAGGAAGTTGCTGCCGATGGTGCCGTAGGCCACGATGCGCTGCACCGGCGTGCGCTGCGCCACCAGCGGTGCGAAGACCCCGCCCATGCTGTGGCCGATGATGGTGACGCTGCTGCTGTCGATGTCGGCGCGCCGCTTCAGCTGGGCGATCATCTCGGCGTAGCCCGTCATCTCATGCATGAAGCTCACCTCGCCGCAGGCGGTGCTGGAGCGCGCGGCATCGCCCATGCCGGGCTTCTCCAGCCGGGCGCAGGCGTAGCCCATGCGGCTGAGCGCGTTGAGCAGCTGCACCTCGCTCCGTGCGGTATCCAGCGGGGAGTCGAGGGAATAGCACCCGATGCCGCCGATGAAGGCCACCAGCGGGGCCTTGTCCGGCTGGCGCGTGCGCGGCCGGGTGAGGATGGCGCGCTGCACGCCGTTCACGGTGGCGTGCGCGGTGTATTCCACGCGCAGGTCGGGGTAGCGCTCCTCGGGCCATCCGCGCAGCGTCATGCTGCCGGCGAGGGGCTTCCGGTCCCGCAGCAGGCGGTAGGCGAGGGTGCTGCCGCTCTGGTGCTGCGCCAGGGCCACGAGCACTTCATCGGGACTGGCCACCGGCTGTCCGCCCAGCTCCGTCAGCAGGTCGCCGCGCTGCCAGCCGGCGGCCTCGCCCGAACCGCCGGGCAGCACCTCGGCCACCAGCACGCCGGGCGTGGCGCCTACGCCCATGATGCGGCGCAGGTCGTCCGTCACCCGCTCCATGCGGATGCCGAGGAAGACGCGGCGCGGCAGCTGCTGCCCGGTGCAGGCGTTGGCGCCGAGTAGCATGAGCAGGGCCGGCAGGAGGAAGGGCAGGGAGCGGTGGCGCATGATTCAAGGGGTGTGCACGATGCGGTGGGTGGTGCTGCCCGCGGGGGTGCTGAGCACGAGGAAGAGCGTGCCGTGCGGCAGGGCGGAAAGGTCGATGCGGTGGGTGTCGGCGCCGCGGGGAATCGCTTGCTCCTGCAGCAGGCGGCCGTCGGCGGCATGGATGCGCAGGGTGCCGCCGGTGGCGAGGGCCGGGGTGCTGAGGGTGGCCCAGCCCCGGGCCGGGTTGGGTGCCACCCGCGCCGGGGCCTGCCCACGGAAGGGGATGGCCAGTGCGGTGGAGGGGTCGAGCACCGTTACCGTGCGCAGCACCGAGCCGTTCGATCCGGTGAAGGCATAGAGCTCCATCAGCGGCGCCCCGAGGCCCGGCGCCCACCAGCGCGTGAAGCGGGCAAGGGTGGTGTCCTCGGGCGAGCCGTCGGCGATGCCGGTGGTGAGCACCTGGCTGCGCACCACATCGGTGAAGGTGCCGTAGGGCATCAGCAGGGTGCCGCTGCCATCGATCCATTGCGTGGTGGTGCCGCAGGTGTGGTAGGTGGCGCCGAGCCCCGTGGATTCGTAGCAGTAGTTGTCGGCGATGGTGTCCGGATAGAGGTGCGGGATGGACTGCACGAGCTCGTCGTTGTCGTACACGTACTCGATCACCGGACCCATGGAACTCAGTTCATAGAGGCCCTCCTCGCGCCGGTCGTAGTAGCGGTAGGTGATCCAGGCGGGGTCGAAGCTCAGCCATTGCTTGCGCACATGGTCCGATTCGGGGAAGAGGCTTTGGTGCGGCGCGTCTTCGGGCGCGATGCTGGCGATGGCGGTGTAAGCGGTTGTGACGATGGCCAGGGCGCTGTGGTCCCACACCACGCCGAAGCCGGCCGGCCCGGGGTCGAAGTCTTCATCGCCCTCCACGCCGTGCAGGTAGAAGGTGTCGCCCACGGCAGGCATCAGGTCCTGGTAGGTGAGCACCTGTGCGCGGAGCACGGGCGAGAGGCAGGCCGAGAGGAGCAGCGCGTATGCATTCTTCATGGCGTTGGTGCGGCGCTTGTGGGCGACGCGGGGCCAATGTGCCGTGGGCCGCAGGGCGCGGCATGTGCAGAACGTGCTATCCGCAATGATGGAACGGGCAACGGTTGTTCGGGGCAATGGCCGGCCCCTGCCTGATGGCCGCGCATGCCCTCAGGGGATGATCCGCACGGTGCGCAGCCAGCGGTAGCCGTCCCGCTCGATCAGCACCACGTACAGGCCCGGCGCGTGTTCGGACAGGTCGGCCTGCACGGATCCGGTGGCCCCGGTCCACCGCTGCAGTTCGCGGCCCGAAGCGTCCAGCAGGCGCACGGTGCACGGCCGGTCGGCGGCGCCCATGCGGATGAGCACCGGCCCGGTGGTGGGGTCGGGAACGACGGACGCGGCAGCCATGCCCGCGACGGGAACGGACAGCCCGGTGCCGGGCGATCGCCGGTACACGGCGAGCAGTTCCCGCGCGGAACCGATGTAGCCGGCATAGAGTGCGCTGTTGTGGCCCCAGGTCATCAAGGGTCCGTCCACCCCTTCGGCATACCAGGTGTACAAGGTGTCCTGGATGGGGTTGACCCCGAAGAAGCCGTTGGAGTCCGTGGCGGTGATCACGCTGCGCATGCGGAGCGTTTGGGGCACAACCGTTCCATCGGGCATGAGGATGCTGCCATAGCCGTCCGCCACCGTGCTGCGGTATCCGCGCACGTAATGGCCGTCACTGCCCGAGGCGTCCAGGAAGTAGCCCTGCACCGTGTCGGTATGGGCATGGCCATAGGCGATGCCCTCCTCCAGTTCGAGCGTGAAGCGCAGGTCGGGGAATTGCTGCCACACGATCTCGTTGAAGGAGCCGTTCGGCGCGCCACCCACGTACTGGATGCGGTCGGCCTGGTGCAGGAAGAGGTAGAGGGCATCATTGCCCAGCGCGTCGAAGAGCTGCAGCGCCACGTTGGCCGTGTCGAAGTAGTCCGGGAAGAAGATGTAGTTGCCGGGTGCGCTGATGCAGGAGAGCGAATCGGTCGTGTACAGGAAGGCACTGCTCAAGGGCGCAAGGTCCAGCAGGTAGTCGGGGCCTACGGCGGCTTGCAGGGCCTGTTCCAGGGCCGGGGTCACGTCGTGCACATCGCGGAGGTAGGCGGCCCCGACCTGGAAGAAGGCGTCCGTTCCGATCACGGGCGATTGCGCCGTTGCGGAGCCGGTTGCCAGCGCGAGCAGCCCCGCGGCGGCGAATTGGGGAAGGCGGATCGTTCGGTGGTTCATCGTCCCATCGGTTGGCTGCGGCAAGGTCTGCGCCGGTGCTGCGCAGCCCGTGTGCGGGTCGGGCTATTCCCGCCCTGCTTCATGCCGATCAAGGTGGTGGGCGCCGTGGCGTTCCATGCCCGGGGTGCGCCCGTGGTACTGCCGGTAGCTTCGCACGAAGGAACTGGTGTCCACCAGGCCCACGGCCGCCGTCACGGCATGCACGGGCAGGTCGGTGCCGAGCAGCAGCTGGCGCGCCCGGTCCATCCGCAGCGCATGCAGGTAGGCGTGCGGCGGCCGCCCGAAGGCCTGCCGGAAGAGGCGCTTGAAGTGGTGCTCGCTGAGGCAGGCTACGCGGGCCAGCTGCGCAACGGTGAGCGGATCGTGTACGTGCGCATGGGCATGGTCGCGCGCGATGGTGAGGCGCCTCCACAGCTCGCGGCGCGTGGCGGCGCGCAAGGCCGGCAGCCGGTCCGCTGCGGCGCGCTCACCGGCCCGCAGGTCCAGCAGGTGCTCGAGCAGGCGGTCGTGCAGCTCCTCCGCTTCGGTGGGCTCCACCGCCTGTGCCGGCGCATGCACCAGGGCGTGCAGCCGCGCGAACAGCCGGCTCACGGTGTCGTTCATCCGGTGCAGCGCGTCGCCGAACAGGGGGTCGGGGCCGCACTGCCAGGGGTCGTCGAGGAGTTGCTCGGCCGTGGCGGTGCGGGTGCGCAGCGCCTCGGCGGCCAGGCCGGGCTTGAAGCCCACCATCAGCATCTCCTGCTCGTGCTCGCCGCTGAAGGCCGTGCGGTAGTGCTGGCCCTGGTCGAGCACCAGGAAATTCTCCGCATGCACCACGCGGTCGGCGCCGCCCACCCTGTACCACTGCCGTCCGTTCAGCATCAGCCGCACCGAGAGGCGCGACACATGGTCGGCGCATTCCTCCAGCCGCCGCGTGCGGATGTAGAGCGTGCCGCTCTGCAGCGCCCGCATGTCGGCATCGGCGTGGCGCGAGCAGAACACCTGGCCCACCAGCAGCGAGCGCGTGCTTTCGCAATAGGGGCAGCGTGCCATGGCCTCCACTCAAAGCTAGGCCGGTGGGGCATGGGCCTTCCGCCGATGGTGACGGAC
>DDRC01000027.1:0-513 GCA_002342985.1 Flavobacteriales bacterium UBA2426
GTGCGTCGTTCGCACAGCTGGCCACCCAGCGCCCGGTGCGGAAGGACTTCCGTCCGGCCATGACCAACGCCACCGCCACCCAGGATATCCCTGCGAGCGGCAACGACCGCGCCGGCGGCGATGTGGTCTTCTCCGAGGACTTCGCCAACGGCCTGGCCGGGAACAACGGCATCGGTGCCTGGACGACCTCGGGCCCCAACGGCGACATCTGGCGCCGCAAGACCACCGGCCCCCTGGGTGCCTACACCGGCACCACCGAGCGCATCCAGTCCACAACGGTGACCAATGGCTACATGCTGTTCAATAGCGACAGCGCCAACTGCACCTGGTCCGGCGGCACCCCCACGGCATTGCCCGTGGATCAGTTCACCGCATGGGAAGGCAGCCTGGAGTCGCCCGTGCTCGACCTCAGCGCCACGCCTTACGTGGAGCTCGAGTTCCAGCAGCGCCTGCGGTACTGCTGCGATAACTCGCCCCACTTCGTGGAGGTGAGCACCGACGGCGGCCTCACCT
>DDRC01000027.1:631-11437 GCA_002342985.1 Flavobacteriales bacterium UBA2426
TGAGCACCGACGGCGGCCTCACCTGGCCCGAGCGCTTCAACACCGCCACGGGCATCGCCGTGAACTCCGGCGGCACCCCCAGCACCCAGACCCGCAAGATCAACCTCAGCTGCGCCATCCAGGCCAACCCGGCCAACGTGAAGTTCCGTTTCCGCCATGATGGCGATGCCGGCACCTCGCACTACCACTGGCAGATCGACGATGTGAGGATCGTGGAGCTCTACGATCACGACCTGCGCGTCACCAGCACCAGCACCTCGGCCTTCGACCTCGACCTGGCCATCAGCTACGACTCGCTGAAGTACACCCTCTTCCCCTACAGCCAGCTTCGTCCCGTGCCCCTGAACATGACGGTGCTGAACAACAGCACCATCCCGCAGGCCGGCACCGTGGCGAATTTCACCGTGACCCGCCAGGGCACGGAGGTGCTGAATCAGGATCAGGATCTCGGCGACTTCCCGCTCTGCCCCTCTGAGCAGAAGGTGTGGGTGAACCCCTCCTTCATCCCTCCCGCTGAGGCTGGCACCTACAATGTCGCCTTCGCCATCTCGGCCGCTGACCCGGACAACACCCCCGCCGACAATACCGGTACGGGCAGCTTCGGCGTGAGCCAGTTCATCTACGCCCGCGACAATGGCACCATTGCCACCTTCGAGGATGGCGCTGGTGACGGCAGCGTGCTGATCCTTGGCAACACCTTCTACATCGCCAATGCGGTGGACCTGCACTCCATCGACGTGGCCCTGAACAACGGCTCCGAGGTGGGCGCGATCTTCGTGGGTGAGTTGCGCAATCCCAACGAAGCCGACTTCCCCGTGATTGCCACGACGCCAGAGGTGGTGGTGACGCAAAGCATGCTGGGCGGCACGGGCAGCAGCAACTTCACCAAGGCCCTGTTCGACCTGCCCGTGGCGCTGGACGCCAACACGGACTACATGGTGACCATCCGCTGCTTCGGCAACATCCGCATCGGCGTGAGCGGCGAGAGCGAGGAGCAGACCTCCTTCATCTATTACATCAGCCCGACCCAAGGCGAGGACTGGTTCTACACCACCGCCACCCCGATGGTGCGCATGAACTTCGACCCCACCGCCAGCATCGCCTCCATCGACCGCGCCAGCGGCATCGGCCTCGGGCAGAACATCCCCAACCCCAGCCGCCTGAACACCACCATCCCCTACACGCTGGAGACCGCCGCGAACGTGGTGATCGAGCTCCACGACGTGAGCGGCAAGCTGGTGCAGCGCATCGCTGAGGGCTTCCGCCCGGCCGGCACCTACCGCACGCAGCTGAACGTGCAGGACCTCACCGAGGGCCTGTACTTCTACACCCTGCGCGCCGGCGATGCCAGCGTGACCAAGCGGATGGCCGTAGAGCGCTAGGCCGCTCGCCATTCAAGCCAGTATTCCTGAGCGGGGCGCCCAATGGGCGCCCCGCTTCGTTCCGGAGCCTGGCCTCCCCCTTCACCGAAGGAATCCATGCCTTCCTCGGCCCCCAAGGATGACTGCCGATCCGTAACGTTTCGTCCTTGGAAAAGCCGTGATGCAGCGTTTCATTTGCAGGTCGAACCCCTCGTGGTAAATCCCTCAGAAACCCAACGAACGATGAAGAAGATCTACTCGACGATGCTGCTGCTGTCCGTGGCCCTTGCCGGCAACGTGATGGCGCAGAGCAAGACCCCGTATGCGGGTCCGCGCGTGCCCGTGAAGCGCTCACTTGACCCTGCCGTAACCGTTGGTCCCGCCGCGAGCGGTGCGCGCAGCGAAGTGCTCTGGGAGAGCGATTTCTCCGCTCCTGGCGATTGGGCCATCGCGCATGACGGCCCGGTAAACCTCGACTGGCAGATTGGCACCGGTCTGGCCAGCACCGGGGATTATCCAACTCCCGCCATTGAGAGCACAACGGCCGCCAACGGCTACGCGATGTATGATTCGGATGCCGGGGTGAACACCTCTGGCAATTTCGAGTATGCCCACATCACCAACGCTGCCTCATTCAGCACGGCGGGCTACCCGAACGTCATCGTGGAGTTCCAGACCCAGTACCGCCGCTTCAACAATGAGCAGACCTTCCTGGTGGTGAGCACCAACAACACCGATTGGCCTACCAACCTTGAGCCCGGCACTGATATCAGCGGCCTGACGAATGTGTTCCACGTGTTCGCGCCCGGCGAGCTGACCCAGGGCGTCTCCCCCGGCAACCCGGTGACCAGGCGGATCAACATCTCCTCCGCAGCAGGCGACCAGCCGCAGGTTTGGATCCGCTTCCTCTTCGTGGGCATTTGGGGCTACACCTGGTATGTGGACGACGTGAAGGTGCTCGAGCAGCCAGCCTACGACCTGGTGCTGCAGAACGGCTTCCTCTCCCACACGGGAAATGGCGAGGAGTATGGCCGAGTTCCGTCCGGCCAGTTGAACCCCACCATGCGCGTGGGTGGCGACTTCTTCAACTTCGGCGTGAACCCGATGACCAATGTGGCACTGAGCATGACGGTCGCTGGCGCCTCCCCCTTCAACGCCAGCAGCACCCCGGTGGACCTGAACAGTGGCGTGGAAAGCGCCATGGATCAGGATGTTACCCTTCCGAACGGCGGTGCATTGGCGCCTGGCGTGTATAATGCCGTGTTCGCGCTGGCCGGTGCCGAGAGCGATCAGGAGGAAGACGTTCTGAACAACGCCTACCTCCGGAACTTCGAGGTGAACAACGATTGGTATACCCTCGACGGCATCGGCAACCACCCCGCCGGCTACGAGGCCCTCACCTCGGCCGGAACGAACAGCTTCACCGATGCCACCGACGGCCTGGTGCTGTTCAACTACTACGAGTTCCGCACCGCGCAGATGGTCTACGGCATGGAGATCGGCATCACCAGCACCTCGCAGGTGGGCTCCTACTTCATCGCCTCCATCTATGACACCACCCTCACTGCCGACACCCACCTCGATGTGCCCCTGTACTCGACGGACGTGATCGACATCACCCAGGCCCACATCGATGCCGGCAAGGTGACCGTGATCTTCCCCGAGGCGCAGAACATGCAGCCCGGCGGCTACTTCTTCGGCATCCAGATGTACAGCAACGGCGGCGCCAACAACCTGCGCGTGGTGGACGACCTCACCGTGCCCCAGCCGGGCCTTGCCAGCGGCATCGACATCCCCGGCCCTGCGGACCAGGTGTACAGCAACGGCAACGCCTACCACATCCGCTTGGCGCTGAACAGCGCCGTTGGCATGCCCGAGCAGGAGCTCACTGGCGTATCGCTCTACCCGAACCCCGCCAACGGGATCGTGAACTTCCGCACCGAGGCCTTCGGCAACTACGCCATCCAGGTGCTCGACCCCTTGGGCCGCGAGGTGCTGAGCACCCGTAGCAACGGCAGCGCTACACTCGACCTCCGCGGAAACGCCGCCGGATTGTATCTGGTGCGCATCACCGACGGCCAGGCGAGCACCGTGCAACGGATCACGCTGAACTAAAGGGAGCCTTCCCGAAGCAAGAGCCCCCGTGCCATGGCACGGGGGCTCTTGCTTTACGGCGCGCCGGAATGGATCAGCGCCCGCCCGAGAGGGAGCGCTTCACCTGTCGCATCAGATTGCCGGCGAAGACGAACTCGTTCAGCTCCTGGTTGTCGCTGTGCATGAGCGCTTCGCGATCGCCTTCCCACCACTTGCGCCCCTTGTGGATGAAGACGATGTGCTCGCCGGTCTCCATCACGCTGTTCATGTCGTGCGTGATGACGATGGTGGTGGTGTTGAACTCCTCGGTGATCTCCTTGATCAGGTCGTCGATGACGATGCTCGTCTGCGGGTCGAGGCCGCTGTTCGGCTCATCGCAGAAGAGGTACTCGGGCTCCATGGCGATCGCGCGCGCGATGCCCACCCGCTTCTGCATGCCGCCGCTCAGCTCAGCCGGATAGAGACCGTCCTTGTCCACGATGTTCACGCGCCTCAGGCAGGAGTGCGCGCGGTCGGCCATCTCGCTGCGCGCCATGCGCCCGAACATGCGCAGCGGGAACATCACGTTCTCGATGACCGTGAGGCTATCGAAGAGCGCAGAGCCCTGGAAGAGCATGCCGATGCGCTGGCGGATCACGCGCTTCTCCTCGGCATCCAGGTCATGGAAGGAGCGCCCCTCGTAGAGCACGCGCCCCTCCTCTGGCCTGTGGAGGCCCACCATGCACTTGGCCAGCACGCTCTTGCCCGATCCGCTGCGGCCGATGATCTGGTTCACCTTGCCGCGCTGGAACACCGCATCGATGCCCTGGAGGACCTGCACCTCGCCGAAGCGCTTGCCCAGGCCCTCCACCGCGATCATAGCAGCAGGGCTTGCGTGAGCACGAGGTTGGCCAGGAGGATCACCACATTGCTGTATACCACCGCGCGCGTGCTGCTGATGCCCACCTCGCGCGTGCCGCCCCTGGTGTAGTATCCCTGGTAGGCGCTCACCGTGGTGATGATGAAGGCGAACACCACCGTCTTGATCAGGGCGTAGACCACGTGGTAGGGCTTGAATCCGAGCTGGATGCCCAGGATGAAATCATCGCTGGCCACCACGCCGGTCTGCACCCCGGCCAGCCAGCCTCCGAAGATGCCCAGGAACATGCTGATCATCACCAGGAACGGATTGATGAGCATGGTGGCTGCGATCTTCGGGAGGATGAGGTAGCCCGCCGAGTTCACGCCCATGATGTCCAGCGCGTCGATCTGCTCCTTCACCCGCATGGATCCGATCTCGGCGGCGATGTTGCTGCCCACCTTACCGGCCAGGATCAGGGAGATCACTGTGGGGCTGAACTCCAGGATGGTGCTCTGCCGGGTGGCGAATCCCACCACCCAGGCCTGAATGAGCGGGCTGTCGATGTTCGTCCTTGTCTGGATCGTGATCACCGCCCCCATGAAGGCCGAGAGCAGCGCCACGATGCCCACGCTCTTCACCCCCAGCAGGTCCATCTCCTCCACCGTGCGCCTCACATAGATGCTGAACCGCTCCGGCTTGCCGAAGGTGTCGCGCAGCAGGAGGAAGTACCGGCCGATATGGAAGAGGATGCCCAAGGCGATGCGGCCAAAAGTAGGCCTTGATCCCCACCGCGCGGCGCCCCGGGCACCTACCTTCGGGCCCGTGCAACCGCGCATCATCGCCTCCCGCACCCTGCTCGTGCTGGCCATCGGGCTGCTGGCCGCAGGATGCGCGAGCGGCCCGAAGAAGTACCGGAAGAAGCGGGGGTGCGATTGCCCGAAGTGGAACCAGGCGCCCGCACGCCCCGCCGGAGAACATGCCTGGCATTGGCCGGAAGGGGGAGGCCTGCTCGGCTGAGCCCGCCATGGCACCCGGGGGATTGGATGCGCTGCGCCGCCGCCTGCCCGAAGGCGCATGGCCTCCGGTGGCCGAGTGGCTCAGGGCCCATCCGGTGCAGGTACGGGTGGTGCGGGCCAGGCGCACCAAGCTCGGCGACTACCGCAACACCGCTGATGGCGGCTTGCCCAGGATCACCGTGAACGGCAATCTCAACCCCTTCGCGTTCCTGGTGACGCTGGTGCATGAATTCGCCCATCACGACACCTTCCTCCGCGCCAGGCGGGCGGAACCGCATGGGCCGGAATGGCGGGCTGCCTACCAGCGGCTCATGCGCCCCTACCTGTCCCCTGCGGTGCTGCCCGCAGACGTGCTGGCCGCGCTGCATACCCACCTCAGGAAGGCACCGGCCAGCAGCTGCGCCGACCCCCAGCTCATGCGTGCGCTGCACCGGCACGACCCCGCCCCCGGGCTCCTGCTGGAGCGGCTGCCCGAACGCGCCGTGTTCCGGTTCAACGGAGCCGTGTACGTGAAGGGCCCTCGGCTGCGGAAACGGTTCCGCTGCGCCTGCCTCAGCAACCGCCGCAACTACCTCATGCACCCGCTCATCGAGGTGGATGCCGCGTCCCCCGCGCGGTTGGATGCCGCTTGGGCCAACCCCAGTACCTTGCGCCACGGATGAAGACCGAACACACTTGGTGCGTAATCATGGCCGGTGGCGTGGGGAGCCGATTCTGGCCGATGAGCCGGAGCGCCTATCCGAAGCAGTTCCTCGATTTCCTCGGGCTGGGCCGCACGCTTCTGCAGCAGACCTACGACCGCTTCCTTCCGCTCTGCGGCAAGGAACGCATCCTGGTGGTGACCAATGCGCGCTACGCCGCCATCGTGCGCGAGCAGCTGCCCGACCTTGAGCCATGGCAGGTGCTGGAGGAGCCCGGTCGCCGCAACACGGCACCTTGCGTGGCGTTTGCCAATGCCGTCATCGCACGGCGCGACCCCGAAGCCGCCATCATCGTCGCCCCCAGCGACCACCTCGTGCTGAAGGAGGAGGCCTTCCTCGGCACCCTCCGAACCGCCCTTGACCAAGCCGTCTCCGCCGATTGCCTGGTGACGCTCGGGATACTCCCGAGCCGGCCCGACACCGGGTACGGCTACATCCAGTTCGCCGAGGACGGCGCATCGAGCCACCCCAGGGTGAAGAAGGTGCGCACCTTCACCGAGAAGCCCGACCACGAAACCGCGCTCCGGTTCCTGGAGAGCGGAGATTTCCTCTGGAACGCCGGGATCTTCATCTGGACGCTGAAGAGCATCGACCGCGCCATGAAGCGCCACCTGCCGGCCTTGGCAAAGGCCTTCACCGACAGGGAGAAGGACCTGGCCGGTGACCGGTTCACGGAAGCCGTGGCGGCCGTCTATGCCGAATGCGAGAGCGAGAGCATCGATTACGGAATCATGGAGAAGGCGGACAACGTCTACACCGTGGCAGGCGACTTCGGCTGGAGCGACCTGGGCACTTGGGGCAGCCTGTACACCCACCTGCCGAAGGATGACAGCGGGAATGCCGCCATCGGCAGCGCTGTGAAGCTCTACGGCTGCAGCGGCAATGTGGTGCATGCGCACGATGGCCGGCTGCTGGTGCTTCAGGGGCTGGATGACTACATCGTGGTGAGCACCCACGACGCGCTGCTGGTGTGCCGGAAGCGGGACGAGCAGCAGATCAAGCAGTTCGTGACCGACCTCACCGCCGAGAGTGGCGAGCGCTACATCTGATAGGATGCGCGGAACCGCCCCATGATCAGGTTTATTTTGGCGCCTGCCAGCCCGCATCCGTGAGCGCATTCGAACTGATCACCGGCCAGGAAGCCCTGGCCGCGCATTGCGCAGGGCTCGCGGGTGCACAGGTCATCGCACTCGATACCGAGGCCAGCAGCTTCCACCGCTACCGGGAACGGGTGTGCCTGGTGCAGCTCAGCACCCGCGCCTCCACCTTGCTCGTGGACCCGCTGGCCGTGCCCGACCTGGCCCCCTTGGGCAGACTGCTCGCCGATCCCTCCATGGAAGTGGTCATACACGATGCGGACTATGACCTGCGGATCCTGGCCAAGTACCATGGCATCCGGGTGGAGAACGTCTTCGACACCCTGGTCGCCGCCGAACTGCTCAACGAGCCGGAAATCGGCCTGGCCTCACTGCTGAAGAAGTATCAAGGCGTACAGGTGGACAAGAGGTTCCAGAAAGCGGACTGGAGCAAGCGGCCGCTGCCGGCTGACATGCTCGCCTACGCCGCCGGCGACACCAGCCATCTGATCGCGCTGCGCGACCAGTTGAAAGACCTGCTGACCGAGAAGGGGCGTTGGCCCTGGGCCGAGGAGGAATTCGCCCTCCTTACCGATGCGCCTTTCAACCTGGCTGCCGATGATGAACCGGCCTACCTCAAGCTGAAGACCGCGAAACTCCTGAAGCCGCACCAATTGGCCATCCTTCGCGAGGTGCACGCGCTGCGCGAGCAGATAGCCGAGCGCATGGACCGCGCGCCCTTCATGGTGGTGGGCAACGAGGTTCTGCTGCAGCTGGCCACCGACCCGCCCGGCAGCCTGCAGGAGCTCGGGCGACGCAAAGGCGTCGGTGACCGCTTCCTCGAGCGCCATGGGCGGGACCTGATGAAAGCCATCCAGCGCGGCCTGGAGCTGCCCAAGGACCAATGGCCGCAGGTTCCCCGCCCCAAGCGCTGGCCCCGCGACCCAGATTTCGACGAGCGGCTCAAGCGATTGAAGCAAGTACGCGACCGGCTCACGGCTGAGCATGACCTGAGACTGGGCATCGTGGCCAGCAACCAGATGCTCACGGAAATCGCCCGCACCCTGCCGGGTGATTTGGAGGCCCTGTCACGCCTGCCCGGCATGCGCCGATATCAAACCCGGCTATTCGGCGAGGCGCTGTTGCAGGCGCTCTGAAAGAGCCGAGGGTAGGTCCAGATGTGAGCAAAGTCACCCGTCGCATAGCTATATAGCTATACGTTTGTGCCATCGATGACCAACATCATGGCCGCAACAACGCTAGACGAGCGCATCGGCTCGGACAAGCTCAATCGGGCAAGCGAACTGCTGCGTGCAGCAGCCCACCCGCAGCGCTTGGCCATCCTGGATGCGCTGGGGCAGCACACCCATCTGTGCAACAGGGAGCTTCAGGTCATGCTGGGGATCGAACAGGCCATCCTGAGCCAGCACCTCACCCTCATGCGCGATAAAGGCCTTCTGGATTGCCGGAAGGAAGGCAAGTTCACCCACTGGACCCTGCGCCGGCCGGAATTCCTGCGCATCGTTAACTGCCTCGAGAACTGCTGCGATAAGCTCTGATGCACATGGAGATCCTCGGTTACATCGGCGCCATCCTCATGGGCTTGTCCCTCGGCCTCATCGGCGGCGGCGGCAGCATCCTCACCGTGCCCATCCTCGTCTACCTGTTCAGCATCGATGCGGTGCTGGCCACGGCCTATTCGCTCTTCATCGTGGGGCTCACCAGCCTCATCGGCTCCTTCAGCCACATGCGCTTGGGCAACATCCATTGGCGCACGGCCATTGTGTTCGGCATCCCGAGCATCCTGGCCGTTTACGCCACCCGGGCATTCCTGGTGCCAGCCCTCCCCGACCCCCTCCTCACATTAGGCGACCTGGCGGTGAGCAAGGCGCTCGGCATGCTCATCCTGTTCGCGCTGCTGATGGTGTCCGCGGCCTACAGCATGATCCGCAAGCCAAGGGCCAAGGCGAACGGCATTGAAGGCGGCAAGGTGAGCTTCAACTACCCACTCATCCTGGTGGAAGGCGCGGTGGTGGGCACCATCACCGGGCTGGTAGGCGCAGGCGGCGGCTTCCTCATCATCCCCGCCTTGGTGCTGCTGGCCAAGCTGCCGATGAAGCAGGCGGTGGGCACCTCCCTCATCATCATCGCCGCCAAGAGCCTCATCGGCTTCACCGGCGACCTGGGCGGCGACGAGCTCATCGACTGGAACTTCCTGCTGGTGTTCTCCGCTATCGCGGTGGTGGGCATCATCGCCGGCAGCCTGCTCAGCAAACGCATACCGAACGAGAAGCTCAAGCCCGCCTTCGGCTGGTTCGTGCTGGTCATGGGCGTGTATATCATCGCCCGCGAACTCTCCAACCTCAGCTAACTCACGGGCATCCTCCCATCGCCCGGACCCACCCAACACGCAAAACAACCCCCATCATGAAGATCGAACAGATCTACACCGGCTGCCTGGCGCAAGGCGCCTACTACATCGAGAGCGACGGCGAGGCCGTCATCATCGACCCGCTGCGGGAGACCCAGCCTTATCTGGACCGCGCCAAGCAAAGCGGAGCGCGCATCAAGTACGTGCTCGAGACGCACTTCCACGCCGACTTCGTGAGCGGCCACCTGGACCTCTCCAAGAAGACCGGTGCACCCATCGTGTACGGCCCCAATGCGAACCCGCAGTTCGATGCGCACATCGCCACCGATGGTGAGGTGCTGAAGGTGGGCAAGGTGACCATCACCGTGCTGCACACGCCGGGCCACACCATGGAGAGCACCACCTACCTGCTGAAGGATGAGAGCGGCAAGCCGCACGCCATCTTCACCGGTGATACCCTCTTCATCGGCGATGTGGGCCGCCCCGACCTCGCGCAGAAGATGGGCTCGCTGACGCAGGAGGACCTGGCCGGCTACCTGTACGAGAGCCTGCACACCAAGATCATGTCCCTGCCCGATGACGTGCTGGTGTACCCCGCGCACGGGGCCGGCAGCGCCTGCGGCAAGAACATGAGCAAGGAGACCTGGGACACGCTGGGCAACCAGAAGCAGACCAACTACGCGCTGAAGGCCGCGACCAAGGAGCAGTTCATCAAGGAGGTGACCGATGGCCTGCTGCCGCCGCCCGCCTACTTCCCCCAGAACGTGGCCATGAACAAGGGCGTGATCGAGAGCGTGGACAGCGTGAAGGAGCGCGGCATGCGTGCCCTCACCCCCGACCAGTTCGAGCTGGTAGCCGAGACCGAAGGGGCCCTGGTGCTCGACACGCGCGGTGCGCAGACCTTCAAGGACGGCTTCGTGCCCCGTAGCATCAACATCGGCATCAAGGGCGACTTCGCTCCCTGGGTGGGCGCCATGATCCCCGATGTGAAGCACCCGCTGCTGCTGGTGACCGATGAAGGCATGGAGGACGAGGTAGTGACGCGTCTGGCCCGCGTGGGCTACGACAACGTGTTCGGTTACCTGAAGGGCGGCATCAGCGCTTGGAAGGCGAGCGGCAAGGACGTGGACACCATCGAGAGCATCTCCGCCGAGGAGTTCGCGAAGCGCTTCCACGCGAACAAGCTGCGCGTGGTGGACGTGCGCAAGGACGGCGAATACGAGGCCGAGCACGTGGACGGCGCCTGGCATGCCTCGCTGCAGTACATCAACCAGAACCTGGCCGCCTTCAGCAAGGAGGAGACCAACTACATCCACTGCGCCGGCGGCTACCGCAGCATGATCGCG
>DDRC01000053.1:0-2548 GCA_002342985.1 Flavobacteriales bacterium UBA2426
CCCAACGGGATCGTGCAGCTGGCCCAGCAGTTCGTGAAGCGCGGCTATGTGGTGGCCAGCATCAACTACCGCCTCGGCTGGCACAAGGACGATTACGTGAGCGACCCCGTGGCGGGCTACCCTCCCTCCCTCTGGCCCGAGGCCTACCGCGCCCTTTATGCCGCCGACACCCTGGAGATCATGCGCGCCATCTACCGCGGCATGCAGGACATGAAGGGCGCCATCCGCTACATGAAGGAACGGGCGCCGCAGGACAGCGTGTGCGTGGAGAAGGTCTTCGTGGCCGGCGAGAGCGCGGGCGCCTTCATCGCCCTGGCCACCGCCTTCCTCGACCGCGATGCGGAGAAGCCTGCCAGCTGCGCCGCCCTGCCCGATGCCCCTGCACCCTACTTCAAGTGCGCCAACCTCACCGCACTCGAATGCGAGGTGCGCGAATGGGAGGTGGACGCGCCGATGCGCGCGCGACCCGACCTCGGCCCCGTGGAGGGCATACTGAACCTGAACGGCAGCGATGCCCGCGTGCGCGGCGTGGCGGCCTTCTACGGCGGCGTACCGCTCGATGCCCTTGCGCTTGACTGGATGCAGGGCCCCGACACGCCCTCGGTGTACCTCTATCACCAGACCTGCGATGGCGTGGTGCTCTCCGGCGCAGGCCGGCCGTATGCCACGATCAGCACGCATTGCAACCTGGGCGCCACGCCCTGGCACCATGGCCTTCCGATCATGGTGGGCAGCGCAGGCCTGCAGCAGCTCTTCAGCACGCTGGATGCTCCTCCGCCCCTGCTGGCCGATCTGCAGCCCTGCGATGCCTTCAACCCGGGCCTCGCCCTCTTCGAATGCGCGCGCTACGGCGACAACGGCAGCTACCATTACACCGCCAACCTCCCGCTCCGCGCCGCCAACCTCAGCGGCTGGTGGGCCGCCATCGCCACGGATGCGGACGCCTGCCTGAGCACGGGCCAAGGTGAGCGGTCCGCCCCTCTGCCTCTTGCCTATCCGCAGCCGGCCAGCACGCTGCTCCATGTGCCGGACTGGGCCGGTGAGCCCATCCGCATCCTCGATGCCGCGGGCCGCACCGTGGCCCGCATGCGCGTGCAGGGCGAAGCGGTGGATGTGAGCGGCCTGTCCCCGGGCATCTACCTCCTGCGGCGCGAGCGCGACGGCCTTGCGCTGCGGGCCCTGGTGCACCGCTAAGCGCACTGGCTGGCCGGTGCATCCCTGGCGCTGCGGCGCCCCATTCAGACGAGGGGCTCACGCGCCTTCGTCGCCGGCTTCAGCCCCGTCACCTCCTGGATCTCCCGCTCGTCGAGCGTCTCGCGGTCGAGCAGGGCCTTGGCCAGGGCATCCAGCTGCGCCCGGTGCGCGTTGAGCAGCCGCGTGGCCTCGGCGTGGCATTCGCCGATGATGCGGCGCACCTCCGCATCGATGCGCTGGGCGGTGTGCTCACTGATGTCCTTGCGCCCCAGCGCGCCGTAGCCGTTGCTGAGGTAGGGGTTCTCGCGCGCGGCCAGCTCCACCATGCCCAACTCGTCGCTCATGCCCCAGCGGGTGACCATGCGGCGCGCGATGCCGGTGGCCTGCTCGATGTCGTTCTCCGCGCCGGTGGTGCGGTCGCCGTATCTGATCTCCTCGGCCACGCGGCCGCCCAGGATGCCCACGATGCGTGCCTTGAGGAAGCCCTCCGTGTAATTGTAGCGATCCTCGTCGGCGCGCTGGTACGTGACGCCCAGGGCCTGTCCGCGCGGCACGATGCTGACGCGCTTCACGGGGTCCGAGCCGGGCACCAGCAGGCCCAGGACGGCGTGCCCTCCCTCGTGGTAGGCGATGCGCTCGCGGTCGGCGGGGTTGAGCAGGAGCGCCCGTGCCGGGCCCAACAGGACCTTCTCGAGGGCATCCATGAAATCGGCCTGCATCACCTCTTGGCGGTTCCGGCGCGCTGCCAGGAGAGCGGCCTCGTTCACCAGGTTCTTCAAGTCGGCGCCGCTGAGGCCGGGCGTGGCGGCGGATACCTCGGCGAGCGCCACATCAGCCGCCAGCGGCACCTTGCGCGTGTGCACCTGCAGGATGGCCTCCCGCCCTCTCTTGTCGGGCAGGTTCACCACCACGCGGCGGTCGAAGCGGCCGGCGCGCAGCAGGGCCTTGTCCAGGATGTCCGGCTGGTTGGTGGCAGCCAGCACGATCACGCCGGTGGTGCTGCTGAAGCCGTCCATCTCGGCGAGGATCTGGTTCAGGGTCTGCTCCTGTTCCTGCGCGCCACCGAAGGCGGTGAGGCCGCGCGCCCGGCCGATGGAGTCGATCTCGTCGATGAAGATGATGGACGGCGCGTTCTCGCGGGCCTGCTTGAAGAGGTCGCGCACGCGGGCCGCCCCCACCCCCACGATCATCTCCACGAATTCCGAGCCGCTCATGCTGAAGAAGGGCACGTCGGCCTCGCCCGCCACGGCCCGCGCCAGCAGCGTCTTGCCCGTGCCCGGCGCACCGATCAGCAGCACGCCCTTGGGTGCCGCGCCGCCGAGCCGGGTATACTTCTGCGGGTCCTTCAGGAAGT
>DDRC01000053.1:2748-3094 GCA_002342985.1 Flavobacteriales bacterium UBA2426
GCCGGCCACGTCCTCGAAGGTGACGCGCTTGTCGGTCTCCTTGTCGAAGCGGCGCGCGCTGCTCTTGCCCAGACCGGTGAGGCCGCCCATGCCCCCTCCCAGCGGGCCCTGGCGCATGCGCCGGAACAGCCAGATATACATGGCGATGATGAGCAGCGCCGGACCGAACATGAACAGGAAGGAGAGGATCGGGTTGGTATCCTCCACGATGGGCTCGGCACTGATCTCCACGCCACGGTCGAGCAGCAGTTCCTCCAAGCGCGTGTCGGCGAAGGCGGGCAGGATGGTGGTGAAGTGCTTCACCTCGGTGGGCTTCCTGCCGCGCACATCCGCGGCGGTGGTATCC
>DDRC01000053.1:3205-4557 GCA_002342985.1 Flavobacteriales bacterium UBA2426
TCGGTGGGCTTCCTGCCGCGTACATCCGCGGCGGTGGTATCCTGGGGCCAGGTGACGGGCGCGGTGAAGGTGCCGCTGATGGACTCGCCCTTGCCGTACACCTCCTTCACGTTCCCGCGCTCCACCTCGGCCTTGAAGAGCGTGTAGGGCACGGTGACGGGCTCCTCGGCGCCGCCTTTCATGAAGGAGCGCACGAGCCAGATGTTGAGCAGGAGGATGATGACGAACCAGAACCACGAGATCCGCGGCAGCTGGGGCGGCTTGGGGAGGGCGTTCCGATCCGGTGGCTGCTGGCGGGCGTTGCCCGGTGATGGGGTGTTGGCTGCCATTCCTGCGAAGGTATCGGCTCCGGTGCGCGACCGCGGTAGATCAGCGCACCACCGCCGCCATCATCGGAACCATACCAATGCCGGCGGAGCCATGCCCGCAGTGGCCATCACCGCTCCGCCCTGCGCGCCCTCCCCTCGAACCAGATGCAGGTGGTCATGTCGTTCATCACATTCAAGGCGGAGCGCAGCATGCCCAGCAGGCGGTCCACGCCGATGATGATGCCGATGCCCTCCACGGGGATGCCCGCACTGCTGAGCATGGTGCCCAGCACGGTCACGCCGGCCCCAGGTGCGGATGGCGTGCCGATCGACGCGGCCACGGTGGTCACCACCATCATCACGATGGCCGGCATGCCCGGTTCGAGTCCGTAGACCTGCGCGAGGATGATTGCGGCGATCGCCTGGAACGCGGCCGTGCCGCTCATGTTGATGATGGCACCCATCGGTACCACGAAGCGGGCGATGCGCTCGCGGATGCGCAAGGCCTCCGGCGCGGTGCGCAGGCTCAGCGGCATCACCGCCGCGGTACTTGCGGTACTGAAGACGAGCAGCATCACATCACGGCATCCGCACAGGAACCTGTCGGGGCGCACGCCGCACCACCACGCCAACAGCACATTCGCCAACGCCAGCAGGGCCATGGCCAGCAGCACGGCCAAGAGGTACATGCCCAGCCCGCTCAGCGCATGCCAGCCCACCGACGCCGTCACCTGGCACATGAGGCCGAACACCGCCAGCGGCGCCAGCTTCATCGCGCAGCGGATGATCGTCATGCAGATCCCCTGCACGGCCCCCAAGAAGGCGGATCACCGGTTCGGCGGTGGGTGCGCCCAGCGGCAGCATCGCAATGCCCGCGA
Organism: Flavobacteriales bacterium UBA2426; assembly: GCA_002342985.1. Classification (GTDB taxonomy): domain Bacteria; phylum Bacteroidota; class Bacteroidia; order Flavobacteriales_F; family PHOS-HE28; genus PHOS-HE28. Next base: position 4,392 of record DDRC01000053.1, read on the forward strand.
TGATGGCGAAGGCCACGATGCTCACCATCTCGCCCGAGGCCATCGATGCCAGCGGGTTCTCCGGCAGCAGATCGGTGAGGAAGCCCATGACCGAAGGCCGCACGGTGGAGATGATCGGCACCGCTGCTCCCGCGCTCCAACTCTGGGCCGCGAGCAGATCGCCGGG
>DDRC01000038.1 GCA_002342985.1 Flavobacteriales bacterium UBA2426
GGGCGGCCGCACCGTGGGCGCCGGTCAGGTGACGGAGATCATCAAGTAAGCAACGGACCCGAGGCAGCGAGGCCGGTCCGGGCAACCGGGCCGGCCTTCGCCGCCGAAATGAACGACACGGACAGATACACGGGTGTAGCTCAATTGGTAGAGCGAAGGTCTCCAAAACCTTAGGCTGCGGGTTCGATTCCTGCCACCCGTGCCCAAGCGAATCCCGATCGACCGATGGCAAGCTTCAAGACATACCTGAGCGAGAGCTACAACGAGCTCATGAACAAGGTGAGCTGGCCCACCTGGAAGGAGCTTCAGGGGAGCGCCATCGTGGTGCTGGTCTCGGCCCTCATCCTCTCGCTGATCATCTTCCTCATGGACTACCTCTTCGGGGTGCAGAACATGGGCAAGGAGGATACCGGCTTCTGGAAGGGCATGCTGGGCTTCATCTACAAATTCCTCGCTTCCTAAGGCCATGGCAGAGGTGACGACGCGCAAGTGGTACGTGGTCCGCGCCATCTCCGGCAAGGAGAAGAAGGTGAAGGAGCTCATCGAGATGGAGATGTCACGCACCAAGGGCATGAAGGACCGCATCGCGCAGGTGCTCATCCCCATGGAGAAGTTCTACCAGATCCGCGACGGCAAGAAGGTGAGCAAGGAGCGGAGCTTCTTCCCGGGCTACGTGCTGATGGAGGCGGAGCTCACCGGCGAGATCGCGCACAGCATCAAGAACCTGCCGAACGTGATCGGCTTCCTGGGTGCGGAGAAGGGGGGAGACCCCGTTCCCCTGCGCCAGGCCGAGGTGAACCGGATCCTGGGCACCGTGGATGACCTGGCCGACGCTGAGGCGACCTCGGTGAACCCCTACCATGTGGGAGAGGGCGTCAAGGTGATCGATGGCCCCTTCAACGGCTTCAACGGCGTGATCGAGGAGATCAACGAGGAGAAGAAGAAGCTGAAGGTGATGGTGAAGATCTTCGGAAGGAAGACCCCGCTCGAGCTGAGCTTCATGCAGGTGGAGAAAGAGGTCTGAACGAACCAGCAAACCCGTCCGAGCCGACCGACAAGGAAGGCGCCATAAGGACACAAACCAAGAACAATGGCAAAGGAGATCGCAGCCCTCATCAAGCTGCAAGTGAAAGGCGGAGCGGCCAACCCCTCGCCCCCCATCGGCCCGGCACTGGGTGCCAAGGGCGTGAACATCATGGAGTTCTGCAAGCAGTTCAATGCGCGCACGCAGGACAAGGCCGGCAAGGTGCTGCCGGTGGTGATCACGGTCTATGCCGACAAGTCGTTCGACTTCATCATCAAGACCCCGCCCGCAGCGGTGCAGATCATCGAGGCCGCCAAGATCAAGGGCGGCAGCGGCGTTCCGCACAGCCAGAAGGTGGGCAGCATCAGCTGGGATCAGGTGCGCGCCATCGCCCAGGACAAGATGCCCGACCTGAACTGCTTCACCATCGAGAGCGCCATGAGCATGGTGGCCGGAACGGCCCGCAGCATGGGCGTGACGGTGACCGGCGAGAAACCCTTCTAAGACCGACGCCATGAGCAACCTGACCAAGAAGCGCAAGGCGGCGTTGGCCAAGTTCGACGCCAGCAAGATCTACAGCCTCCCCGAGGCGACGCAGATCGTGAAGCAAGTGAGCACCACGAAGTTCGACGCCACGGTGGACATCGCCGTGCGCCTGGGCGTGGACCCCCGCAAGAGCACCGAGATGGTGCGCGGCACCGTGAGCCTGCCCCATGGCACCGGCCGCACCGTGAAGGTGCTGGTGCTGGCGGACCCCGCGAAATGCGAGGAGGCCATGGCCGCCGGCGCCGACATGGCCGGCCTGGACGACTACGTGGAGAAGATCAAGGGCGGCTGGACGGATGTGGATGTGATCATCTGCACGCCGGCCGTGATGGCCAAGGTGGGCGCGCTGGGCCGTGTGCTCGGTCCCCGCGGCCTGATGCCGAACCCCAAGACCGGCACCGTGACCATGGATGTGGCCAAGGCCGTGAAGGAGGTGAAGGCCGGTAAGATCGACTTCAAGGTGGACAAGGCCGGCATCATCCACGCGGTGATCGGCAAGGCCTCGTTCGATGCCCAGAAGCTCAGCGAGAACGCCCACGAGATCCTGCAGACCCTGGTGAAGCTGAAGCCCAGCACCGCCAAGGGCGCCTACATCAAGAGCATTACCGTGAGCAGCACCATGAGCCCCGGGGTGAAGGTGGATACCCGCACCGTACAAGTGGCTTGATCAACACCTGAAGAACCATGGCAACCCGCATACAGAAAGACGAGGTGATCGCTGAGCTGGTCAGCGAGATCAAGGCCACCCACGTGCTCTACCTCACCGATGCCAGCGCGCTGAACGCCGAGGCGACGAGCCAGCTGCGCCGCGCCTGCACCACGCAGGGCATCCGCATGCGCGTGGTGAAGAACACGCTGCTGCAGAAGGCGATGGAGCGCATCGAGGACAAGGACTACAGCGCCCTGTTCCCCACCCTGGCCGGCCAGACCGCGGTGATGTTCGCCGAGAAGGGCAATGCCCCTGCGAAGCTGATCCAGGATTTCCGCAAGAAGAACCCCGCAGCGAAGGATGCGGTGCCCAAGCCCCAGCTCAAGAGCGCCTGGATCGATGAGGCCGTGTTCATCGGCGACGACCAGATCGCCATGCTGGCGAACCTGAAGGGCAAGGAGGAGCTCATCGGCGAGATCATCGGCCTGCTGCAGAGCCCGATCAAGAATGTGATCAGCGGCCTGCAGGGCAGCGGCGGACAGAGGATCGCCGGCCTGGTGAAGGCCCTGGAGGCCCGCGCCGCCAACTAACAAGACCAAACGCGTTACGCACAGTCCGCTTCCACGAACAATCAGTAACAACACCGAACAATGGCAGACATCAAAACCCTGGGCGATCAGCTGGTGGCCCTCACCGTGAAGGAGGTCAACGAACTGGCCCAGTACCTGAAGGACGAGTACAAGATCGAGCCGGCCGCTGCGGCCGTTGCCGTGGCCGCTCCGGCCGCCGGCGGCGGTGGCGCTGCCGCTGCTGAGGAGAAGACCAGCTTCGACGTGATCCTGAAGAGCGGCGGTGCCAACAAGCTCGCCGTGGTGAAGCTCGTGAAGGAGCTCACCGGCCTGGGCCTGAAGGAGGCCAAGGACCTCGT
>DDRC01000035.1:0-5672 GCA_002342985.1 Flavobacteriales bacterium UBA2426
CTGGGGTAGCGCCGTCGCCACCTTGGGTGCTGGGGCGCAACAATTCGTGGATGACAACGTGGCGGTGAATACCAGCTACGAGTACAAAGTGGTGCGCACCACCAGCAATCTGGGCAATGGCTTCGGCTACATCAACGCAGGGATCGAACTGGCGATGGTGGAGAGCCGTGGCAAGCTCATCCTGCTGGTGGACAACACGTTCACGGCATCGCTGGCCGCCCAGCTCACCCAGCTCACGGAGGACTTCGAGGCCGACGGATGGCGGGTGATACGGCACGATGTGAGCCGGACGGCACCTGTCACTTCGGTGAAGGCCCTGGTGTCATCGGCCTACAGCGCTGACCCGGCCAATGTGAAGGCGGTCTTCATCGTCGGGCACGTACCCATCCCCATGAGCGGGAACCTGGCTCCCGATGGCCATGGTGAGCATTACGGCGCCTGGGTGGCCGATGCGTACTACGGGGAGATGAACGGGAACTGGACGGACAATAGCGTGAACAGCACGTCCGCAGCCTGGACACGGAACCACAATGTGCCCGGCGACGGCAAGTTCGATCAGAGCATCATCCCTACGGCCGTTGAGCTGGCCGTGGGCCGGATCGACTTCTACGACCTGCCAGCGTTCAGTCAGACCGAGACCCAACTCACTGCGAGCTACCTGAACAAGCTCCATCAATGGAAGGTGAAGCAGATCACCGCGCAGGAGCGGGCCGTGGTGGACGACAACTTCACCGGCTATGGCGATGCCTTCTCGCAGAATGCGTGGCGGGGTTTCGCGCCGCTGGTGAACCCGAACAACGTGGCCGCCGGCGATTACTTCACAGCGCTCACCTCAGGCAGCTACCTCTGGAGCTATGGCTGCGGCGGCGGATGGTGGACCAACTCCAACGGCGTGGGCAACACCGCGCAGTTCGCCAGTACCAGCCCGCAGAGCATCTTCACCATTCTCTTCGGCAGCTATTTCGGAGACTGGGATTTCACCAACAACCTGATGCGGGCCTCGCTTGCCTCGGGCACGGCGCTCACCAATTTCTGGGCGGGCTATCCCAATTGGTACTTCCACCACATGGGCATGGGCGAGACCATCGGCTACGCCACCACGCTCACCCAGAACAACGGCAACGGCCACTACGAGCCGGCGAACCCCCAGGCAGGCCGTGTGCACATTTCGCTCCTGGGCGATCCCAGCCTCCGCATGCATGTGGTGGCGCCGCCCAGCGCCGTGCAGGCCTCCTCGGCGAATGGCACCAGCACCACTGTTGCATGGACCGCCTCGCCGGAGCCCGGCCTTGCCGGCTACCATGTCTACCGCTTCAACACGGCCACGCAGCTGTGGGAGCGGCGGACGTCCGCTGCGGTTACCGGCACCTCGTTCACGGACAATACCACCGGGCTTGGCGGCACCGTGCGGTACATGGTACGGGCGCTCAAGCTGCAGGTGTCCCCGAGCGGCAGCTACTGGAACCTCAGCCTGGGCGCATCCGGACAGGTGAACCTCAATCAGACGGTCACGGACTGCACCGGTCAGCCGGGCGGCAGTGCCCTGCCCGGAACCCCGTGCAACGACGGCAATGCCTGCACGCTCAACGATGTCTGGAGCGCCACCTGCCAGTGCGCAGGGGTATTCAGCGGAGATACTGACGGCGATGGGGTGTGCAATGCGCAGGACGGCTGTCCCAGCGACCCCAACAAGACCGCCCCTGGCCAATGCGGATGCGGGAATCCTGAGCCAGGCGCGCTGTGCAACGACAACAACCCCTCCACCACCGGTGATGTGGTGGGGCCCAACTGCGTCTGTGCCGGCCAACTGGTGGATTGCCTCGGCACGCCAGGCGGTCCGGCATTGCCCGGTACCCCATGCGATGACGGCAACCCGGCAACGGGCGGTGATGCGTGGAGCGCTGCCTGCCAGTGCGTGGGCCAGCTGATCGATTGCCTGGGCGTGGCCGGTGGTCCGGCGCTGCCCGGAACGCCTTGCAACGATGGCGATCCGCTCACGGCGAACGATGCATGGAGCACGGATTGCCAGTGCGCTGGCCTACCGGTCGATTGCCAGGGGACGCTCAATGGGCCTGCTCTTCCGGGAGCGCCATGCGACGACGGGAATCCAGCCACCGGCAATGATGCCTGGAGCACCGAATGCCAATGCGCAGGCCTGCCGATCGACTGCAACGGTGTACCCGGAGGCACCGCCATGTTCGACCTCTGCGGGGTGTGCGGAGGCAGCAACGACTGCATCGACGTCAGCACGTGCTTCACGCTGGCGGGGCCCTCCAACCCGGATGGGGAGGAGGCCGGAAACGGCAACATCTACAACAACACCGGGGCGCTAGATCTGGTGTTCGACAGCGAGTCGAATCCGTGGCGCGGGCACCAGGTGACCGCCCTCCATTACGGCGATGTCGGCATCCCCGCTGGATCCACCATCGTCAATGCATACCTGCAGTTCACCTCGCGGGGCACCAGCGGCATCAATCCCTGCGCGCTGGAAGTGGCCTTCCAGGATGCTGATGATGCGGCGACCCTGGGATGGACACCATTCAACTTCAGCAGCCGTCCGCTCACCGCAGCCGTGCCTTGGGCCCCTCCGCTATGGCCTACCGCGAACCAGGCCGGTGCGGCCCAGCGCACACCGAACCTGGCCGGCATCCTGCAGGCGGTCATCGACCGGCAGGGATGGCAGCAGGGGAACAGCGTGGTAGCCATCGTCAGGGGCACCGGCCGGCGCTCGAGCTGGAGCTGGGACCAGGACCCCGCACGGTCGGCGCGGCTCTGCGTCGACTACGCCCTGCCACCCTTGGATTGCGAAGGCGTTGCCGGCGGTCCATCAGTGCCGGGTGCACCGTGCGACGATGGCAACCCCTTGACGGGGCTGGATACCTGGCAATCGGATTGCACCTGCGCCGGGCTGCCGCTGGATTGCGCCGGCGTGCCCGGTGGCTCCGCGCTTCCCGCGAGCCCCTGCGACGATGGGGATCCCGCTACCGGGGCGGACACCTGGCAAATTGATTGCACCTGCGCTGGGCTGCCGCTGGACTGCGCAGGAGAGGCCGGTGGCTCCGCTCTGCCCGGTACTCCTTGCGATGATGGCCTGGCGCTCACCATCGGCGATGCCTATGGCGTGGATTGCCTGTGCACAGGCCAGCCGTTGGATGCGGATTGCGAGGGCACGCCATTCGGCGCCGCGCTGCCCGGCACCCCTTGCGACGACGGGGATCCGCTCACCGGTGGGGACCTCTGGTCGAATCAATGCAGCTGCGTGGGGCTGCCGCTGGATTGCGCTGGCCTGCCCGGTGGCACCGCGCTGCCCGGCACCCCTTGCGACGACGGTGACCCGGCCACCGGAGGGGACACCTGGGACGCCGACTGCCTCTGCGCCGGGCTCCCGCTGGACTGTGCCGGCGTTCCGGGTGGGGCAGCGCTTCCAGGAAGCCCATGCGATGATGGCGATCCCTCGACCGGTGGTGATGCCTGGAACGAAGCCTGCATCTGCATGGGCGTGCCCTTGGATTGCGAGGGTGTTCCGAGTGGGCCGCAACTGCCCGGAACCCCGTGCGACGACGGCGATGCCGGCACCGGGGGGGATACCTGGACAGCGGACTGCCAATGCCAAGGCCAGGTGATCGATTGCCTCGGTATGGCCGGCGGCCCGGCGCTGCCCGGGTCACCCTGCGACGACGGCAACGCCGCAACCGGGAATGACCAGTGGACCATCGCGTGCGCATGCAGCGGCGACCTCATCGATTGTACAGGCGTGCCGGGCGGTTCCGCCCTGCCTGGAAGTCCCTGCGATGACGGCGACCCCCTGACCGGCGATGACCGCTGGACCGCTGATTGCGCGTGCGCCGGCCTCCTGATCGACTGCGCCGGCGTCCCCGGGGGGGCTTCCTTCGCAGGGACGCCCTGCGATGACGGCGATCCGGCCACAGCGAACGATGCGTGGACGGCGGATTGCGATTGTGCCGGCCTGCTTATCGACTGCACGGGTGTCCCGGGCGGCGCAGCGCTCCCTGGAACGCCCTGCGATGATGGGGACTTCTTCACAGGCGACGACCGGTGGCAGCAGGACTGCACATGCGCCGGCCTCGTCTACGACTGCGAGGGTGAGCCCGGCGGGCCCGCTCAGCCCGGCACCCCTTGCGATGACGGGGACCCGGTCTCGGTGAACGATGCCTGGACCGATGGGTGCGATTGCCTCGGTCAGTACCCCGACTGCCTGGGGGTGATCGCAGGCCCCAATCTGCCCGGCACCCCCTGCGATGATGGTGATCCGGCGACAGCGAACGATGCCTTCACGGCCGATTGTGAATGCCTGGGCCTGCTCATCGACTGCGAGGGCGAGCCTGGCGGAGCCGCTTTGCCGGGCACTCCATGTGATGATGGCAATCCGGCAACGGGCAATGACGCTTGGAACAGTCTGTGCCAATGCCTCGGGGAAGCATTCGATTGCACCGGTGCCGCCGGTGGCACAGCCTTGCCCGGCACCCCTTGTGATGACGGGAATCCGCAGACGGTCGATGACGCCTGGACCCTGGATTGCACCCACCTGGGCCTGCCACTGGATTGCGCCGGAGTGCCGAACGGAACGGCGTTCATCGATGACTGCGGGGCCTGCGCAGGCGGAACCACCGGGGTGGAGCCGAATCCCGATGCCGATAGCGACCAGGTTGCGGATTGCCTGGACAATTGCCCGGGCCTGTCCAACCCCGACCAGGAGGATTTCGATTGGGACGGCATCGGGAACGTATGCGACAATTGTCCCTGGGTGGCGAATCCCGCGCAGGCGGATGCCAATGGGAATGGCGTGGGCGATGCCTGCGAGGACATCGGCATCGATGAGGTGGCGGCGGCACCGCAACTCGTCGTGCATCCGAATCCGACACGGGACATCCTCCACATCGGACGGGTCGCCTTCGCGCAGCGCATCCTGTTCTGGGATGCCGTGGGCCGCCGGGCGCTCGACCTCCGCTTCACGCCGCAGGTGGACCTGCAGGGGCTTGCCCCAGGCACCTATACCCTGGCCGTGCTCGATGCCAACGGCCAGGTCCTTGGCCGCGCACGCATCGTGAAGCACTGATCAACGGGTGGGCAGGGGGGCGCCCCTGCAAGCCCGGGCCGCTCCATGTAACCCGATACCGGCTTCCGGGGTAGAAAGCCTCGGTTCAGCCGCTCATCCATCGGGGAACGCTCGCGCTGCCTCGCGACGCTCCCGGCGAAAGCCGACGGTGATGCCCGGTTGGTCCATCCAACACCGCATCCCATGCTGCGCTACATCCTGTCCTTCACGTTCGTGCTGTCCGTTGCGCTCCTGCTCGGCCAGACGAGCTCTCAACGGGCGGCCGTCCAGCTTTCCGCCACGGTGCAGGCCGCTCCGGCGCGCATCACCCTGGCCTGGCCCACCATGGCCGGCACCACCAGCATCACCATCTACCGCAAGCTCAAGTCGGCCACGAGCTGGGGCAGCGCCATCGCCAACCCCGCAGCGAGCGACCTGAGCTGGCAGGATAACGCCGTTGCCGTGGGCACGGCTTACGAGTACCGGGTGGTGCGCGTGAGCAACGGGGTGACCGGGAACGGCTACATCTGCACCGGCATCGAGGTCCCGGCGGTGGACTACCGCGGCAAGATGGTGCTGCTCGTCGACAACACGCTCAGCACGCCCCTCTACACCG
>DDRC01000035.1:5748-8213 GCA_002342985.1 Flavobacteriales bacterium UBA2426
AACTCAGCACGCCCCTCTACACCGAGCTGCAGCAGCTCGAGCAGGACCTCCGCGCCGATGGCTGGGGGGTGCTGCGGAGCGATGTGGCGCCCACGGCCACCGTGTCGAGCGTGCGGAACACCATCATCGGCCACTACAACAGCGACCCCGCCAATGTGAGGGCCGTGTACATCGTCGGCCATGTACCGGTACCCTATTCGGGGAACCAGGCCCCCGATGGCCATGGCGAGCACAGCGGCGCCTGGCCCTGCGACGGCTACTACGGCGAGCTCAACGGCACCTGGACAGACAACACGGTGAACAGCGGCGGCATGCAGCGCCCGCAGAATACCAATGTCCCGGGCGACGGCAAGTTCGACCAGAACAACTTCCCCACGGCGGTTGAGCTGCAGGTGGGCCGTGTGGACCTCTCGGACATGCCTGCCTTCAGCGCCTCCTATGTGCAGCTGATGCGCAACTACCTCAACAAGGCGCATGACTTCAAGGTGAAGACATGGACGCCCCAGGTGCGGGGCATCATGTTCGACAATCTCCAGTGGGTGAGCAATCCCTTGGCGGCCTCGGGCTGGCGGAGCATCGCGCCGCTCGTTGGACCATCCAACATCACCACCGCGCAGCAGTCGGCTTGGCCGTTCTATACGCTGGTGAACAACAACAGCTACCTCTGGACCTACAGCAGCGGCGGTGGCGCGCAGGAGACCTACCAGGGTGTCATCACCTATCACGGCGCCGGCAATGTGGGTTCGGTCCATGATTATGCCGCCAGCAACATGAACGGCGTGTTCAACATGGCCTTCGGCAGCTACTTCGGCGACTGGGACAACAAGAACAACTTCCTGCGGGCCCCGCTCTGCAGCGGTCAGGCCCTCACCAATGTGTGGTCGGCCATCCCGGGCTGGTACTTCCACCACATGGGCCTGGGAGAGAACATCGGCTACAGCACATGGGTCACCATGAACAACACGAGCCTCTACACGCCGCTGACGGATGGCTGGCAAGGCTCGATTGGACGGGTCCACCTGGGCCTGATGGGCGATCCCTCGCTGCGGATGGCCATGGTCGCTCCTCCTCAGGACCTCATCGTCAGCAATAGCGCGGGAGCGGCGGCCTTCAGCTGGACAGCGAGCAGCGAGCCCGGGCTCGCGGGCTATCATGTATACGAGCTCGCTTCGGATGGGGGAGTCACGCGGTTGACGGGCTCACCGGTCACGGGCAACAGCTATGTCAACCCCGCCATTCCCTTCGTGAACGGGCGCCAGTACATGGTTCGGGCGGTCAAGCTGCAGGTGAGCACGAGCGGCAGCTACTACAACCTCTCGCTCGGCGCCATCGGCACCGCAGGAGGCGCTACGGCGAATGATTGCCTGGGCGTTCCCGGTGGTGCGGCCGTGCCGGGCACCGCCTGCAACGATGGCAACCCCTGCACCACCAACGATGCATGGAATGCGAGCTGCCAGTGCGTCGGTGTGAATGCCTCGGCGCCGGTGATCGCCTCCCTTGTGAGCAACAGCCCGGTGTGCACCGGCAGCAACCTGGCCTTCACGCTCTCCGTCACGGGTGCCGCTCCCCTTTCCTACAGCTGGACGGGCCCCAACGGCTTCACCTCCAGCCAGCAGAGCCCATCCATTGCAGCAGCTACGACGGCTGCAGCAGGAACCTACACGGTGACCGTGAGCAACGGTTGCGGCAGCGCCCAGCAGAGCATCAATGTGGCCGTGAACGCCCAGCAGTCCTCCACCATCAACTACGTGGGCTCTCCATTCTGCACCACGGTGGCGGGTGTGAGCGTCACGCGCACCGGGGCTTCCGGCGGATCCTACAGCGTGACCCCTGCAGGCCTTTCCATCAACACCTTCAATGGCAATATCGCGCCGGTCTCCAGCACACCAGGCAACTACACGGTGACCTACACGCTGGCCGCTTCGGGTGGATGCCCGGCATTCAGCACCACGGCGACGGTTGTCATCATGACATCGCCGTCGGCCACAATCTCTTACGGGGCTGCACCGGTCTGTTCAGCTGGCGGTCCGGTCAGTGTGGTGCGGACAGGAACGGCCGGTGGCGCGTACAGCGCCTCACCGACCGGGCTCTCCATCAACAGCAGCACCGGAGCAATTAACCCTTCGGGCAGCTCGCCCGGGAACTATACGGTGACCTATGCCATCGCGGCCAGCGGCGGCTGCTCCGCCTTCAGCACCACGGCGAATGTGACCATTGTGGCGGCCAGCACCTGGTACGCCGATGCGGATGGCGATGGCGCCGGTGATCCGGCTACGGCAACTCAGGCCTGCACGGCACCCAACGGCTACATCGCTGCTGGTGGGGACGGCTGCCCCAGCGACCCGCAGAAGACCTCCCCGGGCAGTTGCGGTTGCGGGAACCCTGAGCCGGGAACCGCGTGCAATGATGGCAATCCCGCAACCGGTAATGATGCGATCGGCGCCAGCTGCCAGTGCGTGGGCCAG
>DDRC01000123.1 GCA_002342985.1 Flavobacteriales bacterium UBA2426
GGCCAGCTCATCGATTGCACCGGCAGCGCGGGCGGCAGCGCCCTGCCCGGAACGCCCTGCGACGACGGAAACGAGCAAACCATCGATGATGCATGGACCACCGACTGTGGCTGCGCCGGAACGCCTGTGGATTGCACCAGTGATGCTGGCCCCGACCAGACCGTTTGCGGCACATCAACCACAATGGCCGCATCCGGCTCCGGCATCTGGACCGCACCCACCGGTGTCAGCCTCAGTTCGGAGACGGACCCAACGGCGCAAGTATCGGCTGCGACCCCTGGTGCCTTCGACCTGCTGTGGACTGTGGCAATCGGCGGTTGCGTTGATACCGACACGGTGCGCATCACCTTCCACCCCACGAGCGACGCCGCCTTCGCCTATGGTGCAGCACAATACTGCGTCAACGGACCTTCGCCTGCACCGTGGACGGCGGAGGCGGGAGGCACCTTCAGCGCAGTACCCGCCGGCCTGGCCATCGATGCCCTCAGCGGAAGCATCGACCTTTCCGCGAGCGTACCAGGCGACTACCTCGTGAGCCACCTGATCGGCGGTGCGTGCCCCGCATCTGCGGTCGCCGAACTGACCATCATCGCCGCACCGAATGCGGCCTGGACGCCCGGCTCGGTGATCTGCAGCAACCACAGCCCCATCAACCTGGATGGGTGGAACACCGGCACGCCGGGCGGTACATGGTCGGGCCAGAACGTTTCCGGAGGCGTCTTCGACCCCAGCGGCCTCTCCGGCAGCATCCCCCTCACCTACACCATTGAAACGGCCGGATGCACCGCGCAATCCACACAGCCGGTGATCGTCCAATCCGCTCCTGCCGCGAATGCTGGACCCGACCAGAGCATCTGCGGAGATGCTGCCGACCTGAGCGGGACCGGGCAAGGCCAATGGACCGCCCCATCGGGCGTCACGTTCTATGGCTCGCCGCAGCAGCCCAGCGTCATCGCAACGGCCACCGCTTATGGTACATATGCCATCATCTGGACGGAGGCCCAAGGGTCCTGCTCCGCCAGCGACACGGTGCTGGTGACCTTCCTCGACCCAGGCACGGCCCTATGGGTGGAAGCCGGCGAGGATCAGCGCCTGGAGGTGACCACGGAATCGCTGGTGACCGGCAGCGCTTCGCCCGGCGCGAGCCTGATATGGACCATCCTCAGCGGGTCGGGCTCCTTCGCACAACCGACGGACAGCTCCACCAGCATCACCGGCCTCGCCATCGGCGACAACGTGGTGGTCCTTACCGCCAGCCTGGGGATCTGCGCCTCGGTCAGCGACACCCTGCTGATCCACGTGGCCGACCTCTTCATTCCCCAAGGCTACTCCCCGAATGGCGATGGCACGAACGACCGCTGGGTCATCACCGGGCTCGAAGCCTACCCGGCGAGCGAACTGCGGATCTTCAACCGATGGGGACATCCCGTGTATGCGACGGATCGCTACGGCAACGATTGGGAAGGGCGCTCCCACAACGGTCAGGCCCTTCCGGATGACACCTACTTCTACGTGCTGAACCTTGGTGGGAACCGAACGTACAATGGCCACGTGATCATCAAGCGATGAGGATCATCCGCCGCTCTATCCCGTTGGTAGCGCTGTGCCTCACCGCTGCGGTCCGCGCACAGCACTCTCCGCTAACCAGCCAGTACCTATTCAACGGCTTGACCATCAACCCCGCTTATGCCGGCAGCCGCGATGTGCTCAGCGCCACGCTGACGCACCGCCAGCAATGGGTGGGCTTCGACGGGGCGCCGGTCACGCAGATGGCTTCCGTGCACGCCCCCGTGAAGCGAAGTCCGCTCGGGCTGGGCCTGGTGGTCTACAACGACCGTATCGGAGTGACCAACGAATCGGGGATCCTCTCGAACTACGCGTACCGCATCCGCACACCCAGGGGCAAGCTTGCCTTGGGCGTAGGCGCAGGCCTCACGGTTCTCCGGGCGAATTGGACCGAGGTGTCCCTGCAGCAGACAGACGATGCCGCCTATGCGGGCGCCACGCGAGCCGCGCTCCGACCCAACTTCAGTGCGGGAGCCTTGTATCAGACCAAGACATGGTTCCTCGGCGCATCGGTCCCCTTCCTGGTCGCGCACCGATACGATCCAACGGATGGCGCATACCGCCTCACGGACGAACGCATCAGCATGCAACCGATGCTCACAGGCGGATGGCTGATGAAGCTCAACGACGACCTGAAGCTGAAGCCCAGCGCGTTGCTGCGCTACCGCTTGGACAGTGGATTGCAGGGTGACCTCAGCACGAATGTCATCTACAAGGACCGGATCTGGCTGGGCGTGAGCTACCGCACGCGCGATGCGGTGGTCGGGATGCTGGAGGTGCTGCCTACGCCGCAGTGGCGCCTCGGCTACGCCTACGACCTGGGCATATCCGCCCTGCGCCCGTATCACCGCGGCACGCATGAACTGCTGGTCCAGTATGAATTCGGCTACCGCATCCGGGTAAGGGACCCGCGCTACTTCTAACATGCCACGCTTCCTCCTCGCCCCCCTTCTCTCCTTCAGCGCGCTGGCTGCCACCGCGCAGGTGGTGCATGAGGTGCGACCTTTGGGGATCCGTCCGGCAGGGGAGGATTACGCGCCGCTATTCATGGACAGCGGCTTCGTGATGTGCTCGGTGCGCGAGAACAGCTCACTCATCGGGTTCGTGGACGCGGAGACCGGAAAGCCGCTGAGCGATCTCTACTGGGTGCCGATGCGCGAAGGCCGAACGGGCACCCCGGTGCTCTTCAGCGCCAACCTCGCCACTCCCGTGAACGAGGGCCCCGCCAGCTTCACCGATGGCGGACGCACCATCTGCTACACCCGCAACCAGGTGCTGCCCAAGAAGCTGACAAACATGCGCCGATCCAGTAGCCAGCTGGGCCTCTTCTTCTCGCACCTGGAGGATGGGGCTTGGACCGCACCCGTGCCATTCGCCCACAATGATCCCGCTCATGCCCATGTGCACCCCTGCTTCTCTCCCGACGGGCGCACCTTGCTCTTCGCCAGCGACCGGCCCGGCGGCTTCGGCGGCATGGACCTGTACCGATCCACACGCACAGCTGATGGATGGAGCGCACCGGAGAACCTGGGGCCGGGCATCAACAGCGCCAGCAATGAGGCTTATCCCAGGCTGCAGGCCGATGGGCGTTTGCATTTCGCCAGCGACCGGCCCGGCGGGCTGGGCGGCCTCGACATCCTCGTCTGCGAACCTCATGGGGACGGCTGGGCGACGCCGAAATGGATGCCGGAGCCCGTCAACAGCGCCGCCCACGACCATGGCTATGCCGAGATGCAGGACCGCTACAACGCGCTCTTCTCCTCCAACCGCTCCGGGACGGATGCCATCCACCAGGCCAAGGTCACCGTGCCGCGCTTCCGTGATTGCACGGAGCAGCAGCAGAACAACTACTGCTACTCCCTGCGGAAGCGCCCGCATGCCGCCACTAGCGCTCTCCCCCTGGATCATTACTGGGACATGGGCGATGGCACACGCATCAAGGGCTATCATGCGCAGCACTGCTACGAACAGCCCGGAACCTATACGGTGCGCTCGGTGCTGATGGACCGCAAGACCAACGCCGTGTTCCACGTGCTGACCGAGAAGGAACTGGTGGTGGCCGACCTGACCCAGGCGTGGATCGCGGCCCCGGATACGGTGCGGACCGGTCGTCGCCTGGAGCTCCATGGGGGCATGAGCAACCTGCCAGGCATGAAGCCCGGCGAGTACCATTGGGACCTCGGGGACGGCACATTGCTCGAAGGCCTGAAAGCACATCATGCGTTCAAGGCGGAAGGCACCTATGAGGTCAAGCTAGATGTGATCGCTTGGCCGGATGGAGAGGGCACGATCACCAACCGCTGCAACACCAAACGCATCGTCGTCATCGACCGCTTCCGCGACCACGAGGACATGGCCGTGGTGGCAACCTACCAGGATGCACTGGGCAAGACCCATAGCTTCGAATACCAGGAGCTGCCCTTCGATGATGCCAGCCTGCAAGGCGTGGACCTTGCCGATGCGGTGTTCTCCGTGCAGCTCTTCACGAGCAAGGCCCGTGTGGACCTCGATGATCCGCGCTTCGCGCAGATCCGGAAGCTCTACCGCGTGGTGGAGCGCTTCGATCCCCTGCAAGGCACCTACACCTATTCCGTGGGAGAGACCAAGAGCGCAGAGGAACTCTATGAGGTCTTCAGGAAGGTGAAGGAACTGCAGTTCCTGGATGCGGAGGTGTTCGCCCTGCGCGTGGAGCAGCTCCTGGACCTGAGCCAGCTGGATATGAGCCGCCTCGAAGACCTCAACCACAAGAAGCTGCGCACCAGCGCCATCCACTTCGCTTACAAGAGCGCCGACCTGGAGCGCAGTGCGGAGCCTATCCTGGAGCAGATCATCGTCCTGCTCCGACAGCATCCAGAACTGCAGCTGGTGATCGAAGCCCACACCGACGACATCGGCAGCCGCCAGTACAATCTAGGCCTATCGCAGGATCGCGCCGATGCGGTGGTGAGGCACCTGGTGGATCGGGGCGTGGCCGCCGAACGGCTGGTGCCGATCGGACACGGAAAGAACCAGCCCCTTGCCAGCAACAGGACCGAGGAGGGGCGCAGCCAGAACCGCCGTGTGGAGTTCCGCATGGTGGTGAGAGGGGATGCCGCGCCGATGCAGGACCAGCTCTCGGGTGCGACGCCGCGGAAGGCACGGCGCCCCTAGCCGGGGAGCAGCGCGGACCGCCGTTCACCATCGTCCCAAGCTACCTTCGTGCGGCCAGCCCATGGGACCCTCGCGTGCCTTCGCCATCCTTGCCACCCTGCTCATCGGGGCCAGGGCCGATGGCCAGGCGCGCTTCATCGAGAATCGCGGACAATGGGAGGCGGGCATCCTCTACCAGGCGGAAATGGATGGAGCGGTGGCCTGGTGCGAGCGGGACGCCATCGTCTTCGACCTCTTCGATGCCGCGGCCATGGCAGGCACACATGCCCGGGTAGAAGCGCCACTGCCAGCGGCGATCAGACGGCATGCCGTTCGGATGCGCTTCCTCAGCGCCGATGAGGGCACGCGCCCCGAGGCGTCGGATGAGCTGCGGGGATACCACAACTACCTTCTCGGCCGCGACCGCTCAAGGTGGGCCTCCAGAGCCAAGGGCTTCGCGCAGGTCACCTACAGACGGATCGCACCGGGATGCGATGCCGTGCTCAGGGCCGGCCGCGGAGGAGCGAAATACGACCTGGTGGTCGAAGCCGGCGCTGACCCCTCCGGCATACGCATCGCCTTCGAAGGCGCCGACAAGGTGGAGCTGCTCGGCGCATCGCTCGTGGTGCACACTTCACTGGGCAGGCTCACCGAGCGCATCCCGCTGGCCTACCAAGTCATCAACGGTGAGCAGCGGCCCGTGCAATGCCGTTACGTGGTGCAGGATGGCATCGTCGGATTCATGCCCGGCGACTATGACACGCGGCACCCGCTGGTCATCGACCCCACCCTCTCCTTCGCCACATACTCGGGATCATTCAGCAACAACTTCGGATACACCGCCACATTCGACCAGCTCGGATTCCTGTACGCGGGCAGCACGGCCTTCGGCAACCAGTTCCCCGTGACCCTCGGCGCCTACCAGACGCAATGGGCCGGCGGTGCGGGTCAGCAGAACGGCGGCACCGACATCGCTGTCACCAAGTACGACACCACCGGCAGCTTCCTCGTCTGGAGCACCTACCTCGGCGGCAACGGCGACGAGATGCCGCACAGTCTCTATGTGGACGGCAACGACCAGCTCGTGCTGCTCGGCACTACCGGCTCCGATGATTTCCCCACCACGGCCGGCTGCTTCGACAACAGCTTCGGCGGAGGCTCAGCGGTGACGCCGGCCGGCCTCGGCATCTCCTATCCGAACGGATCGGACATGGTGGTGGCTCGCTTGGCCAGCGATGGCAGCGCGCTCATCGGCAGCACCTACCTCGGCGGCACGGCGAACGATGGCTTGAACTCGGCCGCCGGCCTCAAGTTCAACTATGCGGATGAGGTGCGCGGCGAAGTGCTCCTGGACCCTCAGGGCCGCGTTTGGGTGGTGAGCTGCACGCAGACGCAGAACATGCCCGTGACGGCTGACGCCGCACAGGCCGCTTACGGCGGCGGAAGCCACGATGGCTTCGTGGCGCGCTTCAATCCGCAGCTCACGCAGCTGCAATATGGCAGCTATCTCGGGGGGACCGCAGCAGATGCGCTCTACAACGGCGACCTGGATACGCAGGGGCGGCTGTATGTGTGCGGGGGCACGTTGAGCACCAACCTGCCCGTGAGCTCCGGCGCGGTGCAGGGCGCGTTCAACGGCGGTCCGGCCGATGCCTTCGCGGCGCGCTTGAGCGTGGGCGGAAACGCGGTGGAGCGGCTAACCTACTGGGGAAGCGCGGGCTACGAC